>NZ_JBLUPW010000018.1:0-98293 GCF_048068175.1 Pseudomonas sp. NY15356 | reverse complement strand
CAGCAGCTCTTTGGGGATTTTAGGCAGGTCACGCAGGGGTTTCTTTTTGGTTGGCATACATGCACCTCTTACTCATGTTATGCCCGAACACAAAATTTCTGACACCCTCCCGTGAAGGCGAAAAGCGCCAGTGGCGTCCCCACCAAAAACGAATCCCCACACGGTCTAAAAGCCCAAGCCCAAGCCCTCAAGACCCTCGACTGACCCGCCAAACCACATCCCCCACATCATCCGCCACCAAAACCCCGCCACGCCCATCATTGATCACGCCCACAGGCCGCCCCATCGCCTTGCCCTTGCTGTCGACGAACCCCGTCAACACATCCACCGGCTTTCCGGCAGGCCTCCCCTCATCACTGAACGGCACGAAAATCACCTTGTACCCACTGTGCGGCTTGCGATTCCAAGAGCCATGCTGCCCTACGAACGCCCCCTGTTCGAACGGCGCCGGTAACACCCCCGGCTGGGCGAACTCAAGCCCAAGCGACGCCGTGTGTGGCCCCACCGCATAATCCGGCACGATCGCCTGCGCGACTTTCGCCGGGTCCTGCGGCTCGACCCGCAAGTCCACATGTTGGCCGTAGTAGCTGTACGGCCAGCCATAGAACCCGCCATCCTTCACCGAGGTGATGTAGTCCGGCACCAGGTCGCTACCGATCTCGTCACGCTCGTTGACGGCTGTCCACAACACCCCTGTGCGCGGCTCCCAGGCCAACCCGTTGGGGTTGCGCAGGCCTGAGGCGAAGATCCGATGCTCGCCATTGGCCGGGTCAACCTCCCAGATCGCTGCCCGACCCTGTTCCTTGTCCAGCCCGTTCTCGCCCACGTTGCTGTTGGAGCCGACCGTGACATACAGCTTCTTGCCGTCGCGGCTGGCGATCACGTTCTTGGTCCAATGGTGATTCAACGGGCCGCCAGGCAGGTCCACCACCTTGCGGCCTTCCTGGCGCAGTTGCATGGCGCCCGGCTCATAGTGAAAGCGCAGCAGCCGGTCGGTATCGGCGACATACAGGTCCTTGCCCACCAACGCCATACCGAACGGTGAGTTGAGCCCTTCGATGAAGGTCGTACGGATCTCCGCAACGCCATCATGATCGGCATCGCGCAGCAGAGTGATGCGATTGGCGCTGGGCACACCAGCGCCAGCGCGCTCCATGACCTTGCGCATCACCCAGCCGCGAATCCCCTTGCCATCCTCGGGCTTGGGCGGGGCGTTGGTCTCTGCCACCAGTACATCGCCGTTGGGCAGCACATAGAGCCAGCGCGGGTGGTCCAGGTTTCTGGCGAAGGCGACCACCTGCGTACCGGTAGCCGTTTTGGGTTTGGCACCCTCTGGCCAGCCGATGGCGGGCGCGATGTTCACGGTAGGGAGCAGCGTCTTTCGTGGCTCCGGCAATTGTGGTGAAGGGCCACTGCCGGCGCTGATATCCAGGCGAGCGGACTCGCCGCAGGCGCCCAGGCTGAAGAACAGGGCCAGCAGTATCGAAGTTCGCATCCTGTCCATGCTCGGAATCCTCAACGGAGCTTGTGAAAATTGAGAGTCGGATGCGTCCGAGTAGGTTCATTCGCAGCATGCCGAGACCTATCTACCACCGGCTGAACGGGGCATTGACAACCCTGGTGGGCTCCAGACCACCACGGACCTTACCCCATGCATGACATCCAACAGGCGTTACTGCACAACCTCGAAGTGCTCGGCACCGGACGTGCGCTGGCACAGCTGGCTGACGATTTCCTGGACCACTTTCCCGACCCCTGTCGACTCGCCCGGCGCCACGCCGACAAGATCCTGCGGCGCCATACCGGCAAGGTATGGAACCCGGACCAAGTCTGGTGGCACCAATTCACCGATGCAGCCTCAAGCAGCCGGAGCTACACGGGCTGGGCGCACTACCAACGCCCTATCAAGACCAGGCGTTTCACTGAACTGATGATCGAGCGCTTCGATGTCGGCTTTCAGGACGCCACGGACGAGCTGGACTTGTACGGCGGTTTCTACTCCCAGGGACCGCATGCGCAGCGGTTCGACGAGCGCAACGAGGTGCCCATGCTGGCACGGGATGTCCAGAAGGACTTTTGGAATCTGGACTTCGCCCAGGTCGTGCGTGACGAAGTAGAGACGTTCTGGAAAGTGCGCACCGACGATTTCCGGGTATTGGCCAAGGTCACCCTGTTGGCCCAATGCAAGGAGGCCGAGCGGGCCGGAAGACTCACGGCACAGGATGCCAGGCAGGTTCGTGCACTCGTTTCGAGCGTTCTTGCATCTGCCGAGCGAGCCCCGACGCTCGAGCTGCTGCGCAAGGCGGCAGGGGAAGGGGAGATGCACATCAATGTCTATCGCCCGAGTGTAGGGAGGGCCTGCCTGTACATCCTGCGCCCGACCAGCGGGCGCGTATGGCTGTACATGCCTTACGACGATCAGGCCTTGCGAGCGTTTGCCTCGGAGCAGGCCATGGCGCACTGGTTGCGTGGTTGGGCCACCACTACCGAGGGCATGCAGCGACTCAGGGCAGCGGTGGTTGCCGATGAGCATTTGGGCGACGGCCATGACGCGGCCGAGGACGCCCTGCGACAGCTCGCCGATAGCTCCAGCGATGCCGCAGCCCTGAAGTTGCTCCAGCGATACAGCACGCCGGGCAGCGGCAACCTGTTCAGTCAGCTGGTGGAGGATGCCAGGAGCGACATGTGCCACAACGCCAAGCTGATGGTCGACAACCAGCGATTACGCAAGGCCATGCTCACCGGTTATCTCGCAGCCTTTATCAAGGTTGGCGCCTTGCTGGTGCCGTTGTCGACCGGCATCAGCCTGGCACTGCTGGCGGCATCGGTGACCAAGGTCTGGTTGGAGGTGGATGCGGCTGCCCATGCGCGCAGCCGCCAGGCCCGGCAGGATGCGCTGCGCGGGGCGATCATCGATTCGATCTTCGCCGCGTTGAACATGATCGAACTCGGCTTCGGTGCCAGCCATGCCACCTTGAACTACCGCGCACCATTCCATGAAACGCAGGCATCGCTGGCCGACTGGCAGCCGGTTGCCCATCCCCAAGGCTTGCTCGAGGCCCGGGAAGCGAAAGAAATCCTGGATGGCCTGCAGCAAGGCCGCCAGGCGTTACGCGGTATCCGCCTGGATAGCAAAGGTGAATGCTGGATCGATCTGCAGGGTCGGCCCTATCGCGTGCGCTACAGCACTGAACTGAAAACCTGGCTTATCGTGCCGCCTGACAACCCATTCGCCTTCGGGCCGATACGCCCCGTGCGGCTGAACGATGTAGGCGAATGGGAACTGCTGGGCCCGCCGCGTCTGGCAGGTGGGGCACCGGGAGATGGGCTCGCCCCACAACCCTCCGCCTTTTGGGATGAATACATGCTCACCGATGAGCAGCGCAGCGAGGTCTTGTCCGATGCCGCGCTGGCACGTCAGACCAGCCTGCTCGAGCAGAGCGACATCCCTGAACTTGCAAGCGACGCCGAACCATTGGTCGATGAGGAGGGGTTCGACTATGTCGACGAGCATGGCGCATGCACCTATACCTACAAGCACGATGGACGTTTCAGGAATCACCTGATCGATCTCTACACCATGGATGACGGTATCAATGACTATCTGCGCCAGGGGGTACGGAATTTCAACTATGCGGATGAAGTCAGCTATCTGGACAAGCTCGCCGACGCCCTGGAAAGATTGCCGGCCGATGCCGAAGTCCCCCTGTATCGGGGGGGATGCGGTGAGCGCGGTACCAGCGGCATTCACTTTCGCAGCGGGCGTTTCAACAAAGGTGACATCCTGGTCAATACCGACCTGACGTCTTTCACCGAAAATCCCTACATCATCCGTAAATTCTCAGCCGATACGAACAAGGTTTCGCCTCAAGGCCTGGAGGGTGTCTTCGATGATACCTCCGTGGTGTTCGAGCTACCGGCCGGACGCTACCACAGCGGCAGGCCGATCGCGCCGTTCTCGTCGCATTATGATGAAGCCGAGACCCTTTTCCTGCCGGGAGCGTATTTCCAGATCGATGAAATCAGTGAAATCACCGGCGTGGACTTCCGCTTCGTCAATGTCAGGATCAAACAGGTAGGCAAGCCTCGAAGCGGTCCGGTGTACGATCTGCGCAGCGGTGAGCCGTTCGACAGAGGTGCCTATGTAGAGCGTCTGGGGGCGCCTCATCTGGTAGATCGGTTCTTTGCGCCTTGAGTAAAGTGTCGGGAGCCTCGCTTCATTTGACGCTCCCGATCCAACCCTCTAACCTTCGCGACGTGTTTCAGGTGCCCTGCCAGCCAACGCTGGGCAGGGTGAAACTGGGAAGCCGGTGGGCGCCAGCAAAGGCGCGATTCCGGCGCTGCCCCCGCAACGGTAGGTGAGTCAAAAGCCGCGCAGGGCCACTGGGGACATGCCCCGGGAAGGCGCGCGGTACAGGGGTCCAAGGCCCCGCTCACGAGCCCGGAGACCGGCCTGTCACTGCCAACGGCATCACGGAGGGTGATGCGCGGTGCACCGTGGCGCGTCTGCCACGGCTCCTGCGCGTTCTCCGGCTGCCTGCCTATCGACCTGTCGTCGCCCCATGCGCGGCGACAGCCTGCGGAGAACCCTGATGAGCGATTCCACCGAGCGCGACGAACGTCACCTGGCGCGCATGCAGCGCAAGAAGGCGATCATCGACGAACGTATCGCCAATGCCCCCAACGAATGTGGCCTGCTGCTGGTGCTCACCGGCAACGGCAAGGGCAAGAGCAGCTCGGCCTTCGGCATGCTCGCCCGTGCCCTGGGCCACGGCATGCAGTGTGGCGTGGTGCAGTTCATCAAGGGCCGCAACAGCACCGGCGAAGAGCTGTTCTTCCGCCGCTTCCCCGAACAGGTGCGCTACCACGTGATGGGCGAGGGCTTTACCTGGGAAACCCAGGATCGCCAGCGCGACATCGCCGCCGCCGAAGCCGCCTGGGCGGTTTCGCGCCAGATGTTGCAGGACCCTTCGGTGCAGTTCGTGGTGCTCGATGAACTGAACATCGCCCTCAAGCACGGTTATCTTGACCTCGACCAGGTACTGGCCGACATCCAGGCGCGCCCGCCGATGCAGCATGTGATCGTCACCGGCCGTGCCGCCAAGCCGGAGATGATCGAGCTGGCCGACACCGTCACCGAGATGGGTGTGGTCAAGCATGCCTTCCAGGCCGGAATCCGCGCCCAGAAGGGCGTGGAGCTATGAACCAGGTCCGGCACTGCCCGGCGGTGCTGATCGCGGCACCGGCGTCCGGCCAAGGCAAGACCACGGTCACCGCCGCCCTGGCGCGCCTGCACCGCAACCTGGGCCGCAAGGTCCGGGTCTTCAAGTGCGGGCCGGACTTTCTCGACCCGATGATCCTCGAACGCGCCAGCGGCGCACCTGTGTACCAGCTCGACCTGTGGATGATCGGCGCCGAGGAAAGCCGGCGCCTGCTCTGGGAGGCGGCGGGTGAGGCCGACCTGATCCTGATCGAAGGGGTCATGGGGTTGTTCGATGGCACCCCGTCGAGCGCTGACCTGGCACGTCATTTCGGCGTGCCGGTGCTGGCGGTGATCGATGGCACCGCCATGGCCCAGACCTTCGGCGCCCTGGCCCTGGGCCTGGCGCGCTACCAGCCCGACCTGCCCTTTGCCGGGGTGCTGGCCAACCGGGTCGGCAGCCTGCGCCACGCACAATTGCTCGAAGGCAGCCTGACCGAGGGCCTGCGTTGGTACGGCGGTTTATCCCGCGAGCGCGGCATCGAGCTGCCCAGCCGCCACCTGGGGCTGGTCCAGGCCAGCGAACTCAACGACCTGGACATGCGCCTGGATGCTGCCGCCGATGCCCTGGGTGCCAGTTGTGACGCCGCCTTGCCGCCACCGGTGGCGTTCGACGCGCCTGTGCCTGCGGCCAGCGCCGCGACCTTGGCCGGCGTGCGTATTGGCGTCGCCCGGGACGAAGCCTTCGCCTTCACCTATGGGGCCAACCTCGACCTGCTGCGCCGATTGGGGGCGCAACTGCTGTTCTTCTCACCGGTACATGACCTTGAGCTGCCGCCGGTCGACAGCCTCTACCTGCCCGGCGGCTACCCGGAGCTGCACCACCGCACCCTGGCCGGCAACGCACCGATGCTGGAGGCGATCCGCGCCCACCACGCCCAGGGCAAATCTTTGTTGGCCGAATGCGGCGGCATGCTCTACCTGCTCGACGCCCTGACCGACGTGGCCGGCGAGCGGGCTGAGCTGCTCGGCCTGCTGCCGGGCGAGGCGGTGATGCAAAAGCGCCTGGCAGCCCTGGCCCTGCAAGCGGTGGAGCTGCCCGAAGGCACCTTGCGTGGCCATACCTACCATCATTCCCTGACCACCACCGCGCTCGAGCCGATCGCGCGTGGGCAAAGCCCCAACGGCGGGCGTGGCAACGAGGCGGTGTATCGCATCGGCCGCCTGACGGCGTCCTACGTGCACTTCTATTTCCCCTCCAACCCCGACGCGGCGGCGGCGCTGCTGCGACCATGAGCGAGCATGCCTTCTCCGATGTCGAGCGCGCTGCGGTCTATCGCGCCATCAGCGAGCGCCGCGACATGCGCCATTTCGCCGGCGGCGAGGTGGCGCCGGAACTGCTCGCCCGCCTGCTGGCCGCGGCCCACCAGGCCCCCAGCGTTGGCCTGATGCAGCCGTGGCGCTTCATTCGTATCAGCGAACGCGCGCTGCGTGCGCGTATCCAGGCGCTGGTGGAGCAGGAGCGTGAGCGTACCGCTCAGGCCCTGGGGCAGCGCTCCGATGAATTCATGAAGCTCAAGGTCGAAGGCATCCAGGACTGTGCCGAAGTGCTGGTGGCGGCGCTGATGGACCACCGCGAAGCCCACGTCTTCGGCCGGCGGACCTTGCCGGAAATGGACCTGGCGTCTCTGGCCTGTGCCATCCAGAACCTGTGGCTGGCGGCCCGCGCGGAAGGCCTGGGCATGGGCTGGGTGTCGTTGTTCGACCCCCAGGCCCTGGGCGAGCTGCTGGGTATGCCGGCCGGGGCCAAGGCGGTAGCGGTGCTATGCCTGGGCCCGGTGGTGGAGTTCTACCCGGCACCGATGCTGGTGCTGGAGCAATGGGCGCAGGAGCGGCCCTTGAGCGAAATGCTCTACGAGAACCAATGGGGAGAACGCCGATGAGCGTGGCCTTGCTGACCGTGGCCGGCGTGGCCCTGGATGCCTTGCTGGGCGAACCGAGGCGGCGTCACCCGTTGGTGGCCTTCGGCAACTTCGCTTCGCGCCTGGAACAGCGCCTCAATGCGGGCGGGCGGGGCTGGCGCAGCCATGGCGTCAGCGCCTGGTTCCTGGCCGTGGTGCCGCTGACGTTGCTGGTGCTGATCCTCTCCTGGCTGCCGGGTATCGGCTGGCTGGTGGATGTACTGGCGCTGTATTGTGCCCTGGGCCTGCGCAGCCTGGGCGAGCATGTGCTGCCTGTAGCCGAGGCCTTGCGCCGTGGTGACCTGGGCGAGGCACGCCGGCGCGTGGGTTACCTGGTCAGCCGCGAAACCCGCGAGCTGGACGAGCCCGCCGTGGCTCGCGCGGCCACCGAATCAGTGCTGGAAAACGGCAGCGACGCGGTGTTCGCCGCCTTGTTCTGGTTCGTCGTGGCCGGCGCTCCCGGGGTGGTGCTGTATCGCCTGAGCAATACCCTCGATGCCATGTGGGGCTATCGTAACGAACGGTTCGAGCGCTTCGGCTGGGCCGCGGCGCGTATCGACGATGGGCTCAATTATTTGCCTGCCCGATTGGTGGCGCTGACCTACGCGCTGCTGGGCAAGACCCGCCTGGCCTTGGCCTGCTGGCGCAACCAGGCACCGCTGTGGGACAGCCCCAACGCAGGCCCGGTGATGGCCGCCGGTGCCGGCGCCTTGGGCGTAGAGCTGGGTGGCCCGGCGGTGTACCACGGCGAGCTGCACGAGCGCCCGCGCCTGGGCGAGGGGCCCATGGCTGATGCCGACGCCATCGAGCGTGGCTGGAGCCTGGTCCAGCGGGGCGTGTGGCTATGGCTGTTGTTGATGTGCCTGGGAGCCTACTGGAATGCTTGAACACGGTGGTCGCCTGCTGCGCGCAGTGCGCCGATACGGCATCGCCCGTGAAGATTGGCTCGATCTGTCCAGTGGCATCGCGCCCTGGCCCTATGCGATACCACCGATTCCGCTGGACGCCTGGGCGCGCCTGCCGGAGTCCGAGGACGGCCTGGAGCAGGCCGCGCGCGCCTATTACGGCGCGGCCGAACTGTTACCGGTCGCTGGCTCCCAGGCCGCGATCCAGGCCTTGCCCTGCCTGCGCCCGGCAGGGCGGGTCGGTGTGCTCTGGCCGTGCTACGCCGAGCATCCCCATGCCTGGCGACGAGCAGGGCATTCATTGGTCGAACTGGACGAAGGGCAGGTCGAGCAGATGCTCGACAGCCTGGATGTGCTGGTGTTGGTCAACCCCAACAACCCCACGGGGCGGCGCATCGAGCGCGAGCGCCTGCTCGACTGGCATTCCCGCCTGGCGCGGCGTGGCGGATGGCTGGTGGTCGACGAAGCCTTCATGGACAACACGCCTGCCCACAGTGTGGTCGGATGTGCCACGCGCCCCGGGCTGGTCGTGCTGCGCTCGTTCGGCAAGTTTTTCGGCCTGGCCGGCGTGCGCCTGGGCTTCGTGATGGCCGAGCAGGCACTGTTGCAGCGCCTGGCCGAGCTGCTCGGGCCCTGGACCATCAGCGGGCCCACCCGGGTGCTGGGGCAGGCCTGTTTCAGCGATGGCGCGGCCCATGCGCTGCAGATCGCCCGCTGCGCACAGGCCAGCCAGCGCCTGGCTGCACTGCTGGCCGACGCGGGCCTTGTGCCCGTGGGCGGCTGCGACCTGTTCCAGTACGTGCGCACCGAGCGGGCCGCGCACCTGCAGGATTTCCTCGCCCGCCGCGGCATCCTGGTGCGCCTGTTCGAGCAGCCAGCGGCCGTGCGCCTGGGCCTGCCTGCCAACGCTGCGGATGAGCAGCGCCTGCACCAGGCCCTGGCCGACTACCAGAAGGAATCGGCATGACCACGCTCATGGTGCAAGGCACCACCTCCGATGCAGGCAAAAGTACGCTGGTCACCGCCCTGTGCCGCTGGCTGTTGCGCCAGGGGATCGGCGTGGTGCCGTTCAAGCCGCAGAACATGGCGCTCAACAGCGCGGTGACCGCCGACGGCGGCGAGATCGGCCGCGCCCAGGCGGTACAGGCCCAGGCCTGCCGGCTGGCGCCGCATACCGACATGAACCCGGTGCTGCTCAAGCCCAACAGCGACACCGGGGCCCAGGTGATCGTCCATGGCCGTGCAGTGACCTGCATGAATGCGGTGGCCTACCACGACTACAAAGCCATCGCCATGCAGGCCGTGCTGGCCTCCCACCAGCGCCTGAGCGCCGTCTACCCGGTCGTGATGGTCGAGGGCGCGGGCTCGCCGGCGGAGATCAACCTGCGCGCCGGCGATATCGCCAACATGGGCTTCGCCGAGGCTGTGGACTGCCCGGTGATCCTGGTAGCTGACATCAACCGCGGCGGGGTCTTCGCTCACCTGGTCGGCACCCTCGAATTGCTGTCGCCGAGCGAGCAGGCCAGGGTGAAGGGCTTCGTCATCAACCGTTTCCGCGGCGATATCGCCTTGCTGCAACCGGGCCTTGACTGGCTGGAGCAACGCACCGGCAAACCCGTTCTGGGGGTGCTGCCCTACATCACCGACCTGCACCTGGAAGCCGAGGACGCCATCGATGTGCGCCAGTCCACCCAGCAAGGGCGCCTGCTCAAGGTGATCGTGCCGGTGCTGCCGCGCATCAGCAATCACACGGATTTCGACCCGTTGCGTCTGCACCCGCAGGTCGATCTGCAGTTCATCGGCCCCGGGCAGCCGATTCCACCGGCTGACCTGATCATCCTGCCGGGTTCCAAGAGCGTGCGCGGCGACCTGGCGCAACTGCGCGAGCGTGGTTGGGACGCTGCCATCGCCCGTCACCTGCGCTACGGCGGCAAGCTGATCGGTATCTGCGGTGGCCTGCAGATGCTCGGCCAGCAGGTGCATGACCCGCTCGGCCTGGAAGGCGCCGCCGGCTCCAGCCCCGGGCTGGGGCTGCTGGACTACGTCACCGTGCTGGAGGCCGAGAAGCAGCTGCGTAACGTTTGCGGCACCCTGGGCCTGGAGCAGGCCACGGTCAGTGGCTATGAGATCCACGCCGGCGTCACCCGAGGCCCGGCCTTGGAACGCCCGGCGGTTCGGCTGGTCGATGGCCGCTGTGATGGCGCAATCAGTGCCGACGGCCAGATCCTCGCCACCTACCTGCATGGCCTGTTCGAAGGCCGCCATTCCTGCGCCGCGCTGCTGCGCTGGGCCGGGTTGGAAGATGCCCAGGCCATCGACTACGAAGCCCTGCGCGAGCGGGATATCGAACGCCTGGCCGACTTGGTGGAACGCCACCTGGACACCACGCGCCTGCGTGAACTGTGTGGAGTCGCCTGAGATGCGCAACCTGATCCTCGGCGGTGCCCGCTCCGGCAAGAGCCGCCTGGCCGAACAGCTGGCCGTGGCCAGCGGCCTGCCGGTCACCTACATCGCCACCAGCCAGCCGCTCGATGGCGAGATGAGCGAACGCGTGCAGTTGCATCGCCAGCGCCGACCCAGCGAATGGGGGCTGGTTGAGGAACCCCTGGCCCTGGCCTCGGTGCTGCGCGCGCAGGCGGATACCGGGCGTTGCCTGCTGGTGGATTGCCTGACCCTGTGGCTGACCAACCTGTTGATGCTCGAAGACGACCAGCGCCTGGCCCATGAGCGCGACGCTCTGCTCGACTGCCTGCAAACGCTGCCCGGCACCCTCATCCTGGTCAGCAACGAAACCGGCCTGGGCGTAGTGCCCATGGGCGAGCTGACCCGCCGCTATGTCGACCTGGCCGGCTGGCTGCACCAGGCCGTGGCCGAGCGCTGCGAGCGTGTGGTGCTGACGGTCGCCGGCCTTCCCCTCATGCTCAAAGGACCCGCCCTATGAACCAACCCTGGTGGAGCGCCCCCTGCCAACCGTTCGATACCGCCGCCATGGAGCAGGCCCGTGCCCGCCAGCGACAGTTGACCAAGCCTGCGGGCTCGCTTGGCCAGCTGGAAGGCCTGGCCGTGCACTTGGCCGGCTTGCAGGGCTGCGAGCGGCCATCCCTCGAACAGGTCTGCATCGCGATCTTCGCGGGTGATCATGGTGTGGTGGAGGAGGGGGTCTCGGCCTATCCCCAAGCCGTGACGGGGCAGATGCTGCACAATTTCGTCGGCGGGGGCGCGGCGATCAGCGTGCTGGCGCGCGAGCTGGGGGCCAGCCTGGAGGTGGTCGACCTGGGCACCATCGATCTCGGCCTGGCGCTGCCAGGTGTGCATCACCTGCGCCTGGGCGCCGGTACAGCCAACTTTGCCCGTCAGCCGGCAATGACCGACGCACAGTTGCAGGCTGCTCTCGGTGCCGGGCGTGACAGCGCCCTGCGGGCAGCCGGGCAAGGTGCCCGGTTGTTCATCGGTGGCGAAATGGGCATCGGCAATACCACCGCCGCCGCAGCGGTGGCCAGTACCCTGCTTGGCTGCCAGGCCCGTGAGCTGAGTGGCCCGGGCACCGGCCTGGACCCGGTCGGCGTGCGTCACAAGGCCGAGGTGATCGAGCGTGCCCTGGTGTTGCACGGGCTGCGTGCCGACGACCCGCTGCAGGCGTTGGGCTGTGTCGGCGGCTTCGAGATCGCCGCCCTGGCAGGGGCCTACCTGGCATGCGCACAGCAGGGGGTGGCCGTGCTCGTGGATGGTTTCATCTGCAGCGTCGCTGCCCTGGTGGCTGTGCGTCTGAACCCGCAATGCCGTCCCTGGCTGCTGTTCGCCCACCAAGGCGCGGAGCCGGGCCACCGGGCGGTGCTCGAAGCCCTGGAGGCGAGCCCGCTGCTGGGCCTGGGCCTGCGCCTGGGCGAAGGCAGCGGTGCCGCGTTGGCGGTCCCGTTGATGCGCCTGGCCTGCGCCCTGCACGGGCAGATGGCGACCTTTGCCGAGGCCGCGGTGGCGGATCGCCCGGCATGATCATCGACCTGCTGCGCCACGGCGAGACCGAACAGGGTGGCGGCCTGCGCGGCAGCCTGGACGATGACCTGACCGAGCGCGGCTGGGCACAGATGCATGCGGCGGTGGCCCAGGCCGGCCCTTGGGATGCCCTGGTCAGCTCGCCATTGCGCCGCTGTGCCCGGTTCGCCGAGCAGCTCGGTGCCCGGCTGGCCTTGCCGGTGCAGTGCGAGGCAGGTGTCCGTGAGCTGCATTTCGGCGACTGGGAAGGGCGCAGCGCCGCGCAGCTCATGCAGGACCAGGCCGATGCGCTGGGCCGCTTCTGGGCCGACCCCTATGCCTTCACACCGCCCAACGGCGAGCCGGTGGGCGCGTTTGCCGAGCGGGTGTTGGCGACCATGGAGAACCTTGGTCGCCAGCATGCCGGCAAGCGCGTGCTGCTGATCACCCATGGTGGCGTGATGCGCCTGCTGCTGGCACAGGCCCGAGGCTTGCCGCGCGAGCATTTGTTGCAGGTGGAGGTCGGGCACGGGGCGCTGGTGCGCCTTGCCCTGGCTGCCGATGGCCAGCTGCGCGAGGAGGCCTGACATGTCGCCGTTGTGGATCGCCCTGCAATTTCTCAGCAGCCTGCCCGTGCGCCTGCCGGGTATGCCGGAGCCCCGGCAGGTAGGCCGTTCGCTGCTCTGTTACCCTCTGGTCGGTCTGCTATTCGGTGTGGTGCTATGGCTGGCCAGCCACCTGTTGCAAGGCACTGCCGCGCCGCTGCACGCGGCCTTGCTGTTGACGCTGTGGGTGATGCTCAGCGGTGCCTTGCACCTGGATGGCCTGGCCGACAGTGCCGATGCCTGGCTGGGCGGTTTCGGCGACCGCGAGCGTACCCTGCGAATCATGAAGGACCCACGCAGCGGCCCCATCGCCGTGGTCACGCTGGTGCTGGTCCTGTTGTTGAAGTTCTGTGCGCTGTGGGTGCTGGTGGAGCAGGGCGCCGGTGCGTCGCTGGTGCTGGCGCCGGTGGTAGGTCGGGCGGCACTGCTGGGGTTGTTCATGGGCACCCCTTACGTGCGCCCGGGTGGGCTGGGGCAGGCATTGGCCGATCACCTGCCGAAAGTGGCCGCGGCCTGGGTGCTGGCGGGCACCTCGCTGGCTGCGGTGCTGCTCGGCGGGTGGCAGGTGTTCGGGGTGTTGCTGCTGGCGGTGCTGGTCTTCGCGTGGGGACGGCGGCTGATGTGTCGGCGCCTGGGAGGCACGACGGGAGATACGGCGGGGGCCTTGCTGGAGTTGGTGGAGCTGGCGGTGGTGCTTGGGTTGGCATTTTTCAGCCGGTGAAGTGTTGGGGCGTCAAAGTGTTCGGCGTAGCCGTTTCGGTGCCGGTGAGATCGAGCGCCGCCCGCGCGGCGCATCGCGAGCTGCGCTCGCTCCTACGTTTTTTTCGGCCAGTAACGCCTGTGACAGGCGCGCGCGACCGCCTGGTTCGTACGGCACGATATTGCGTCATGCCCCAAGGCGCCCGCGCGAAAATCCCCCAGGAATAATTGGCCCGAAACAAACGTAGGAGCGAGCGCAGCTCGCGATGCGCCGCGCGGGCGGCGCTCGATCTTTCAGACACTGCCTTCTTAAACGCAGGCACCCTGCAACTTCCCGCAACGTACCTGAACGGTTTCCCAGCCAAGGCAGGCGTATGCTCACGGGCTTCTCAACCGACCAGGGAGCCTTCGCATGCGCCACTGGATACTCGCCAGCGCCCTCGCGCTGGCCAGCCTGCCCAGCGTGGCAGCCGACCTCATCGATTTCTGGGACACGCCACGTCACGGCGGCAACAGCTTCAACCGACTCCCGCCTGACCAGGCGTACTTCGAGGCGCTCAAAGGCTACGGCGCCACCTGGGTTCGGCTTTCCTACGACAAATGGAAGCCCGAGCGGCGTGACTTCCTGATGGGCGATGCCGATGCCTACAAGGGCCTCGTCGCTGCCGACCTGGCAAGTCTCAAGGCCACCCTGGACAATGCCCACGCCGCCGGGCTCAAGGTCGTGATCGCGCCGCTTTCGCTGCCGGGCATGCGCTGGGCGCAGAACAACCAGGGCACATTCGACGACCGCCTCTGGCAAGACAAGGCCTACTGGGCCCAGGCCGCCGATTTCTGGCGCGACCTGGCGCTTGCGCTCAAGGGCCACCCGGCCGTGGCGGCCTATAACCTGATCAATGAGCCCGCTCCGGAAATGCGAGGCGGCCTTGCCGAGCACGCCGAGCCCGGGCGCATGCGCCAGTGGTATGCCCAGGCGCAAGGCAGTGCGCGCGACCTGCCTGCGTTCTATCGTCAGGTGGTGGCGGCCATCCGTGAGGTCGACACCGTCACCCCGGTCATGCTCGATGCCGGTTGGTACGCCGCCGCCGACGCCTTCGGCTACTGGCCGGCGCCGCTGCAGGATGCCCGGGTGCTCTACAGCCTGCATATGTACGAGCCCTATCAAGCCACCAGTGCGCCGAACATGGCCCGCAAGCAGCCGATACCCTATCCGGGGCCTGCGCCTTTCGGCGGCAAGCGTGAGCACTGGGGGGCTGAACGTGTGGCCGAGTACCTGCAGCAACCCCTGGCCTGGGTGGATGCCATGAAGATTCCGCGGTCGCGCCTGGTGGTGGGCGAGTTCGGCTGCATGCGCCAGCTCGCGGGGTGCAAGCAGTACCTGGAGGATGTGCTCACCGTCCTGGACCAGAACAAGCTGCATTGGGCCTTCTACAGTTTTCGCGAGGACAACTGGGACGGCATGGACTACGAGCTGGGGTCGGCCAAGGTGCCCTGGCGCTACTGGCAGGCTATCGACAAGGGCGAGCCGGACCCGCTGGTGCGGCAGGCCACGGCTGAATTCGAACCGATCCGCCAACGCCTGGCTCGCTGACCGGACGCGCGAAATGCCTTGCAACATATTGGGTGCGGGTATATACACGTAACCATGTTGACCAGCGAATGCATCTGTACCCATCTGCGCCGCGCTGCCCGTGGGGTGAGCCGGCACTACGACGAGGCCCTTGTGGGTTTCGGCGTCAATGTCGCGCAGTTTTCCCTGCTTCGTCATCTGCAGCGGCTCGACCGGCCAAGCATCACTACCCTGGCCGAGGCCATGGGCCTGGATCGCAGCACCTTGGGGCGAAACCTGCGGGTGCTGGAGGCCGAAGGGTGGGTGGCCCTGGCCGATGGCGATGACCAGCGCAACCGCCTGGTGTTGCTGACCGCGGCAGGCAAAGCCTTGCTGCAGGCCGCGCATCCGGCCTGGGAGCAGGCCCAGCGCGAGCTTGTGGAGCGCTTGGGGGAAGGGCAGCGGGATGTATTGGTGCGGCTATTGGAACGTTTGGCGTAAAGCCCTTCGATTAAAAGCGGGTATATACCCGCATAACCTTGCGATGTGCTGGAGATAACCACAATGACTTCGGTATGGCGAACCAGCGGGTGGGTATTGTTGGGCGCGGCGCTGATCTTGGCGCTGTCCCTGGGGGTGCGGCACGGCTTCGGCCTGTTCCTGGCGCCGATGAGCGCCGAGTTCGGCTGGGGGCGTGAGGTATTCGCCTTCGCCATTGCCTTGCAGAACCTGATCTGGGGCCTGGCCCAGCCCTTCGCCGGAGCCCTGGCAGACCGCCTGGGGGCGGCACGGGTGGTGATTATCGGCGGCATCCTCTACACCGCAGGCCTGATTCTGATGGGGATGGCCGATTCGGCCTGGTCGCTGTCGCTCAGTGCCGGGCTGCTGATCGGCATCGGGCTGTCCGGCACCTCCTTCTCAGTCCTGCTCGGGGTCGTGGGGCGTGCGGTGCCGCCGGAAAAGCGCAGCCTGGCCATGGGGATCGCCAGTGCCGCCGGCTCGTTCGGCCAGTTCGCCATGCTGCCGGGCACCCTCGGCCTGATTCAGTGGCTGGGCTGGTCGGCGGCCTTGCTCGTGCTGGGCTTGCTGGTGGCGCTGATCGTGCCATTCGTGGGCATGCTGAAAGACCGCCCGTTGCCCAGCCACGGTACCGAACAGAGCCTTGGCCAGGCCTTGCACGAAGCCTGTTCGCATCCGGGTTTCTGGCTGCTGGCCCTGGGTTTCTTCGTCTGCGGCTTTCAGGTGGTGTTCATCGGCGTGCACCTGCCAGCCTACCTGGTGGACCAGCACTTGCCGGCCACCACCGGTACCACCGTGCTGGCGCTGGTCGGGCTGTTCAACATCGTCGGCACCTACACTGCCGGCTGGCTGGGCGGGCGCATGTCCAAGCCGCGCCTGCTAACAGGGCTGTACCTGTTGCGGGCGGTAGTGATCGTGCTGTTCCTGTGGGCGCCGGTGACCCAGGCCAGTGCCTACCTGTTCGGCATCGCCATGGGCCTGCTGTGGCTGTCCACGGTACCCCTGACCAATGGCACGGTGGCCACGGTGTTCGGCGTCCGCAACCTGTCCATGCTCGGCGGCATCGTCTTCCTGTTCCACCAGCTGGGGGCCTTCCTCGGGGGCTGGTTGGGGGGCGTGGTGTATGACCGGACCGGCAGCTATGAGCTGGTCTGGCAGATCTCGATCCTGCTCAGCCTGATGGCTGCGGCCCTCAGCTGGCCGGTGCGCGAGCGCCCGGTCGCGCGCCTGCAGGCCCAGGCCGCATGAGCCGTTCATGGGGGCGCTGGCTGCTGGCGGCGGGGGCGCTGCTGGTGCTGGCATTGGCCTGGTGGGGCTGGCACGAGGGCGGGCTGGCGTTGATGCAGTTGGGCATAGGCGCCTGTTAGGCGCTACCCTGCAAGGCAAGGATTTCACTTTGCAGGAGTACCGAACGATGCATGTACGCTGGCTTGCCTTCCCGTTGTTGGCCCTGGCCGCTGCCACCTCGAGCTGGGCGGCGGACTGCCCGGCGTTGTTGCAGGGCAGCCTGCCCGAGCTGCGCGGCAAGGAACAGATCGATTTGTGCCAGCGCTTCGCCGGCAAGCCCTTGGTGGTGGTGAACACCGCGAGCTATTGCGGCTTCGCCCCGCAGTTCGAAGGGTTGGAGGCAACCTACAAGCAATACCACGGCCAAGGCCTGGAGATGCTCGGCGTGCCGTCGAACGATTTCAAGCAGGAAGATGCCGACAGCGAGAAGACCGCCAAGGTCTGCTATGCCAACTACGGCGTCACCTTCACCATGACCAAGGCCCAGGCGGTGCGGGGCAAGGATGCGGTGCCGCTGTTCAGCGAGCTGGCGCGCCAGAGCAGTGCGCCGAAATGGAATTTCTACAAATACGTGGTGGATCGCCGGGGCAAGGTGATCGCCAATTTCTCAAGCCTGACCAAGCCTGACGACCCGGCGTTCCAGGCGGCGATCGAAAAAGCCATCGCTTCCCAGCCATGAGCGATCAGGGCCGCTACGCGCGCCATCGCGGCACGTAGCAGCCCCGATCATTCAAACAAACAACTCAGAAGCGGTAGGTGAGCGAAGCACCGAGGCCGTGAGCGCTGTTTTCATACTTGGCTTGGTAGGAGCCTTTGCTCGCACTGACCTGGTTCACCTTGGTGTCCTCTTCCCACAGATAGGAATAGGCCAGGTCGATGGTCATGTCGTCGTTCGGGCTCCAGCCAGCGCCGAAGCTGACCGCCTTGCGATCACCGGTCGGGATGCGTGGCGAACGGTTATGGTTGTTGGTCGGCGACTGGTCGACGGAGAAGCCTGCGCGCAGGGTCCACTCCTTGTTCACCTTGTAGGACGCGCCGATGGCGTGTGCCCAGGTGTCATGCCAGTTCTGCTCTTCGGTGATGGTTCCGAAGTTGCTATCCCATATGCCGCCTGGGCCAGCAGGAATATCCGTGTTTACAGTGATATTTTCCAGGCGGCTCCAGCGAGTCCAGGTGCTACCGGCGTAGAGGGTCCACTGGTCGTTTAGTTCGTGGGTGACCGAGAGATCGACCGACTCTGGCGTCTTGATCTTCAGGCTTGCGTCGAACTTGTTGCCATCGAGCCCTACGGCCGGGAAGCTGACCTTCGTTTTGCCTTCAAGCTTGTAGTCGACCATCGAGTGATAGGTCAGGCCTACACGGGTGCGGTCCGTGGCTTGAACCAGGATACCGATGTTGTAGCCGACTGCAGTATCGTCGCCTTTGATTTTCACTTCGCCGTCATTCGAACCAGGAGGACCGAATGGGTTGATGAGGTTCGAGCCCAACTCGCCCTTGATGCGGTTGATGGTCGGGCCGAAACCGATCGACACCTTGTCGTTGAAGGCATAGCTGACGGTCGGTTGGAAGGTGATGACCTCGACGTGGCTCTTCTTGCCCCAGTAGCGTGCGGCGTCATCGCTGCCATAGTCGGTGACCAGGCCGAATGGCACGTAAACACCGAAACCTACGCTCCAGTGATCATCGATTGGTTTGACGTAGTAACCCATCGGCACACCCACGGTCGGCACCATGTCGCCGTCGGTTTCCCCACCCAGGTTGCTCCCAGGGCCGGAAATATCGGTTTTGGCGATGACCGCTGCACCCCCAACGGTGATCTGCTCGCGCTTGAGGCGCGACATGCCGGCAGGGTTGCCGAATACAGTGCTGGCATCCTCGGCAGAAGACGAGCGCCCCGCGAAACCGGTCCCCATGCCGCTGACACTCTGTTCGTTGAGGGCGAAGCCCGCGGCGAACAGTTGGCTGGATGCGAGGGCGACGGCTACACCGAGGGAGGTTTTGAGCATTGCTTTTTTCATTATTGTGAAACTCCTTGGGATCTCCGGGGCGAAAAGCTACCAACAAATGACGCGCGGCGCTATAGCGGTAATCGCAGCATTTCACGCAATTTTGTAGGACAATCCGACCAAAATTCCCTTTTTTCCGGTTACTTGTAAGACGCGTCTTAAGATGCCTGGGATAAAATCGGATCCACACACAAATGCCAGGCTTGGGTGAAATCCCGCAGGCGCCCTTGAGGGTGGAAGATCTGTCGCCAGACCCGCGCCAGGCCCAACAGGTCGTTCGGCGCAGGTAATGGCATGGCCTGCTCTTCGATGAGCATCCAGGCGATAGCCGTGGAATAACGCAGGTTGACCGCGAGCTCCAGGTGCGGCCCGCGCAGAAAGGCGTGTTGGCTGGCCAGTCCGCGGACCAGGCTGGCAAGGTCCGGGTCGCGTGCCAGGAAGTCGTCCCAGAGCGCCTGGTGGCGGGTTTCGCCTATTAGATAGAGACCATGACCCCGTCGGTCGTGCAGCGCTGAACCCAACGCCGATTGGCTGGCTGCAACGCCTAGCAGCAAGGCCTCGGCGCTTTGGCTGTGACGGCCCAGGTAGATCAGGGTCGGACGGATCACATACTGACACAACTCTTTAGCCGCGATACCCATGGTGCCCTCGATCAGTTAAGGGCCGACGGGCACTGGAGCTTGGCAGCTGGTGAATTGATCAGGCCCGCCGGAAGCGGCTCGCACCGCTCGAGTTGAAGTGTAGTGTGATAATCGTGGTGTAAAGGGCTGTTTTTAAATCGATTGCTGCCCGTCGCCCTGGCGCATATGCCTTGAAGCAATTACGCCAAGAACGATCAGGAAGCGAAGGGAAGGGGCTATCGTGCGCCTGGATGCGCCGGAATAGGCCGCTCACGCGGCCAGCGACTGGCGGGTCCGTTCGATGACAGCCTGCAGCGGGGCGACGCGGCTGTATTGTTCCGGGTACAGGCGTTCGGTGTGGCAGGCGATGCCATGTTCGTCGACCAGGGTGAAGCTGAAGTTGCCCTTGCGGGGGGCGACGATAACGCATTTCAACGGCGCGAAGGCCTGGGACAAGGTGCCGATAGCGGCTTGGATCTGATGATGAGTATTCATATTGTTGGATGTTCCTGCTTTAAACACGGATTTCGATCCGTGCATTTTAGAAACGTTCCAGTGACGCCTTTATTAAGGGACGAAGAACCTGACTGGAACAGGGCAGCCAGATGAGGCGCAAGCAAATGTGGGCGCTGGGCTGACTGGTAGGTACTTCAGAAGGCGGGCAGGCACGCCAGGGCCAAGGTTCAATGCCTCTGGGTGAAGATCCCGATCAATCTGTCGCGTGATTCGCGCTGGGGCAGGTTTGCTGCCGAGTGAATCATCGAAGGGGCCGGTCCTGGTTTCAGCAATGGCTCGTGTGGGGAAAGAGGCACTGCAAGGACATATGTGGCCAGAATTGACTTTCAGCTGGGTACTAACGATGCGCACCCTACAGGAAAGAACACTGCCTGGCAAGCAATTTAGGTTTTTGTCAGGCGAGCCGAGCAGTATGGCCTTTATTCACCGTGCTGTGAAGTGGGGCGGTTCTGCGGTCGGGTTCGACGATCTTGCGCTTTTCCTATCCAACTGGATGTCCCTGGCGTACTTGTACACACGACGAGTGTGACTTGTAACGGTTTGGCAACGTGCGGCAGCGAGCTCGCCAATGCCTTGACTGAATCCTTAAGTCAATGAAAAAAAACACTAATTTTTACTGGTGAAAAAATCGTCAGTTTGACCGAAAGCCCCATTCCATCGGGGTTTGAAGACGTGTCGGGGCGGTTGTCCACTGAGTTATCCACAGGTTCTGTGGATTGTCCCGAGCGCTTGCTCTAGGACGGGCGTGCCAGCGGTTTTTGAATTGTCCGACGATCAGTCATCCGGGTTCGGCAAGAGGTCCATCGAGCGAAAACGTCAAGAAAAGATCATCGAAATTTTTTTTTACATCTTTAGGATTTGGCCGGGCCATGAGCAAAAAAATGCAGTAGAGTGCGCGCCTTTCGAATTGCCTTCGCTGTTGCTCATGAAGTTTCGCGGTAAACCCCTCGCAAGCCCCACTGCACATTCGCCCGTGTCTTCCTCCAAGCGCTTTTCCCTGAAGGTGGCCCTTTGGCTGCTCGACAGCCCGCGCCTGGGCGACAAGCCCAGCGTCAAGCACCTGGCCGGCCGCCTGCTCAAGCAGCCCGCGCGTCAGGGCGTGGTGGTGGCCCAGAGTCGCTTGGGGCAGATGCTATGCCGCGATTGTGGCAATGCCCGTGACCGGCGCATCGGCCATGAGCTGCTGCGCCAGGCTGCACGGTCGGGCGACCGTCGTGCCCAGCTGGAATTTGCGCGGCTGTGCCAGCACAGTGAGCCGGAGCAGGCCCGTTACTGGCTGGAGCTGGCGGCGGGACAGGGCTCGCAGGAAGCGCGTCGGTTGCTCAAGCAGCTGGGCTGAAGCGGTTGTCGCAGCAGCTGCGGTGCTTGTGAGATCGCGCGCCGCCCCGCGCGGCGCTCGATCTCCAACAACACATCACCCAAGCCCCTCACCTGATAAGCTGCACAGCATTATCGAACACCGATCGGAGTCGCTATGGCAGTGGATCTTGCCAGTATCCTGCTGGGCCTCGTGGCCGCAGCCATCCCTTGCCTGGGCTGGGCCGTGCAACTGCAGCGGCGGCTGTCTGCCCGGCAATCGGAACTGGCGCTGCTCGAAGAGCGCCTTGGCAGTGCCCAGCTCGCCCAGGAAGGCCTGCAGGCGCAGCTGGACGCCAGCCGCGACGAAATCAGCGACCTGAGCGAAGCCAATGTGGTCAAGCAGACCACCCTGGCGGCCCAGGCCCGCGAACTGGAACTGTTGCAGATCGACCGCGACAACGCTCGCGATGCCGCCCACGCCTGGCAGCTGGAGCGGGCCAACCGCGAGGCCGAACTGCGCCGCCTGGAAGCCCAGGCTGCCCGCCTGGAAGCCGAGCTGCGCGAACAGCAGGAAAGCCACCAGCAACGCCTCGAAGACCTGCAGCAAGCCCGCGACACCTTGCGTGCCCAGTTCGCCGAGATGGCCACCAAGATCTTCGATGAACGCGAACAGCGCTTCGCCCAGACCAGCCAGCAGCACCTGGGCCAGTTGCTCGACCCGCTCAAGGAGCGCATTCAGGCCTTCGAAAAGCGCGTGGAGGAAAGCTACCAACAGGAAGCCCGCGAACGCTTCTCCCTGGGCAAGGAGCTCGAGCGCCTGCAGCAGTTGAACCTGCGCCTGTCCGACGAGGCCACCAACCTGACCCAGGCACTCAAGGGCCAGAAGACCCAGGGCAACTGGGGCGAGCTGATTCTGGAGCGGGTGCTGGAGCATGCGGGCTTGGAAAAGGGCCGCGAGTACCAGACCCAGGTCAGCCTCAAGAGCGCCGACGGCGAGCGCTACCAGCCCGACGTACTGATCATGCTGCCAGGCGACAAGCAGGTGGTGGTCGATGCCAAGGTCAGCCTGACCGCCTACCAGCAATTTGTCGGCGACCCCAACACCGAGAGCGCCCAGGCGGCCCTCAAGCAGCACGTGCAGTCGCTGCGCAGCCATGTCAAAGGCCTGTCCAGCAAGGATTACAACCGCCTCGATGGCCTGCACAGCCTGGATTTCGTTCTGCTCTTCGTGCCTATCGAAGCGGCGTTCTCCGCCGCCCTGCAGGCCGAGCCGAACCTGTTCCAGGAGGCCTTCGACCGGCAGATCGTGATCGTCAGCCCCACCACCTTGCTGGCCACCTTGCGGGTCATCGACAGCCTGTGGAAACAGGAGCGCCAAAGCCAGAACGCCCGGGAAATCGCCGAGCGCGCCGGGTGGCTGTACGACAAGTTCGTGCTGTTCATCCAGGACCTGGACGAACTGGGTAGCCGCCTGCAGCAGGTGGACAAGGCCTATGCCGCAGCGCGCAACAAGCTCTGCGAAGGGCGCGGCAACCTGGTCAGCCGCAGCGAGCAGCTCAAGCTGCTGGGTGCCCGGGCCAGCAAGAGCCTGCCGGGCGACTTGCTCGAGCGGGCCCTTGCCGATGGGGTGATGGCCGACGAAGCGCTTACTGAACCAGGCTCAGATGGCGATTGAGCAGAGCCCGCAGGGCCGCCGGCTTGACGGGTTTTGCCAGGTAGTCGAGGCCGGCGGCATGGACCAGCGCGATGGTCTCGTTGCGCCCGTCGGCGCTGATCACCACGCCAGGCACCGGCTCGCCCAGGCGGGTACGTAGCCAGGCCATCAGGCCGGTACCGGTCTCGCCGTCGTCCAGGTGGTAGTCCACCAGCGCCAGGTGCGGGCGCATGCCCTTGCCCAGCAGCGCCTCGCATTCCTCGCGGTTGCGCGCGGTCCAGACCCGGCAGCCCCAGCGGCCGAGCAGGCTGTTCATGCCCACAAGAATGCTGTCTTCGTTGTCGACGCACAGCACCTGCAGCCCGGCCAGTGGTTGGCTGGCCTGTTCCACCGGCGCCTTGGCCGGGGCGACGGCGCTGCGGGCGATCGGCACGCTGACGCGAAACACGCTGCCCTTGCCGGGCCAGGACCGCACCTCCAGCGGGTGGCCGAGCACCCGGCACAGGCCGTCGGCGATGGCCAGGCCCAGGCCCAGGCCTTTCTCGGCACGGGTTTGGTGGCTGTCCAGGCGCTTGAACTCCTGGAAGATCACCTGCAGCTTGTCGTCGGCGATGCCCGGGCCGCGGTCCCACACCTCCAGCCACAGGCGCTCGCCCTGGCGACGTGCGCCCAGCAGGATCGGGCTCTTGCCATAGCGCAGGGCGTTGGTCAGGAAGTTCTGCAGCACCCGGCGTAGCAGCTTCATGTCGCTGTCGACCCGCAACCGGCTGCCGCGCAGGCGGAATTCCAGTCCCTTTTCCGCGGCCAGCACCCTGAACTCGGTGCCCAGGGTATCGAACAGCTCGTTGAGGGCGAACGGCTTCGGGTCGGGAGTGACCTTGCCGTTCTCCAGGCGCGAGATATCCAGCAGATCGCTGATCAGCTCCTCGGCGGAGCGCAGCGAACTGTCCATATGCTGCACCAGTTGTCGGGCCTCGTCGGTCATGCCCTCGTCCTGCTGCGCCAGCGCGGCGGAGAACAGCCGCGCGGCATTGAGCGGCTGCATCAGATCATGGCTGACCGCAGCCAGGAAGCGGGTCTTGGATTGGCTGACGGCCTCGGCCTGGCTCTTGGCCTCCGACAGCGCCTGGTTGAGCTGGGACAACTCGTGGGTGCGCTCGGCGACCCGCTGTTCCAGCCCCTCATTGGCATCCTTGAGTGCCTGTTCGGCCTCGCGGAACGGGGTGATGTCGGTGAAGCTCATGACGAACCCTCCACCGGGCATGGGGTTGCCGATCAGCTCGATGACCCGGCCATTGGGGAACAGGCGTTCGGAGGTGTGCGCGCGGCCTTGGCGCATCCAGTGCAGGCGCCGGGCCACATGGACTTGGGCTTCACCGGGGCCGCACAGGCCACGTTCGGCGTTGTAGCGGATGATGTCGGCGATCGGTCGGCCGACGCTGATCAGCCCGTCGGGGTAGTTGAACAGCTCCAGGTAACGACGGTTCCAGGCCACCAGGTGCAGGTTCTGGTCCACCACGCTGATACCCTGGTTGATGTTCTCGATGGCCCCCTGCAGCAAGGCACGGTTGAACTGCAGCACCTCGCTGGCTTCGTCGGCGATGCGCACCACGTCTTCGAGCTGCATTTCGCGGCCTTCGATGGCTGCCTTGACCACCGCGCGGGTCGAGGAGGTGCCGAGCACGCCGGCGAGCAGGCGCTCGGTGTGTTCGATCCAGTCGCCGTCGGCGTTCTGGTTGGGGTTGAAGCCCTTGCCCTGGCGATAGGCGAAGCGGATGAAGCTCTGCCGAGCGCGCTCTTCACCGACGAAGCGCGCGGCCAGCTTGAGCAGGTCGTCGATCTGCACGGCCAGCAGCGAGCGGCTGCTGGGCCGGGCGCTGCTCTGCTGGCCGATGAAGCGGCCGGCCTGCCAGTGCTCCGATACCCGCGTGCGAGAAAGGATCGAGACCCAGGCGAAGAGGATGAAGTTGCCCGCCAGCGACAGCACCACCCCTTGGGTCAGCGGCGTGATGGGCAGGTCCAGCGGGTTGCCATGCAGCCAGGCCAGCCCCGGGAACAGTTGCAACGACCAGCCAAGGCTACGGGCAGCAATGGGCAGCACCAGGGTGTAGAACCACAGGAAGATCCCCGCTGCCAGGCCCGCGAACACGCCGCGGCGGTTGGCCTGCTTCCAGTAGAGCGCGCCGAGCATCGCCGGGGTCAGCTGGGTGACGGCGGCGAAGGCGATCTGGCCGATGGTCGCCAGGCTCGCGGTGGAGCCAAGCAGGCGATAGCTGACATAGGCGAGCAGCAGGATGACCACGATGGTCACCCGTCGTACCGAAAGCATCCAGTGACGGAACGCCTCGAACGGGCGCTCGGCGTTGTTGCGCCGCAGCAGCCAGGGCAGCAGCATGTCGTTGGAGACCATGGTCGACAGCGCCACCGCCTCGACGATGACCATGCCGGTGGCTGCTGAGGCGCCGCCGATGAAGGCAAGCAACGCCAGGCTCGGGTGGGCCTCGGCCAGGGGCAGGCTGATCACGAAGGAGTCGGAGATCACCGTGCCGGGCAACAGCATCTGCCCGGCCAGGGCGATCGGTACCACGAACAGGGCGGCCAGCGCCAGGTACAGCGGGAATACCCAGCGTGCCAGGCGCATGTCCTGGGGTTCGATGTTCTCTACCACAGTCACGTGGAACTGGCGCGGCAGGCAGATGATCGCCATCATCGCCACGGCGGTCTGCACCACCATCGACGGCCAGTTGACCGTCTCCTGCCAGTAGCTTTCCAGGTGCACCGAGTGGCGCGCCTGGTTGAACAGGTCGTCGAAGCCATCGTACAGGTTGAACACCACGAAGGCGCCCACGGCGAGAAAAGCCAGTAGCTTGACCAATGATTCGAAGGCGATTGCCAGGACCATGCCACGGTGGTGCTCGGTGACGTCCAGGCTGCGGGTGCCGAAGACGATGGCGAACAGGGCCAGCACCAGCGAGACGACCAGCGCGGTGTCCTGCACCCGGGTGCCTGTGGCGTCGGCGTTGGCGCCGATCAGCAGGTTGACGCCCAGTACGATGCCCTTGAGCTGCAAGGCGATGTACGGCAAAACCCCGACCAGGCAGATCAGCGCCACCACCACTGCCAGGGATTGCGACTTGCCGTAGCGGGCGGCGATGAAGTCAGCGATCGAGGTGATGTTCTCCTGCTTGCTGATCAGCACCATCTTCTGCACCACCCAGGGTGCGAAGACCAGCAACAGCACCGGCCCCAGGTAGATCGGCAGGAACGCCCACAGCTGTTCGGCGGCCTGGCCGACCGCGCCGAAGAAGGTCCAGCTGGTGCAGTACACGGCCAGCGACAGGCTGTAGACCCACGCGCGCAGGCGCGGCGGCAGCGGCGTGCTGCGGCGGTCGCCGTAGAAGGCGATGGCGAACATGATGGCCATATAGACCAGGGCGACCACGGCGATCAGCCCGCTGGACAACGACATGCAAACTCCGGAGCAAAAAAGAAAACGCGGTCCCGATCAATCAGTCTGGCACGGCCACTGAGGTTCGTCAGCGCCGACAATGGTCGCAGTGGCAGGACGTCGCACGCCCGTATCGGCCCGATCGCGGGTCAAGCCCGCCGCGGCAGGCCCGCACCGGCAATCTCAAGGCCTGCGTGTGCCCAGCCAATAGAACACCCCCGCCAGTATCACCGACATCACCAGCAGGTAGAAGGTCGCCGCCGGCACCCACTGCCCCAAGGCAAAGCCGACGATCGCCGGCCCCAATCCCGCCCCCAGGTTGGACAGGTTCTGCGCGCCATAATAGACACCCCGCAGATGCTCCGGCGCGATCAGGTCGATGAACATGTATTCGGCTGGGATCACGATGATCTCGCCGAGGGTGAACACCACCATCGCCAGGCACCAGGCCAGGGCGGAGCCGGCCATGGAAAACCCCAGCAAGCCGAGGATGAACAGCGCCATGCCGGCCAGCAGCCAAGGCATCAGGCGTTGGCGGTCGATGCGTCGGCCGATCAGGTACTGGAGCCCGATCACCGTGACGGCGTTGGTGGTGATCAGGTAGCCCACCAGCCGCGCCGCCTCCTTGGCGTTGGTGGTCACCACCAGGTACTGGGACAGGTAGGCGCCGAACTGGCCGAACACCACGGCGCTCAGCATCCCGCCCACGGTGAAGCAGATCAACCGGCGATCACTTACCAGACGCAGGGCGACCTCGGTGAACCCGGCGTTGTGCTGGGCGTTCTCACCGACCTGCAGGCGCCGGTCGCCCAAGCCGTGATAGAGCCCGCCCATGCCCAGGCCGATCAGTGCGGAAACCAGGAAGGGCAGGTAGGCACCTTGTTCGAACAGGGCCACCCCAAGCAGGGGGCCGACCGCGTAGGCGATATTGTTCAAGGTGTACTTGATGGCGAACACCTCGGCACGCTCGGCCACCGGCAGCAAGGCGCAGAAGCCCGACTTCACGGCGATGTCGACCACCGCCAGGGCCAGGTTGATCATCACCAGGCAGAAGAAGAACAGCGCGGCCGAGCGGCTGGCGATCGCCCCGACGAAGGCCAGGGCGAATACCGAGATGGCGCCTAGCAACAGGGTATGGTTGCGCACGGTATCGACCAGGTGGCCGCCGTACAGGCTCAGCAGAGAGGCGAGGATCACCGCGCTGCCGACCAGCAGGCCGATGGGGCCGACCGCCAATTGGAAGGTATCTGCCAGGTACACCACCAGATAGGGCAGGGTGATTGCCCGGGCGAAGGTCAGGACGGCCGCGGTCGCCAGCAGCAGGCGCACGGAGCGGGGGTAGCGTTTGAGGGCGGCGAGCATCGGACATCCTTGTGGTCGGGGTGGTGCCGGAGTCCAAGCATAGGAGCGTGCGTGAACAATGTCGTGGTATCCCTTGAGCACCCATGGGCGCGGGGCTGCCTCATGGCGAAACAGTTACGGGTTGCCAGCCAGGCCCATTCCCATGCAGATTTGTGGCTTCCCGCGCTGTGCGTGCCTCCAATTGAAAACGCCCAACCAGGTACACGGACGATGAGCCACCCCTCGCAATTCACCCTGCTCGGCAAGCGGCGCTTCTTGCCGTTCTTCATCACCCAGTCGCTAGGCGCCTTCAACGATAACCTGTTCAAGCAGTCGCTGATCCTGGCGATCCTCTACAAGCTGAGCCTGGAAGGCGACCGCTCGATCTGGGTCAACCTCTGTGCGCTGTTGTTCATCCTGCCGTTCTTCCTGTTCTCGGCGCTGGCCGGGCAGTTCGGCGAAAAGTTCGCCAAGGATGCGTTGATCCGGGTGATCAAGCTGGCCGAGATCGTCATCATGGCCATCGGCGCCACGGGCTTCGTCACCGGCCACCTGCCGCTGATGCTGCTGGCTTTGTTCGCCATGGGTACCCACTCGGCGTTGTTCGGCCCGGTGAAGTACTCGATCCTGCCCCAGGCGTTGCACGAGGAGGAACTGGTCGGCGGCAATGGCCTGGTGGAGATGGGCACCTTCCTGGCGATCCTGGCCGGGACCATCGGCGCCGGGGTGATGATGTCCTCCACGCACTACGCCACGGTGGTCGCTACCGGTGTGGTGGCGACCGCGGTGCTCGGCTACCTGGCCAGCCGCTGGATTCCTCGGGCTGCCGCGGCCGCGCCGCAGATGAAACTGGACTGGAACATCCTCAAGCAATCCTGGGCCACCCTGCGCCTGGGCCTTGGGCAGACCCCGGCGGTGTCCCGCTCGATCGTCGGCAACTCCTGGTTCTGGTTCGTCGGCGCCATCTACCTGACCCAGATCCCAGCCTATGCCAAAGACTGGCTGCACGGCGACGAAACCGTGGTGACCCTGGTGCTGACCCTGTTCTCGGTGGGCATCGCCCTGGGGTCGCTGTTGTGCGAACGCCTGAGCGGGCGCAAGGTGGAAATCGGCCTGGTGCCGTTCGGCTCCTTCGGCCTGACGCTGTTCGGCCTGCTCTGGTGGTGGCACTCCGGCGATGTGCCGGTGGGCGCCGTGCCCCATGGCTGGCTGGCGCTGCTGGGCATGGGCCAGGCCTGGTGGATCCTGCTGTCGATCGTCGGCCTGGGCGTGTTCGGCGGCTTCTACATCGTGCCGCTGTATGCCTTGATCCAGGCGCGCACCCCTGAAGACCAGCGGGCCCGGGTGATCGCGGCCAACAACATCCTCAATGCCTTGTTCATGGTGGTTTCGGCCATCGCCACCATCGTCCTGTTGAGCCTGGCCGAACTGAGCATCCCGCAGCTGTTCCTGGTGGTGTCGCTGCTCAACATCGCGCTCAACGCCTACATCTTCCGCATCGTGCCCGAGTTCACCATGCGCTTCATGATCTGGCTGCTCAGCCACTCCATGTACCGCGTAGAGCACCGGGACCTCGAGCGCATCCCTGACCAAGGCGCGGCGTTGCTGGTGTGCAACCACGTGTCGTTCGTCGATGCGCTGCTGATCGGTGGTGCCATTCGCCGGCCGATACGCTTCGTCATGTACTACAAGATCTACAACCTGCCGGTGCTCAACTTCGTCTTCCGCACCGCCGGGGCCATCCCCATCGCCGGGCGTGGCGAGGACGAAGCCACCTACGAACGCGCTTTCGCCCGTATCGCCCAGTACCTGGCCGATGGCGAGCTGGTGTGCATCTTCCCCGAGGGCAAGCTCAGTGCCGATGGAGAAATCGATGTGTTCAAGGGTGGGGTGAGCCGCATCCTGCAGGAAACCCCGGTACCGGTGATTCCGCTGGCGTTGCAGGGGCTTTGGGGCAGTTTCTTCAGTCGCGACCCGAACAAGGGGTTCTTCAAGCGTCTGTGGTCACGGGTGACCCTGGTGGCTGGCGCCGCCGTTCCGGTGGACGCGGCGCAGCCCGAGGCGCTGCGCGAGAAAGTCTGTGCCCTGCGCGGCGACGTGCGTTGAGAAGGGAAGGAAGAAAGGTCAGCTGGTGCTGACCTTCAGGCCGACCAGGCCGGCCACGATCAGTGCGACGCTGGCCAGGCGCATGAACGCCATCGATTCGCCGAACAGGATGATCCCGGCGATCACTGTGCCCACGGCGCCGACGCCAGTCCAGACCGCGTAGGCGGTACCCAGTGGCAGTTCCTTCATGGCCAGGCCCAGCAGGCCCAGGCTCACGGCCATGGCGGCGACAGTCAAGGCAGTGGGCAGGGGGCGGGTGAAACCGTCGGTGTACTTGAGGCCTACGGCCCAGCCCACTTCGAACAGGCCGGCGAAGAACAGGATGATCCAGGACATGATGAGTCTCCATCGTTGCTAAGGATGGGGCCGTCCCCGGAATGGTCACGCGTTGCGTCGTGAGGCCGTCCTCACAGTGCGCACTATACTGCACATTTTGCTGTGAGTCGGCAAGCGTGTAGTCGTTATATGGGCCAACACAATCGCGGGGCAAGTCGGACCGCCGCACCGCCGCTCCCACAGGGCCTCTTTCCATTTCGGTAGAGCGGAATACCTGTGGGAGCGGCGGTGCGGCGGTCCGACTTGTCCCGCGATAGGGCCGGTGAGGCGACCGGTATCTCAGACCCCCTGCGGAATCTCCTCGCCCCCCAGCGCCTCGAACAGCGCCGGCAGGAACTCTGTGAAGGTCATCATCATCAGGGTGAAGCTGGCGTCGAACTGCTGCTGGGCTTCCTCGCCGCCGTCCTGCTCGGCCTGCTCCTGCAGCAGCTCTTCGAACTTCAGGCGCTTGATCACCGTCTTGTCATCCAGCACGAACGACAGCTTGTCCTGCCAGGCCAGGGCCAGCTGGGTGACCACCTTGCCGGTGCCCAGGTGCAGCTGGATCTCTTCGCTGGCCAGGTCCTGGCGCTTGCAGCGCACGATGCCGCCGTCTTCATGGGTGTCGCGCAGTTCGCACTCATCCAGGACGAAGAAGTCGGCAGCCGGCTCCTGGGTCTTGACCCAGTCGGTCATGGTCGCACTCGGGGCGGTCTTGACCGTGACCGGGCGCACCGGCAGCGAGCCCATCACTTCACGCAGGGTCGACAGCAGGTCCTCGGCACGCTTGGCGCTGGCCGAGTTGACCAGGATCAAGCCCAGGCGCGGGGCGATGGCGGCGAAGATCATCGAACGGCGGATGAAGGCGCGGGGCAGGAATGCCTGGATGATCTCGTCCTTGATCTGGTCGCGTTCCTTTTTATAGACCTTGCGCATCTGCTCGGTCTCGATTTCCTCGACCTTTTCCTTGACGGCGTCGTTTACCACGCTGCTGGGCAGGATGCGTTCCTCCTTGCGCGCGGCGATCAGCAGGAAGTCACCGCTGACGTGCACCAAGGGAGCATCCTCGCCCTTGCCGAACGGGGCGACGAAACCATAGGTGGTCAGCTCCTGGCTGGCGCAGGGGCGGGCTGGCTTGCTGGCCAGGGCGGCTTCCAGTGCCTCGGGCTCGAACGGGACGTCCTGGGTCAGGCGGTAGGTCAGCAGGTTCTTGAACCACATGAGGGGGAATCTCTCCTTAATGCATAAGGCGGGCATTATTCTCCGAGGGGTGGTCGCAGGCCAACCCTGTCAGAGCGCCACCAGTGACTTAATTCAGGAGAAAAGCGCTGTTGCGCTAGGTCTTTGAAAGGCCTGAAAAATTTTTTTTAAAAAGTGCTTGCCAGGGTGGCAGGTCCTCCGTAGAATGCGCGCCACACCGAGACGTTGGGTGATTAGCTCAGCCGGGAGAGCATCTGCCTTACAAGCAGAGGGTCGGCGGTTCGATCCCGTCATCACCCACCACTTCTCGATGTTTAGCGCAGCGGTAGTTCAGTCGGTTAGAATACCGGCCTGTCACGCCGGGGGTCGCGGGTTCGAGTCCCGTCCGCTGCGCAAACGCCCCGCACCCCGCCCCCCCGCCCCCCCCGCACCAAAAAAAACCGCGACCCTAGGGTCGCTTTTTTTGTTTCTGCTGCTTGTTGAGGTCGTCAGTGCCACCGATTGGTGCGAACCCAATGGTTCAGTGCCATTTCTGTGCCGGCCCAATCTCGGGGCAAGTTCGCTCCCACACTGTTTCTGTTCCTCAAGGACACTGAAGTCCCTGTGGGGGGCCGATGTCTGCAGTTGGCCCAGTACTTGCTGATGCTCCTGCATCCAGGCCATCAATGCCGATGGCCCCCACGACAAAGGCGCCGTGCTGCTCCTCCTGCTTCTGCAGGGCGGGGCGGCCGGCGCCTTTTTTCGTTCATGCGGCCAGGAGATCGACCGATGAGCAGCAGCGAAGTGCGCAGTGTGTGCCCGTATTGCGGGGTAGGGTGCGGCATCGTCATGACCGTGACGGACGGCAAGGTCACCAAGGTCAGCGGTGACAAGCAGCACCCGAGCAACTTCGGTCGCCTCTGCACCAAGGGCCTGACCGCTCATCTGCCACTGACCGCCGCCGGGCGCATGACCCACGCGTTCATGCGCCGGCAGCGCGGTCATGAGCCCGTGCAGGGCACTCTGGACAGCGCCATCGAACAGGCCGCCGACCGTCTGCGTGGGATCATCGACACCCACGGCCCGGACGCGGTGGCGCTCTATGTGTCCGGGCAGATGTCGCTGGAGGCGCAGTACCTGGCCAACAAGCTGGCCAAGGGCTTCATCCGCACCCGGCACATCGAGTCCAATTCGCGCCTGTGCATGGCCAGCGCCAGCAGCGGCTACAAGCAGTCCCTGGGCGCCGACGGGCCACCGGGCAGCTACCAGGATTTCGAGCACGCCGAGGTGTTCCTGGTGATCGGCGCGAACATGGCCGATTGCCATCCGATCCTCTTCCTGCGCCTGCTCGACCGGCTCAAGGCCGGCGCCAGGCTGATCGTCGTCGACCCCCGGCGCAGTGCCACCGCCGATAAGGCCGACCTGTTCCTGCAGGTGCGCCCGGGTACCGACCTGGCCCTGCTCAACGGCCTGCTGCACCTGTTGCACCGCAATGGCCATACCGACGCCGACTTCATCGCCCGTCACACCGAAGGCTGGGAGGCGATGCCCGCTTTCCTCGAGGCTTACACCCCGCAGCGGGTCGCTGCCATTACCGGCCTCGCCGAGGCCGACATTCACCAGGCCGCGGACTGGATCGGCCGAGCCGGCAACTGGATGAGCTGCTGGACCATGGGCCTGAACCAGAGCATCCACGGCACCTGGCACAGCAATGCCCTGTGCAACCTGCACCTGGCCACCGGCGCCATTTGCCGCCTGGGCAGCGGCCCGTTCTCGTTGACCGGCCAACCCAATGCCATGGGCGGGCGCGAAATGGGTTACATGGGGTCCGGGTTGCCCGGCCAGCGTTCGGTTCAGGTCGCCGCTGACCGGGCCTTCGTCGAACAGCACTGGGGGCTCGCCCCGGGCAGCCTGCGCAACGAGAGCGAGGCAGGCACCGTGGCCTTGTTCGAACAGATGAAAGCCGGCCGGATAAAGGCCTGCTGGATCATCTGCAGCAACCCGGTGGCCAGCGTCGCCAACCGCCAGCAGGTCATCGACGGCCTGGGCCGGGCGGAGTTGGTGATCACCCAGGATGCGTTCCTCGATACCGAGACCAACCGCTACGCCGACATCCTGTTACCTGCCGCCCTTTGGGCCGAAGGCGAGGGGGTGATGGTCAACAGTGAGCGCAACCTGACGCTGATGCCCAAGGCGGTCGAGCCGCCCGGCCAGAGCCTGCCGGACTGGCAAATCATTGCGCGCATCGCCTGTGCCATGGGATATGCGCAAGGCTTCGACTACCCCGACGCCGAAGCCGTATTCGATGAGATCCGCCGCTTCTGGAATCCCCGAACCGGCTACGACCTGCGCGGCATTGGCTACTGCGAGCTGCGCCAGCGCCCGCGCCAATGGCCCTGTGCCCCGGGCCGCGCCGATGACCGCAGCCCGTTACGCTACGTCGACGCCAGCGCCGCCGCCGCACGGCCTGTAGTGGTCTTCCCCACCCCTAGCGGCAAGGCTCGCTTTTTGGCACGCCCCTGGCTGCCGCCCGCCGAGCAGCCCGATAGCGACTTTCCGCTGGTGCTCAATACCGGGCGTGTGCAGCACCAGTGGCATACCCTGACCAAGACCGGCAAGGTTCCCAGCCTGAACAAGCTCGACCCGGGCCCCTTCGTCGAGCTGCACCCCGCAGACGCGGCACGCCTGGGGATCGTCGAGCGCGACCAGGTGGCCATCCGTTCCCGTCGCGGCCAGGCCGTGCTGCCGGCGCGGGTCAGCGACCGGGTGCAGGTAGGCAGCTGCTTCGCCCCGTTCCACTGGAACGATGTGTATGGTGAGCAGTTGGCGATCAACGCGCTGACCTGCGACGCTGTCGACCCGACTTCGTTGCAACCGGCTTATAAACAGTGCGCCGTGGCCGTGGAGCGGGTCGGTGGGGCGCGTATCGATGTGTTCGAGCTGAACCCGGCGACCGCTGTCGGAACACCGTCCGGTGCTCCTCTCCACCGCGTGCTCTGGGCCTCGCAGACCGGCAACGGCCAGGCCCTGGCCGAGCGCTGTGGCCAATGCCTGCGCGAGGCGGGGTTGGCCGTGGAGGTAAGCTGCATGGAAGCGGTCAGCCCGCGCCAGTTGCAAGGTGCTGCCAGCGTGATGCTGATCGCCAGCACCTTCGGCGACGGCGAAGCCCCCGCCAGCGGGGCTGGCTTCTGGCAGGCGTTGCTAGGGGAGGAGGGCAGCCACTGCGCCGAGCTGCCCTATGCGGTGCTGGCCTTGGGTGATTCGAGCTACGACCAGTTCTGCGGCTTTGGCCGCAAGCTCGATGCGCGTCTGGCCGCGTTGGGTGCCCATCGGTTATTGCCCCGGGTCGATTGCGAACCTGACTTCGACGACGCCTTCACCGCCTGGCTCGAGGCGCTGCTGCCGGCGTTGGGCGCGGCCCCGGCGGCGGTATTGCGCGGCAGTGTTTCCAGCGACGTGTTCGACAAACAGCGTCCATTGCCGGCCAAGCTGGTGGAAAATCGCCTGCTCAATGGCCCGGGCGCCAGCAAGGAAACCCGCCAGCTGGTATTCGAACTGGGCGACAGTGGCTTCGCCTACCAAGCCGGCGATGCCCTGGGTGTCTGGCCTCGCAACTGCCCGACGCTGGTTAAGGAGTTGCTCGGCTTGATGAAGCTGGACGGCCAGGCCTCGGTCGAGCTCAAGGGCAACGCCTCCATGCCCTTGGCCGTGGCCCTGGAGCGGCACCTGGACATCACCCGGGTCACGTCCCGCCAGCTGGAGGTCTTCAGCCAGGCGAGCAGCGACCTACGTGGCATGCTGCTGCCCGAACGCAAGGCCGATCTGAGAAGCTGGCTGTGGGGGCGGCAACTGGCCGATGTGTTGCGCGAGTTCCCGCAGGCATTGTCACTGGCACAGTGGCTGGACCTGCTCAGGCCCTTGCAGCCTCGGTTGTACTCGATCAGCTCGAGCCCCACCGTGCATCCCGGCCAGGTTCACCTGACCGTCTCCACGGTGCGCTACGGCACGCGCAAGGGCGTGTGCTCGACCTTCCTCGCCGACCGCGCCGAGGGGTACGAGGTGGCGATCTTTCCCCAGGTGACGACCCATTTCCGCTTGCCCGACGACGACTGTACGCCGTTGATCATGGTCGGCCCCGGCACGGGCATCGCGCCGTTCCGGGCATTTCTCGAAGAGCGCCAGGCGCGGGGGGCGAGTGGGCGCAACTGGCTGTTCTTCGGCGAACAGCACGAAGCCTGCGATTTCTATTACCGCGACCAGTTGCTGGCCTGGCAGGCCAGCGGCCACCTGCAACTGAGCACGGCGTTCTCCCGCGACCAGGCGCGCAAGGTCTATGTCCAGCAGCGCATGCTGGAGCAGGGGGCGCAGCTGTGGCGCTGGTTGGAGGAGGGCGCCTACTTCTACGTGTGCGGCGACGCCCTGCGCATGGCCAAGGATGTCGAGGCCGCCTTGCACCAGGTCATCGCCGAGCATGGCGGCCTCGATAGCGAGGCTGCCCAGGCCTACATGGACGCCTTGAACAAAGCCGGCCGCTACCGACGCGATGTGTACTGAGTGCCCCAGGATGAGCAGGCGTGCACTGGATTGGAGCTTTGCGTACCCCTGAGAACTGGCGTGATCCTTGTAGGAGCGGGCTTGTCCCGCGATTAGGCCGGCCCCGATATCACCGTCGTCTGGCAAGGGCTTCGCCCTTGATCGCGGGACAAGCCCGCTCCTACAGAAAGGGGGCAACGCCTAATGGTGAGTTGGCACACTCCCTGCTTCTGAACCCTTACAACCTGCCCTGCTGATCAACGGCGACCAGCCCGGGCCCACTACTGATGAGAACAGGCAAAGGCGCCTGGAGCTTCGGCTCCAGGCGCCTTTTTTTTCGCGAGGATCGGCTATGAAGGCAACAGCGAACAGCGGGCAACGAGAGCGACTGGTCATCGTCGGCAATGGCATGGTCGGCCACCACTGCGTCGAACAACTGATCGAACGCGGCGCCCTGGCGCGTTTCGAGCTGCGCGTGTTCGGCGAGGAACGCCAGCGCGCCTACGACCGCGTGCACCTCTCCGACTATTTCGGTGGTAGCGATGCCGAGGCTCTGGCGATGTGCGAGCGGGACTTCTACGACCGCCACGGCGTGCACTTGCACCTGGGCGAGGCCGTGCTGGGCATCGACCGTGAACGCTGCGAGGTACTCACGGCCGAAGGGCGCTACGGCTACGACCAGTTGATCCTCGCCACCGGTTCCTACCCCTTCGTGCCGCCGATCGAAGGCTCCAGCGGCACCGCGCGCCTGGTCTATCGCACCCTGGACGACCTCGACGCCATCCGCGCGGCAGCCGGCAACGCCCGCCGTGGCGTGGTGGTCGGTGGTGGCCTGCTCGGCCTGGAGGCGGCCAATGCCCTGAAGGCCCTGGGCCTGGAAGCCCATGTGGTGGAGTTCGCGCCACGGCTGATGCCGGTGCAGCTCGATGGCGAGGGTGGTGCTGCCCTGTGCGCGCAGATCGAGGCGCTGGGCGTGGGCGTGCACCTGTCCCGGGCCACCCAGTCGATCAGTGCTGGCGAGGCCTACCGCTACCGCATGAACTTCGACGGTGGCGAGCACCTGGAAACCGACCTGATCGTATTCTCCGCCGGAATCCGCCCCCAGGATGCCCTGGCCCGCGCCTGCGGCCTGGATGTCGCCGCCCGGGGTGGCGTGGTGATCGACGGCGATTGCCGCAGCAGCGACCCACGCATCTTCGCCATCGGCGAATGCGCGTCGTGGAACGGCAGCGTGTTCGGCCTGGTGGCGCCAGGCTACGGCATGGCCCGCAACCTGGCGGCGCTGTTGGCAGGCGAGCCTGCCCAGGCCTTCACCGGTGCCGACATGTCCACCAAGCTCAAGCTGCTGGGTGTGGATGTCGGCTCCATCGGCGATGCCCACGGTGCCACCCCCGGCGCGCGCAGCTATCGCTTCATCGACGAGGCCAACGCGGCCTATCGCCGGCTGGTGGTGGATGCCAGCGGCAAGCGTGTGCTCGGCGCGGTTCTGGTGGGCGACAACAGCTATTACGACACCCTGCTGCAGTACGTGCAGAACGGCATCGCCCTGCCGGCCGACCCGGCGGCGCTGATCCTGCCGCAAGGTAGCGGGGCTCCGGCCCTGGGCGCCGATGCACTGCCCGACAGCGCGACCATCTGCTCCTGCCACAACGTCAGCAAGGGCGCGGTCTGCGCGGCGATCGACAGCGGCTGCGCCGACCTCGCCGCAGTCAAGGACTGCACCAAGGCCGCCAGCGGTTGCGGTGGCTGCACGGCGCTGCTCAAGCAGGTCTTCGAGCATGCGCTGAGCGCCCGTGGCGTGGCCGTGGACAAGAGCCTCTGCGAACACTTCGCCTATACCCGCCAGGAGCTCTACGCATTGGTCCGGGTCGAAGGCATCCGTACTTTCGCCGACCTGCTCGCGCGCCACGGCAAGGGCCAGGTCGGTTGCGACATCTGCAAGCCCACCGTGGGCTCGATCCTCGCATCCTGCTGGAACCAGCCGATCATGGACCCTTCCCTGGTGCCGCTGCAGGACACCAACGACACGTTCATGGCCAACATGCAGAAGAACGGCACCTACTCAGTGGTGCCGCGCATTCCCGGCGGCGAGATCACCCCCGACAAGCTGATCGTGATCGGCCAGGTGGCGAAGAAGTACGACCTCTACACCAAGATCACCGGCGGCCAGCGCATCGACCTGTTCGGCGCTCAGCTGCACGAGCTGCCCTTGATCTGGGGCGAGCTGATCGAGGCCGGGTTCGAGACCGGGCACGCCTACGGCAAGTCGACCCGCACGGTGAAGTCCTGTGTGGGCAGCACCTGGTGCCGCTACGGCGTGCAGGACAGCGTCGCCATGGCCCTGCGCCTGGAAGACCGCTACAAGGGCCTGCGCTCGCCGCACAAGCTCAAGTTCGCGGTCTCCGGCTGTACCCGTGAATGCGCCGAGGCGCAGAGCAAGGACATCGGCGTGATCGCCACCGACAAGGGCTGGAACCTGTACATCTGCGGCAACGGTGGCATGCGCCCGCGCCATGCCGAGCTGTTCGCCACCGACCTCGACGACGAAACCCTGGTGCGCCTGATCGACCGGGTGCTGATGTTCTACATCCGCACCGCCGACAAGCTGCAGCGCACCTCGGTCTGGCGCGAGAGCCTGGAAGGCGGGCTGGACTACCTCAAGCAGGTGATCATCGACGACAGCCTGGGCCTGGCCAGCGAGCTGGAGGCGCAGATGCAGCATGTGGTCGAGCGCTACGAATGCGAATGGGCCAACGCCCTCAAGGACCCGGAAAAGCTCAAGCGTTTTCGCACCTTCGTCAATGACCAGCGCCCCGACCCGGACGTGCACTTCGTTCGCGAGCGCGAGCAGCGCCGGCCCGGTGCACCCTTGCATTTGATTCCCACCACCCAGGAGGCTATCTGATGAAAACGTCCAACGCTGCTGTGGCAACGCAACCCGGTTGGCAAACGGTCTGCCGGCTCCAGGACCTGGTCGCCGACTCCGGCGTGGTGGTCTGGCATGAGGGCGAACAGGTGGCGCTGTTCTACCTGCCCGACCAGGCCCAGCCCGTGTACGCCCTCGACAACCGTGACCCGCGCTCCGGTGCCAATATCATCGGTCGAGGCCTGGTCTGCAGTCTGAAAGGGCAGCTGGTGGTCGCGGCACCACTGTACAAGCAGCATTTCAGCCTGCACGACGGGCACTGCCTGGAGGATACGGCGCAGGCCTTGCGCGTGTGGCCGGTGCGCGTTTGCGGCGATGCGGTGGAGCTTGCGGCGTGCGCTTGAAGCGTGCGCGGTGAAGTTGCAAGCGGCCGGGCAGGACGGTTCGCTTCAGCTACGGGGAAATATCCGTGAACTTATCGGACTTTCCTGGCTCTCATGCCGGTAGCCATTGGTCATGGCCGCCTGATAAGCTCGCGGCTTTACCTGATTGCCCTTATGGCGCATGAACAAGGAACTAGCATGAAACAGCATCGTTTGGCGGCTGCGGTTGCCCTGGTTGGTTTGGTCCTCGCGGGCTGCGACGCTCAGACCAGCAGCGTCGAGCTGAAGACTCCGGCACAGAAAGCCTCCTACGGTATCGGCCTGAACATGGGCAAGAGCCTGGCTCAGGAAGGCATGGAAGACCTAGATTCCAAAGCGGTGGCCCTCGGCATCGAGGATGCGGTTGCCAAGAAAGAGCAGCGCATCAAGGACGAAGACCTGGTAGCGGCCTTCACCGATCTGCAGAAGCGCGCCGAAGAGCGTCTGGCCAAGGCCAGCGAGGAAGCGGCCAGCGCCGGCAAGAAATTCCTCGAAGAGAACGGCAAGAAGCCAGGCGTCGTCACCACCGCCTCGGGCCTGCAGTACGAAGTGGTCAAGAAGGCCGACGGCCCGCAGCCCAAGCCGACCGACGTGGTCACTGTCCACTACGAAGGCAAGCTGATCGATGGCAAGGTGTTCGACAGTTCCGTCGAACGTGGCAGCCCGATCGACCTGCCGGTCAGCGGCGTGATCCCGGGTTGGGTCGAAGGCCTGCAACTGATGCACGTCGGCGAGAAGTACAAGCTGTACATCCCGGCTGACCTGGCCTACGGTGCCCAGAGCCCGAGCCCGCTGATTCCGGCGAACTCGGTACTGGTCTTCGACCTGGAGCTGCTGGGCATCAAGGACCCGGCCAACGCCCAGGGCGAGGCGCCGGAAGCCGAAGCGCCAGCGGCTGAAGAGCCTGCCAAGTAATACCGCGTCAGATCCAAACAAAGGGGCCGCTTCGCGCCCCATCGCGGCACAAGGCCGCTCCTACATCAGCCGTGCCATCCGCACGTCCCCTGTAGGAGCGGCCTTGTGCCGCGATGGGGCGCGAAGCGGCCCCTTTAGTTCTGAACGAACCCCATAAACCCCGGAGTGTCGAAGAAAGGGCAGCCCATCGACGCAAAACGTTTGCGGTTCTGAAACAGCTGTGTAAAAAACGCCCGATCTGAGCCAGACCCTTGCCCTGTGGGCACCTCGCGTCGGAAACTGCTCCCTGTTCACAAGGTTATCCACAATAAATGTGGATAACCTTCCCTGCCGATATGGAGGCCCCATGAGCGCACCCTGGAATTTCGCCCGCTTCCTGCCCCTGGCCGAGCGCCTGCTCAGCCGTGGTCGGCTGCCGGCCTTGCTGTTCGCCGTGGCCCGCAAAGGCCCCAAGCTTGGCCAGCTGCGGGAGGACGTCCGTTTGCTCCAAGGCCTGTGCCTGGCGTGGTGGCGGGGCGAATACCGCGCCATCAGCCCCAAGGCGCTGGTCACGGTGGTGGCGGGCCTGCTGTATTTCGTCAGCCCCCTGGATGCCATTCCCGACTGGCTGCTGGGGGTTGGCTTCCTCGATGACATCGCCGTATTGGGCTGGGTACTCAAGGCCGTGGGCGATGAATTGAACCGCTTCAAGGCCTGGCGCGACAGCCAGGCACCCGAGCGCCTGCAGGTGGTCGAACGCCTGCCGGACACCCCCGAAGCCCTGCGCCTGGAGCGCGGAGCGCCCTGAAATCGCCCCGGCCGCGCATACGCCCGCGCTTGGACATATAATTGGCATAAGGATTATGCCTACGGATTACATGCAGTAATCCTACGTAAGGGGGTTGTATGGGTATTCAGGTCATCAGCCGGGACGGTCAGCCCGAGTATGCCGTGGTTCCGTGGGAACAGTACCAGGCACTGCTCAAGGCCGCGGGGCAGGCACCTGCCGAGGCACCAACGAACGAACCTGCAGTCGCCGCCGAGGCCCCGGCCTTGGTGGCATTGAGTGAATTGACACGACTGCGCCAGGCCAAGGGCCTGGCGCCCGAGCAATTGGCGCGCAATGTCGGCATCAGCCCGGCCTACCTGGCGATGATCGAGGCCGGGGAGCGCCAGCCGGATGCGGCAATCCTGCGCAGCCTGGCCTGGCACCTGGGCATCGCTGGCTGGAGCGAGCCGTCATGAGCCAGGTCAGGATCAGCCGCCAGCATTGGGACAACCTGTTGAACGAGCTCGATCTGGCCCGTCGCCAACGCCACCTGCTGACCTACCGCGCGTTGATCGAACGCCTGCAGTTGCCCAGCCCGGCGATGCAGACCCTTACCGCTGCCCTGGAATACCTGGCCGTGCTCGACGCCCGGGCCGAGCAGCCGCTGCGCAGCTCGCTGGTGATCAGCCAAGGTGCCAGCCGCTTGCCGCGTACCGGCTTCTTCGAGTGCGTCGAGCGCCTGGGGCGCTTCTCGGGGCCGGTCGATGGGCTCGAGGCGGCATCCTGGCATGCCTCGGAAGTGGTGCGGGTGTTCGAGTACAGCTATTCGGAAGAGCGCTGAGCGCGCTCTTTGCAAGTTGCAGGCTTCTCCAGTCACCTTGGCCTCTGGCCCAAGGCAGGTTGTAGAGCTGCTCCCCCTCTGGCCGGCCACCGGTGTGCAAGGCTCGTGCGCTGGCGTGTGCTGTCGCATAGAACCGCTTGTATAAATAATGTTGAATTGCCATCACTGGCTGTGATGAAATCCTCTCACTATCCCATGCTTTTTAAACACTTCTCGTTCAGGGACGAACGTTAGCCAGCGCATGCTCCCTGGTGGTCGACCTGAGTGCGAATTTCTCAGGAGCCAGATTTGTCGCCTTTATCGCTTTCCCCGCGTGAGATGCGCAGCAGCGCCTTGGCTATCGCCATTGCCATGACGGTTACCGGTTGCGCCAGTATCGAAGAGTTTTCGCGTAATCACAGTCGCACAGCCAACTGCCTGATTGGCGGTACGGTGGGGGCCTTGGCGGGGGCGGCTGCCGGCGCCCTGAGCAACCAGGGCGATGGGGCGATCATCGGTGGTGCGATCATAGGGGCTGCCGCAGGTTGTGGCGCGGCACTGGCCTACAAGGAGCGTATCGATCGCCTGCAAAAGTTGGCTCAGGAAGAGAACCTCAAGCTTCAGGTAGAGCCCCTGAGTACGCCTGGCAATACTCAGAACGCCGCCCCTCAGGATGCAGGCTTCGTTGCCCAGGTACAGGACCAGGGCATGTTCGCGGTCGGCAGTGCACACCTCAGTGTCGACGGCGAGCGGCAGGTACGCAAGCTAGCCAGCGCCTTCGTCGGACAGCGTGATACGGCGATCCTGGTGGTTGGCCATACCGACGCCACAGGCAGTGCCCGCGGCAACCAGCAGCTTTCCGAGCGTCGTGCCCGCGCGGTGGCCAGCATCCTCGCCGAGCAGGGCATCGCTCCCCAGCGCATGTACTTCCAGGGTGCTGGTGCCTCCCGGCCCGTAGCGGACAACGCCGACCCCCTGCAGCGTGGAAAGAACCGTCGTGTCGAAATCGTCGAAGTCAACGACACTGCCACGCTGGTCAAGCGGGTCAACGCTGAACAGAACAACCCCAAATACCTTGCTCATGGCACGGCGATTGTCGCTAAGGCACCTGCCGTGCATACCCCGCAAGTTGTTGGCAAGCCTGTTAAACAGACCACGGCCAAGCCGACCATTGCCAGCACCACCTCGAAGGTTGCGGCAAAGGCTGCTGCACCAATCGCCCATTCCGGCGCGCTGGTCGACTTCGGCGGCCAGGCCGTGACCGGCAGCGAATGGACGCTGGGGCAGACCATCACGCCGAAAACCGGCGGTTTCTCGCTGATCTCCCCAGCCTATGCCAACAGCATCCCGATGAGCAGCTGCGAAAGCGATCAACCCCGTGAAAGCGGCAGAGTATTCAACCTGGCCAGCGGCCAGAGGCTCGATACCCATCAAACCACCGACTACCTCCCAGGCTATAACAACCGGGTGTGGGCACAGACCGTCAACGGCCACCTGGTAACCATCTCCCCAGTCTCCATTCTGCGGGTCGATGCCGCTGTCGATCGCCAACCGTTCATCCAAGTGGTCAAGGACTACGCCGATGGCAACCGCAAGGCGTTGATCAAGGCCGACGCGGTGGCCAACACCTACGAAGGCGAGGACCGGGTGCTGTACCGAGTCTTCCTGAAGGATCCGCAAGCGCCGGTCTCTTGCATGGATGTCGTGTTCAGCAAAGGCAGTGCGCAAGCCACCGATGGTGCGCTGTTCTACCCGCGACGCGATGGTGAAACCTTTACCGCCCGGTTCGTGCCGGTCCGCACCTGACACAAGGGAATACAAATGGAAGAATTCAGCTTCAATGCCTTGATGGCCCTCGCATGGGCCAACAAGTTGATCAGTGGAGTGGTGATTTCCACGCTGCTGGCGATCATCGCTATCAAGATTTATTGGGACAAGGTCGGTTACTTCGCGATGCGGGTCTGGCACGGGATGCCGTTGGTCGGTACCGTCGCACGCCTGGCCCGCGGCAGCACCAGCGCCGACAATCGCAAATGGCTGCTCAGCGAGACCTCGCTGTGCAATGCCTACTACGACTATTACCAGGATGTCGGTGAGAAGAACGCCGACTACTACAACAAGTGCGAAGCCTATCTGGATGCCATCGGCGAGAGCGATCGTCGTGAGCGACCGCTCTGGGTGCTGGTGCTGATCTTCCTGTTGATTCTCTTCGAGGCGGTCGGTTTCGCCTATGTGCTGGTGCCATTCATCAACCAGAATCTATCGAGCAACGACCAGACCTATCTCGGCTGGATGGCGGCCTTCCTGCTGTCGATTATCTCCGCGGGCTTTGCTGAGGCCGCAGGCCGTGCGATTCACCATAACACCCTGGTGAGCAAGGCGCGCCACTGGTGGGAGAGCGATCCGGAGCGCGGCAGTAGTGCGCTCAAGCAGCAACCCACCCTGCGTATCAAGGACACCTACAAAGACATGGGCGCCAAGGATTACAACCGTATCCTGGCCCGCCTGAACACCAACCATACCGTAACGCCCAAGCGGGGCTGGATCGTCGGCTGCGCCTTGGTGGTGGTCATCATGGCCTGCGCCGCTTTTGGCATTCGTGCCTACCAGCTCAAGAGCATCGAGACCGAAATGGTTGGCAACCCCGATGTCTTCGCCCAACAGAGCTTCGAGGGCAATGCCAGCCCTTTCGAACTCCCTGAAGAATCGGCCACGCTCAATCAGGAGGCCAACGACAGCACCCTGACCGACAAGATGGATGCCATTCGCAGCGCTTCGCTGATCACTTTCGTCGTGCTCTCGGTGATCTACGTGGCCATTCAGGCGGTGAGTGTCTGGCTGGCGTCGATCTTCGGCTTTGCCGGGGTGGAGTCGAAGAAAGCCTGGGAGTACACCCACGCCTTCAACAACGCCGCGGAGCTGGAGCGCTGGATGGAGAACCAGCGCATCAAGATCAGTGCCCACGCCGATCACAAGCTGCGTATGCTGCAGATGAAACTGTCGCGCCGCCCGACCACCGACCCGGATGTCGCCCTTGCCATCAGTGGTGCTCAGAGCCGTGACTTCAATGCCTACGTGCGCCGCATGCAGGAAGAAAACATCACTCACAAGTCGGTGGAAGTAGATGCCGCACCGGCAGCGCCTGCTCGCCCGATGGTCGCGCAGGGTGGCTCGGCGCCTGCAGCCGTGGGCATCGTGGCACCGGCCGTGGCCAAGGAACCGGCCATTGCGTCGCCGCAGCCGGCAGGCGCCAGCACTCCGCTGGATGCCCTGCGCAGCAAAGACCTGACGGTCTATAGCGAAGAACAATTGCGCACTGTGTGCCAGAACAAGGGCTACGATGTGGCCGCCGTGTTGGCCTTGCGTGCCGAACAAAAGCTGCTCAAAGACTTCGAAGGCGTCTGAATGAAACTCAAATCGCTGCTGGCTCTGCTGCTCTGGCTGCCTGCCCTCATCCAAGCGGGGGAGCGCAACGACGTGCCTGACTGCTACGCATATGCCAAGATCGATGCATTTCGCCAGGCTGGTTCGGGGCGAGAACTGACCGTAATCGTCGACCAGACTGTGCCCATGCCGCAAAGTATCCAGAAAGCCACCTGGGCGCAGATCAATCGCTTTGTCGGCCCTGGTGACAAGCTGCGCTTGTACAGCTTCTCGGCCTTCCTGCCCGGGCAGTTCATGCAGCTGCGCTTTGCCGGCGAGTTAAACGCGCCCCTGCAAGGCGAGATACGCGACGATGTCGGCATGCAGTCGTTGCGCGCGTTCGACAAGTGCGTGGCGCAGCAACAGGCGTTCATGCAGAAGAAGTTCGGCCAGATATTCGTCCAGACCCTGCGCGAGGCGAACGAGGATATTCCCCGCAGCGAGATCTTCCACTCGCTGCGCGACATCGGGAGCGATCTGGCGAGCCGACCGGCGAACGACCGGGTCATCCTCCTGCTCTCGGACATGCTGGAAAACAGCGACTTCGGCAGCTTCTACGCCAACAGCCGGATCCGAAATCTTGACTCGTCTGTAGAGCTCAAGCGAGTGGGCGACAAGCACCTGTTCGCCGACCTACAAGGTGCCAGGGTGTATGTCGTTGGCGCTGGCCTGGTGACCAAGGATGTCAAGCAGGCCTATCGATCCGGCAAGACCATGGAGCAGTTGCAAGCATTCTGGAAAGGCTATTTCGAAGGCTCCAACGCCTCCCTGGCGGCCTTTGGTACGCCGAGCCTGAATGTCGACCTGCAGTAGTCCCGCGGCATCATGAAAAAGGGGCGAGCACCTATCGTGTTCGCCCCTTTTTCATGATGACGCGGGTGCGTCATAGGCCTCAGTGCTTGGCCACCTGCGAATTCAAGCTCAGGTAGTCGAGCAGGATGCGCCCGGTCTCGGCCAGGTAGGCATCGTCCTCAGGCTTGGTGTCCTCGTCCTCGATCGGCAGGGCATCCTCGTCTTCTTTCTTCAGTTCCTTGAGCGGCTCCTCGCCCTTGGCCTTGCGACGAACGTTCTCCAGCGCCAGTTGCTTGGCCTCGATTTCGTCGTGGCGTGCGCGGCGTTCCTGCTCGTTGAGGCTGACGGTCTTCTCGTTCATCAGCTTCTGGGTCAGGGCCAGGCGGTCACGGATGTAGGCGAATTCCGGGTCCTTGGCGCTGCGCGCGTCATGACGGGCCTTGAGTTCGGCCAGGAACGGCTTGAACGGGTCGACCGCAGGGCGTACCACGGGGCGGATGGTATCCCATGGCATGGCCTCGGGCAGGGCGCTCTCGCCGATCTCCTTGGTGTCGATGATCGACGGGTAGTCGATGTCCGGCAGCACGCCCTGGTGTTGGGTGCTCTGCCCGGAAACCCGGTAGAACTTGGCCAGGGTCAGCTTCAGCTCGCCATGGTTGAGCGGCTGGATGGTCTGCACGGTGCCTTTACCGAAGGTCTGGCCGCCGATGATCAGCGCGCGGTGGTAGTCCTGCATGGCGCCGGCGAAGATCTCCGAGGCCGAGGCCGAGAGGCGGTTGACCAGCAGCGCCAATGGGCCCTTGTAGAAGGCGCCGGGGTTCTCGTCTTCGAGCACGTCGACGCGGCCATCGCTGTTGCGCACCAGCACCGTCGGGCCTTTCTCGATGAACAGGCTGGTCAGTTCGGTGGCTTCCTGCAGGGAGCCGCCGCCGTTGTTGCGTAGGTCGATGACCACGCCGTCGACCTTTTCCTTCTGCAGTTCGGTGAGCAGTTTCTTCACGTCGCGCGTGGTGCTCTTGTAGTCAGGGTCGCCCGCGCGGTAGGCCTTGAAGTCCAAGTAGAAGGCCGGGATCTCGATGATGCCCAGCTTGTAGTCGCGCCCGTCTTGCTTGAGCTTGAGCACCGACTTCTTGGCAGCCTGCTCCTCGAGCTTGACCGCTTCGCGTGTGATCGATACCACCTTGCTGGTCTGGTCGTTCGGCGCGTTGCTGGCCGGGATGATTTCCAGGCGGACCACCGAGCCTTTCGGGCCGCGGATCAGCTTGACCACTTCGTCCAGGCGCCAGCCGACCACGTCGACCATTTCCTTGTCGCCCTGGGCCACGCCGATGATCTTGTCGGCCGGTGCCACCTGCTTGGTCTTGGCCGCCGGGCCTGCCGGCACCAGGCGCACGATCTTGACCTGGTCGTTATCGCTCTGCAGCACCGCGCCGATGCCTTCGAGCGACAGGCTCATATTGATGTCGAAGTTTTCCGCGTTGTCCGGCGACAGGTAGTTGGTGTGCGGGTCGTAGGACTGGGCGAAGGTATTGATATAGGCCTGGAAGATATCCTCGGCACGGGTCTGGTCCAGGCGCGACAGCTGGTTCTTGTAGCGCTTGGTCAGGGTTTCCTGGATCTGCTTGGGATCCTTGCCGGCGAGCTTCTGGCGCAGCACTTCGTCCTTGACGCGCTTGCGCCACAGGTCGTCGAGCTCGGCCTCGTTCTTCATCCAGGGCGCATCTTCGCGGTCGACCAGCAAGGTTTCCTTGGTGGTGAAGTCCATCTTGTCGACGCCCTTGGCCAGCTCGGCCAGGGCGAAGTCCAGGCGCGATTTCACGCGGTCCAGGTAGCGCTTGTAGATGGTGAAGCCGGGTTCGAGGTTACCGCTCTTGAGGAAATCGTCGAACTGGGTCTTCCACTTGTCGAACTGGGCGATGTCGGCGGCGGTGAAGTAGCTGCGCGAGGGGTCGAGCAGCTTGATGTAGCTGTCGTAGATGATGATCGAACGGGCATCGTCCAGCGGCGGCTTGCTGTAGTGGTGGCGCTTGAGCAGCTCCACTACGTTCAGGCTGGCGACGATCTCGTCACGGTCAGGCTGCAGGCTGTCCCACTTGTTGGCGGCCGCCGCATTGCCACCGAGCGTGAGGCTGCCGAGGCCGATCAGGAGGGCGAGGGCAGTGCTGGGCAGGAAATGCTTCATGCTGATTCGACGTAAAGGCAATTGATCACGCATAGTAGGCCGTCTTTTCCGTTCGCCGGTTCCACAAGAGCCGGACGCATACTGCAAAAAGCCCGGGACATGGCGATCCCGGGCTCAGTCATGACTCAACTATGGAGGCACTGTGAAGGCATTGCAAGGCGTTGACGGACATGTGGCCTGGGTCGAAGCCGAGCGCCCGACCTGTGACGCAGGCCAGGTGCGTATTCGTGTGGCCGCAGCGGGACTCAACCGCGCCGACCTGCTGCAGATGAAAGGCCTGTACCCGCCGCCGCCCGGCGCGAGCCCCTACATGGGCCTGGAGTGCGCAGGGGTGGTCGAGGAAGTGGGCGCCGGGGCCGACTGGCGCGTGGGCGACCGGGTCTGCGCGCTGTTGACCAGTGGCGCCATGGCCGAGGAAGTGGTGGTCGATGCCCGCCACGTGCTGCCGGTGCCCGAGGGCTTGAGCCTGCACGAGGCGGCGGCGCTGCCCGAGGTGTATGCCACGGCCTGGCTGAACATCTTCCAGCTGGGCGCGGTGAAGGCCGGCGAGAAGGTGCTGGTGCACGCAGGTGCCAGTGGCGTCGGCTCGGCGGCGATCCAGCTGTGCAAGGCATTCGGCAACCCGGTGTGGGTCAGTGTCGGCTCGCAGGATCGCCTGGCCTATTGCCAGGCGCTGGGGGCTGCCGGTGGCGTGGTGCGCAACGAGAACCTGGACGAGCTGAAGGCGTTCGGGCCGTTCGATGTGATCCTCGACCCGGTGGGCGCCAGCTATGGGCAAATGAACCTCGAATTGCTGGCCCGCGACGGGCGCTGGGTGATCATCGGCCTGATGGGCGGGCGCAAGGTCGAGCTGGACCTGGCGCAGGTGCTGGCCAAGCGGGCACAGGTCACCGGCTCGACCTTGCGCAATCGCAGCGATGAATTCAAGGGCGAGCTGCTGCGCGAGCTGGTGCAGCAGGTGTGGCCGTTGTTCGGCGAAGGGCGGCTGTCGCCGCAGTTGGTGGACACCTACCCGGTGGCGTTTGCCGAGGCGGCGTATGCGGAGCTGGCGAGCAACCAGGTGTCGGGCAAGCTGGTGCTGGTGATCGATCCTGGTTTGGCTTGAGATCGCTGGGGCTGTTTTGCAGCCCTTTCGCAGCACGAGGCCGCTCCTACAGGGCGACGCGATTCTGTGTAGGAGCGGCCTTGTGCCGCGAAAGGGGCGCAAAGCGCCCCCGGGATCTCAGCTCCAGCTCAGAATCGGCCACCCATTGACCTCGGCATGCTCACGCAGCACCGGGTCCGGGTTGACCACATGGGGGTGGTCCACCTTCAGCAGCAACGGCAGGTCATTGCGCGAGTCGGAATAGAAGCTCGCCCCTTCCAGGTTCTCCTGCTCCTGGTCCAGCCACTCCAGCAAGCGGGTGATCTTGCCCTCGCGGTAGGTCAGCACCCCATGGGTCTTGCCGGTATACACCCCGTTCACCGCCTCCAGCTCGATCGCCAGGTATTCGTCCACCCCCAGGCGTGCCGCGATCGGCCCGACCAGGTGGGTCCCCGAGGCGGAGATGATCAGGATCCGGTCACCGCGCTTGCGGTGCTCGGCAATGCAGCGGCAGGCGTCGCCATAGATGATCGGCTCGATCACATCCTCGACCCAGGGCTCGACCAGGTGCTCCACCTCCTCGAGGGTGCGCCCGGCGATCGGTTCCAGGCTGAAGGCCATGTACTCCTCCATCTTCAGGTGGCCCTTGCCGTAGGCCTCCATCAGCTCCTGGTCGCGGCGCAGGAATTCCTTGCCGTCCACCCAGCCCAGCTGGGCCATCTGCTTGCTCCACAGCGAGGCGCAGTCGCCCTGGATGAGGGTTTCGTCCAGATCGAAAATTGCCAATGCCATTGCGTTGTTCTCCTAGGCCACTTCTCGTAGCGCCGTGGGGTCGATCGACAAGGATACCCGCTGCCCGTCGGCGTGCAGGTCGGCCGACGAGCGATTGAGCACGTCCACCACCAGCTCCACGCCACGCACCTCTACCCGGTAGCGGATGACGTTGCCCAGTAGGCTGTGGCTGCGTACCTGGGCGTCCAGCTCACCTTCCAGGCGCAGGCTGATGGCTTCCGGGCGAATCGCCAGGCGACTGGCCACGGGGCGCTGCAGCAGGCGGCTGGCGGTGTCCGGCTCGAGCAGGTTGTAGTTACCGATGAAGCCTGCGGCGAACAGGTCCACGGGCGCGGTATAGAGGGTTTCGGCATCGCCGCTCTGGACGATGCGACCCTGGTTCATCAGGAAGATGCGGTCAGACATCGTCAGCGCTTCCTCCTGGTCATGGGTGACGAAGATGGTGGTCAGGCCCAGCTCGCGCTGGATGGCGCGGATCTGTTCGCGCAGGTGCTTGCGGATGCGTGCATCCAGGGCCGACAGCGGCTCGTCGAGCAGCAGCAGGCGCGGGCGGGTCACCAGTGAGCGCGCCAGGGCCACGCGCTGGCATTGCCCGCCCGACAGCTGGTGCGGGTAGCGCCCGGCGAAGCTGGAAAGCTCCACCAGTTCCAGGGCCTCGCGCACCCGCACCAGGCTCTCGTCGGCCTGGGTCTTCTGCATGCGCAGGCCGAAGGCGACGTTCTGCTCCACGGTCATGTTGGGAAACAGCGCATAGCTCTGGAACACCATGCCGATGCCGCGTTTCTGCGGGCTGAGCGGCACCAGGTCCTGGCCGTCGAGCAGGATGCGGCCGCTGTCCACCGGGGTCAGCCCGGCGATGCAGCGCAGCAGAGTCGACTTGCCGCAACCGGAAGGGCCGAGCAGGGTGACGAACTCGCCGCGTTCGATCTGGCAGTCGATGTCATGGAACACCGGGCTGCCGGCGTAGCTTTTGTGCAGTTTCTGTACGCTGACGAAGCTCATGTCAGGATTTGTCCTTGTTCAGGCGATTGGCGACCCAGGTCAGCACCAGCACGAAGGCGAAGTAGGAGATTACCAGTGCGCTGTTGAAATGGCCGCTGCTGTTGCGCATGTTGTTCAGGTAGACCTGCAAGGTCTCATAGCGGGTCCCCACCAGCAGGTTGGCGAATACGAACTCGCCGAACAGGAACGAGAACGACAGCAGCAACGCCACCATCAGGCCCTTGCGCAGGTTCGGCAGCACCACCAGCAAGGCCGCCTGCCAGGTGCTGGCGCCCAGCAGTTGGGCGGCGTCCATCAGGTCGCGCAGGTTGATCGCCTGCAGGTTGTTGGTGATGGCCCGGTACATGAACGGCAAGGCGATGGTGAAGTAGCAGCCGATGAGGATCCATGGTGTGCCGACCATGGCCATCGGCCCGCTGCCGTACAGCTGCAGCAGGCCCACCGAAGACACCACCGGCGGCACGGCGAAGGGCAGCAGGATGAGGATGTTCATCAGCGCATCCAGGCGCGGGAAGTGGTAGTGCACCACGAACAACAGCGGCAGGATCAGCACCACCGACAGCACCAGCGCGCCGACGCATACCAGCAGTGACTGGCCGAAGGCCGCCAGGAAGCGCGGTTCGCTCCACAGCGCCAGGTACCATTTGAAGGTCAGGCCGCTGGGCAGCAGGCTCGCCGACCAGCTGGTGGCCAGGGAATAGAGCAAGGTGCCGGCCAACGGCAGCAGCAGGATGATGAACAGCAGGTACACCACCACCCGGTGGTAGAGGTTGCCGCGAGGTTCAGCGCGCATGGTAGCTCCTCTTGAGCAGCCATTGATGGACCACCGTGACCAACGTCATCAACCCCACCAGCACCATCGCCAGGGCGCTGGCCAGGTTCGGGTCGAGGGTGATGTCGCCGGCCACCAGGGCGGCGATGCGGATCGGCAGCACGTTGAAGTTGCCGGTGGTCAGGGCATAGACCGTGGCATAGGCGCCCAGGGCGTTGGCCAGCAGGATGACGAAGGTGCCCAGCAGGGCAGGGGCCAGCACCGGCAGGCCGATGTGCCGCCAGTACTGCCAGTGGTTGGCACCCAGCAGTGCCGCGGACTCGCGCCAGTCTTCACGCAGGGCGTCGAAGGCCGGGTAGAGCAGCAGCACACCGAGGGGGATCTGGAAGTAGGTGTACACCAGGATCAGGCCGCTCTTGGAGTAGATGCTGAAGTCTTCCAACAGGCCGGCCTGCTTGAGCAGCAAGGTCAGCGCGCCGTTGAAGCCCAGCAGGATGATGAAGGCGAACGCCAGCGGTACCCCGGCGAAGTTGCTGGTCATGTTGGCGAAGGCGCTGACGAAGTCGCGCAGGCGCGAGTCCACCTGGCGCAGGGAGTAGGCGCCGAGGGTGGCGATGACGATGCCGAACAGGCTCGACCAGAAGCTGATCTCCAGGCTGCGCTGCAGCGCCTGCAGGTAGAACTTGGAGGCGAACACCTTGTTGAAGTTGGCCAGCCCCCAGCCGCTTTCGCTCTGCAGGCTGTTGATGGCCACCCAGGCCAGCGGGGCGATCTGGAACACGATGAAGAACAGGGCGAACGGCAGCAGGCAGAGCAGGGCCAGGTAGCGGCCGCGAGGGCGGGTATTCACTTGAGCAGCTCCCGGCAGACCGGCTTGTCGTGGGCTGCGCCCAGCAGTTCGCAGATCGTGCCGCACAGCTCGGTCTGCAAGGGTTTGGCTGCAGGGTCGAGGCTGAACGCCTCGCCGAACACGAACAACGGCACTTCACGCTCCTCGGGCAGCAGGCCGTTGTGCGAGCGGTCGTTGTTCATGCCATGGTCAGCGGTCACCAGCACCTGGTAGCCCTCTTCGAGCCAGCGTGGCAGGTAGTCGGCCAGGAGGATGTCGACGCTGCGCGCGGTGTTGCGGTACTGACTGCTGTCCAGGCCATGGCGATGGCCGGCGTCATCGATGTTCATCGGGTGCACGAGCAGGAAGTTCGGAGCATGGCGACGGCGCAGGTACTCGGCGTCGGCCAGCAGGTGCGAGTCGGGGTAGTGGTCGGCGTAGTAGAACAGCCCGTGCTGGATGGGCAGCTTCGGCGCATGGGTATGACGGTCACGTAGCGGGTCGAAGGGCGAGCGGTTGTACAGCTCGCTGATCCAGTGGTAGGCCGCCGCCGCGGTGCCCAGGCCCGCTTCGCGGGCGTAGTGGAACACGCTGCGTTGGTTGGACAGGCGGCTGACGTTGTTGTGCACGATGCCGCTGTCGATAGGGGCCACGCCGGTGAGGATGCATTCGTACAGGGGCCGCGACAGCGACGGCAGCTCGCATTCGATGCGGTACAGCGCGGCGCGGTCAGCCTCGACATAGGCGTGCAGGTGGCCCATGGCATGGTGGGCGACCTGGTGGTTGAGGCCGTCGAGCAGGACCAGGATGACGTTGTGTTGCATGGGGACTCCAGTCGTTGACCGTGGCGCCCTCTTCGCGGGTAAACCCGCTCCCACAGGCGCTCACGGGCCTCGAGGCGTGCGGTGTACCTGTGGGAGCGGGTTTACCCGCGAAAGGGCAGTTCAGGCATTGGATAGGTAGGCCGTCATTCCATCTCGATGATCACTTGCTCCTGCCACATCTGCGGCAGTTTCTTGGAGGTCGCTTCCCAGGCCTCGGCATTCTTGATCGGCTGCGCCGCGCTGTATTGCTCGTTGGGCAGCAGCTTGGCCTGCACCTCGGCCGGCAGCTTCAGGTGCTCGGCGCGAATCGGTCGGGCATGGCCGATGGCCAGGTTGGTCTGGCCGGCGTCGCTGAAGATGTATTCACGGGTGAGCTTGGCGGCGTTGGGATGCTTGGCGTACTTGTTGATGATGGTGGTGTAGCCGGAGATCACCGAACCGTCGGAGGGGATCAGCACCTCGAAGCGCTTGGGATCGATCTGCTCGCGGTAGCTCAGGCCATTGAAGTCCCACACCACGCCGACCTCCACTTCGCCCTTCTCGAGGGTCTGGATGGTCGGGTTGGCCAGCGACAGGCGCTTGTCCTGGGCCAGCTTGGTGAACAGCTGCAGGCCCGGCTCGATGTTGCTTTCGTCCCCTTTATAGGCGATGGCGGCGGCCAGTACGCCGTTGGCAGCCTGGGCGGCGGTACCGACGTCACCGATGGCGACCTTGTACGTGCCTTTTTCCAGGTCGTGCCAGGTTTTCGGGCGCTCGCCTTCCTTGACCAGATCCTTGTTGATGATGAAGGCGATGGTGCCGGTATAGGCCAGGGCCCAGTGGCCGTCCTGGTCCTTGGCCCAGGCGGGCACCTGGTCCCAGGTGCTTGGCTTGTAGGGCTGGGTCACGCCCTTGGTCACGGCGATGGGGCCGAAGGCGGCGCCCACATCGCCGATGTCGGCGCTGGCGTTGCTCTTCTCGGCGTCGAACTTGGCGATTTCCTGGGCAGAGCTCATGTCGGTGTCGCTGTGCTTGAGGCCGTACTTGCTGGCCAGGTCCGCCCAGGTACCTTTCCAGTTGGCCCAGGCATCGGGCATGCCCACGCTGTTGATCACACCTTCCTTGCGGGCGGCCTCTTCCAGGGCCTTGAGGTCGGTACCGGCGGCCATGGCCGCAGTGCACAGGGCGATGGTCGAGCCGAGCAGTGACGCCATGAAGAACGTTTTCATCCGAAGCTCCTTTGGTAGGGCCTTGCAGTGTTGTGATGTGAGGAAACCCATGCTTGCGAACGTGTGGTCTAGGTCAGCAAACCTCGAGCCAAGGTAGGCCGGTTGCGTGACAGTTTGATGTAAGGCCTGGGCGTGAAAATGCGCTCCGGGGCCCTGGCACTACAGCGTAGACCAGATCCCAGGCCTTGAATCCCGGGGCCTGGGCCTGTCCTGCCAGGAGCGGGACGAGGGCTTTGTCACAGGATGTTCATGGGCTGTGCCTAGGCTTGCGCTAATCTCCAATGGCCCTGTTCTGGGGCTGGACTAGTCCAGATAGGTAACCTTCGATGCAATCGACGCCACCGCGCGCGGTAACAGCCATCTGCCATGCGTTGCAGGAGCAGATCGAACACGGCCTGCTGGCCCCGGGGGGCAAGCTGCCGGCCGAGCGCAAGTTGAGCGAGGTGTTCGATACCACGCGTATCACCTTGCGCGAGGCGCTGGTACAGCTGGAGGCGCAGGGGTTGATCTACCGGGAGGAGCGCCGGGGCTGGTTCGTGGCGCCCGAGCGGCTGACCTACGACCTGGTCGAGCGCAGCCATTTCCATGCCATGGTGCGTGCCCAGGGGCGGGAGCCGGGCACCGAGCTGTTGTCGGCGCGGTTGCAGCCGGCGCCGGCGGCGATCTGTGCGCGGCTGGGGTTGTCGGCGCTTTCGAGCGTGGTGCGTATCTGCCGCTTGCGGCGCATCGATGGGCGGGCGGTGCTGTATGCCGAGCACTACCTCAACCCGCGGTATTTCCCCGGCATCCTGGACCAGGACCTGGGGCAGTCGCTGACCGAGATCTATGCCCGTGAGTTCGGCATCCGCTACGGGCGGGTGTGCTTCGAGATCCTGCCCACGGCCTTGCCGGGGGCGGCTGCGGCGGCGCTGAAGGTTTCAGCGGGCAGTGCGGGGTTGCACGTCACGCGGGTCAACAGCGACCAGCATGGGCATGTGATCGATTGCGACCTGGAGTATTGGCGGCATGATGCGATTCGCATCCGGGCAGAGGTGGGGTAGGGGCGCGAAGCGGCCCTAGCTGGCAGCCCCGCCAGCCTCGCTCATGCCACCCCCGCCGGCTGTCACCACCTGCACCGACAACCGCGGCGTCGCCAGGTCCAGCCCCGCCTCATCCAGCTGCCGCTTCAAGGCCAGGTTGAACGCCCGCGACACCTCCCACTGCTTGATCGGCGCCGTCTTGAACCGCGCCCGCAGGATCGCCGACCCCGACTCGAAACTCTCCACCCCCTGCAGCTCCAGCGGCGACCAGATATTGCGCCGCATCAGCGGGTCGTTGCGCAGCTTCTGCCCCACCTCGCGGATCAACGTGATGGCCTGGTCGATGTTCATGCTGTGCGGGATCGCCACGCGAAAGATCGCGTAGCCGAACTCGCGCGAGTAATTCTTGATGCTCTTGATCTCGCTGAACGGAATGGTATGCACGATGCCGTCGATATCCCGCAGGCGCACGGTACGGATGGTCAGGCCCTCCACCGTGCCCAGGTGGCCACCGACATCCACGTAGTCGTCGATGGCCAGGGAGTCCTCGATGATGATGAACAGCCCCGTGATCAGGTCCGCCACCAGTGACTGGGCACCGAAGCCGATGGCAAGGCCGATGACACCGGCACCGGCCAGCAACGGGGTGACGTTCATGCCCATGTTGGCCAGGGCGACGATCACCGCGATGATGAAGATCGCCACGAACATCACGTTGCGGATCAACGGCATCATCGTCTGCGCGCGGGCATTGGCCAGGCCTCGGCGCGAGCGCACCAGAGCATGGTGCACGGCGGTGTCGGCCAGGATCCAGACCAGCCAGGCAGCGATCAAGGTCCCGGCCAGGCCCAGCACGCGCACGCTGACTTCATGCCCGCTGCCCTCGGCGAAATTGATCATCGACAGCCCCCAGACCCGCAGGCCCAGTTCGATGAATACCAGCCAGATGAACAGGTGCACCAGCGCATAGGCAAAGTTGCGCAGGCGCTCGGCGTAGACCTCCTGGCGCCGGTTGGCCCGCCTGGGGTTGGCGGCGTGGCGGCGCACCAGGCCGTTGAGCACCATGCACACCACCACCAGCACCGTGCACATCAGCGACTGGCGCAGGGCTGTGCTGGTGTCGCCGGCGGACACGAAGGTGGCGAACAGTGAGATCGCCACCAGGATCAACGCCGGCACGAACCAGAAGCTGCCGAGGATCTCGATGGTGTCGCTCAGGGTGCGGCGGGTCAGGCGGCGCGACAGGGGCTGGTTGCGGATCAGATGGGCGATGGGGCGGCGGAAGCGCAGGATGAACAGGCCCGTGCATATTGCCGCCACCACATTGGCCAGGGTCGCCAGGGCGTGGGCCAGGTGGCTGCCCAGGGCGGTGGTCATGCGCGGGTCGCTCATCGCCTCGCCGAACGCGGCGAAGCTGCCGATCAACCACAGCGGGCGGAACGCCTGGCGCCGCAGGATGTGCAAGGCCTGGTGGCGATGGGGGCCGTCGAGCAGGGAGAAGGCGATCACGCAGATCGCCGAGAACAGCGTGCCCACCACCAGCGCATAGGCCAGCACCATGGCCAGCGATTTGCCCAGCGAGGAGGGCAGGGCGAAGCTCAGGTAAACGGTGAATACCAAGGCGACCAGCCATGGCCCTAACTTGCGCAAGGCGAAGCGCACCAGGTCCCAGGTCCGTGGGTGCTGCGGCAGCTCTTCGCTCAGGCCGAAGCGCAGGCGCACGCGGTGGCCGATCCAGTTGAAGGTGTAGGCCAGCAGGCTCCAGACCGCGATGATCGCGGCAAAGCCGAACAGGATCGCCGGCCATTGATGCACCGGCACCACCAAGGCCGCCAGTTCGTCCTGGGCCTGGTCGATCTCCATCGACCAACGCCGGAACGGGCTGGCCTCACCGCTGAACTGCTTCTCCAGGTCATGCAGGGCACCGCCGATCAGGCCCAGTACGCCTTGTTCGGCGCTGGGCTGCGACTGTTTGGTGGCATCGCGCAGTTTCTTCAGGTCGTTGAGCAACTGGGTGCGCTGCTGGTCGTTCTCCAGGTTCTTGATCACCTCGTCCAGCGACTGGCCCAAGGGTTGCGTCGCTTCCGGTTGCGCAGGCTTGCCCGCACCGAGCAGGCCGGGCAGGCCGGCGGCCTGGGCGGGAGCGATGAAGAAAAACAGCAGCAGGGCAAGGCAACGCAGGAGGGCAGGCACCGAAAATCTACCTCAGGGCAAACGATTGCCGCAGTGTAGAGGATTTTTCAGGCCAGTTTCGCGAGGATCTTCCAGCACATGATGCCGAAGATGCCGAGGGTGCCGATCCACATCATCAGCACGCCGACATTGCGTTCGCGCAGGCTGAAGCCGATGGTCAACAGCAGCAGGCCGATGAACACCGGCAGGAACAGGGAAAGGAACGGCGACATGAACAGGCATCCTTCTACATGATGTCAATGTAGTAAGCATAGCGGGTTGAGCAGCCGTGGGCATTGATCCGGGTTAGGTGTTGTCCCCATCGCCGGCAAGCCGGCTTCCACCGGGATTACGCCGCTCTCAAGACTTGCGAAATCCCTGTGGGAGCCGGCTTGCCGGCGATCGGGCGGTGTGGTTTCAGGGCAACTCGCGGCTGCGATAGAACGCGGTCAACACCTTCACCAGGTGCGCCAGGTCGTGGCTGCCGCACAGTTCGCGAATCGAATGCATGGCGAAGGTCGGCAGGCCGATGTCGACGGTGCGCACGCCCAGGTGGCTGGCGGTGATCGGGCCGATGGTCGAGCCGCAGCCCATGTCGCTGCGTACCACGAAGCTTTGCACCGGCACTTCCTCGGCCATGCACAGGTGGCGGAAGAACCCGGCGGTCTCGCTGTTGGTGGCGTAGCGCTGGTTGTTGTTGACCTTGATCACGGGCCCGGCGTTGAGCTTGGGCCCATGGTTGCCGTCATGCTTGTCGGCGTAGTTGGGGTGCACGCCGTGGGCGTTGTCGGCCGACACCAGCAGCGAGCGCTGGAGGGTGCGCACGTAGTCGTCGCCGTCGGGCAGCAGGCGTTGCAGGGTCTGTTCGAGCATCGGGCCATCGGCGCCGCAGGCCGAGCAGGAACCGACTTCCTCGTGGTCGTTGCATACCAGCACGCAGGTCTCATCGCTGTCGGCGGCCAGCAGCGCCTGCAGGCCGGCGTAGCACGACAGCAGGTTGTCCAGGCGGGCACCGGCGATGAAGTCGCCGTTCAGGCCGACCAGTGCGGCGTCCTGGGTGTCATAGAAGCTCAGCTCATAGTCCAGCACCACGTCGGCGTTGAGGTCGTGCTCGCGGGCCAGCTGCTCGGTGAGCAGGGCGCGGAAGTCGACGCGCTCGTCACCGGCAACCTGGGCCAGGATCGGCGGCAGCTCGGTCTGCGGGTTGATTGCCCAGCCTTCGTTGGCGGTGCGGTTGAGGTGGATGGCCAGGTTGGGGATCACCGCGATCGGCAGCTTGAAGTCCACCAGCTGGCTCTCGACCTTGCCGTCGCGGCGGAAGGTGACCCGGCCGGCCAGGGACAGGTCGCGGTCGAACCAGGGGGCGAGCAGGGCGCCGCCATAGACTTCGACGCCCAACTGCAGGAAACCATGGCGCTGCAGTTCTGGCTGTGGCTTGACCCGCAGGCAAGGGCTGTCGGTATGGGCGCCGACCATGCGGATGCCGCCGATCAGGGGCGATTGCCTGCCCAGCTTGATGGCGATGATCGAGGAGTCGTTGCGGGTGACGTAGTAGCGGCCACCGGGCACCGTGGCCCAGCTGTCGCGTTCGTCCAGGCGCTGGTAGCCGGCGGCCTCCAGGCGCTGGGCGAGGCTCGCGGTGGCATGGAAGGGCGTCGGGGAAGCCTTGAGGAAATCGATCAGGCCAGCATTCAGGGAATCGCGCATAACTCACTCCAGACAGCAGTGGCGCGAGTTTAGCGCAGTTGGACGGCAAATTGGGCTGACACAGGGAGCACGCGCCTCAGAACGGCGCCGGGCACTCGAACTTCAGGCGCTCCCCGGACACCGGGTGGGTAAAGCTCAGCATCGAGGCATGCAGGCACAGCCGCTCATGGGCCGCCAGCGCCTCGGGGTTGGCGTACAGCCGGTCGCCCAGCAGCGGGTGGCCGATCGACAACATGTGCACGCGCAACTGGTGCGAGCGACCGGTGATCGGGGTCAGCTCCACCCGGCAATGGTCGGCGCAACGCTCGAGCACGCGCCAGAAGGTCAGGGCATGCTTGCCGTGCTCATGGTCCACCACATGGCGCGGCTTGGTCGGCGGGTCGTAGCGCAAGGGCAGGTCGATGCTGCCGCTGTCCAAGGCCGGCTGGCCCCAGCACAGGGCGGTGTAGGCCTTCTCGGTCTCGCGGTCATGGAACTGGCGCGACAGCTCGCGATGGCTGTCGGCATCGCGGGCCAGCAGGATGATGCCGGAGGTCTCCCAGTCCAGGCGATGGACGATCAGGGCATCGGGGTAGCCGTTTTCCTGCAGGCGGGTGATCAGGCAGTCCTTGTTGTCCTCGGCGCGGCCCGGCACCGACAGCAGCAGGGTGGGCTTGTTGACCACCAGGACGGCGGCATCCTCGAAGAGGATCTGGATGTTCGACAACGGCATTATGGTGTGTTCTCAAAAAACACTGTGGGAGCGGGCTCGTCCCGCGATTGCGTCAGCCGGGGCTTGCACAATCGCGGGACAAGCCCGCTCCCACAGAGGTGGTCCGAGAGGACCGGATCAGCGATCAGGCAGGGTGATGTTCAGCTCCAGGATGGAGCAGCTACCCTGGTTCTCGAGTTCGATATGCACGTCGTCGCTGCCGATGTTCACATACTTGCGGATCACTTCCAGCAGCTCTTTCTGCAGGGCAGGCAGGTAATCCGGTTCGCTGCGCTGGCCGCGTTCGTGCGCCACGATGATCTGTAGACGCTCTTTCGCTACCGACGCGCTGCTTTGTTTCTGTCTGCCACGAAAGAAGTCAAAAAGGTTCATGGTTTACTTGCCTCCAAACAGGCGCGCGAAGAATCCTTGCTTCTGCACATCGATGAACCGCAGTGGCTTCTCTTTGCCCAGCAGGCGGTCGACGGTGTCGCTGTACGCCTGGCCGGCATCGCTCTGTTCGTCGAGGATGACCGGGATGCCCTGGTTGGAGGCCTTGAGCACGGCCTGGGATTCGGGAATCACACCCTTGAGCTTGATCGCCAGGATCTCTTCGACGTCGGCGATGCTGAGCATCTCGCCTTTCTCGACGCGCTCGGGGTGATAGCGGGTGATCAGCAGGTGTTCCTTGATCGGCTCCTCGCCGTTCTCGGAGCGGCGCGACTTGCTCGACAGGATGCCCAGCATGCGGTCGGAGTCACGGACCGAGGACACTTCCGGGTTGGTCACGACGATGGCCTCGTCGGCGAAGTACATCGCCAGGTGGGCGCCTTTCTCGATACCGGCCGGGGAGTCGCAGATGACGAAGTCGAAGGTTTCCTTGAGCTCCATCAGCACCTTCTCGACGCCTTCCTGGGTCAGGGCGTCCTTGTCGCGGGTCTGGCTGGCGGCCAGCACGAACAGGTTCTCCAGGCGCTTGTCCTTGATCAGGGCCTGCTGCAGGTTGGCCTCGCCGTTGACCACGTTGACGAAGTCGTACACCACGCGGCGCTCGCAGCCCATGATCAGGTCGAGGTTACGCAGGCCGACGTCGAAGTCGACGATGACAGTCTTGTAGCCGCGCAGAGCGAGGCCGGTACCGATGGCGGCGCTGGTGGTGGTCTTGCCCACACCCCCCTTGCCGGAAGTAACCACGAGAATCTTGGCCAAGGTGTTTCACCCCTAAATAAATGGGACAGCGGTCCCTGCAAATACGAAAAACGGCAACAAGAAAAAAGTTGCGCTAAAAATGCCGGCAAGTATCCGTTAAAGACGGGTGATGTTCAACACATCGCCAGACAGGCTGATCTGCACGCCAGCCCCCCATAGCGGGTCGCGACGCAGGTCCTCGCAGACCTTGTACTGGCCGGCGATGGATACCATCTCCGCGGTCATCTGCTGGCAGAAGATGCGCGCCCGGGTATTGCCCTTGATGCCCGCCAGTGCGCGGCCACGCATGGCGCCGTACACATGGATGTTGCCATCGGCGAGAAGTTCCGCACCCGGGCTGACCGAGGCGGTCACCACCAGGTCGCCGCCCTGGGCGTAGATCTGCTGGCCGCCGCGCACCGGCGCGGTGATGATGCGGGTTGGGCGCACTTCGGGTTCGGCCGGCGTCGGTGGCGGCGCAGGGGCGGGTTCGGGCTTCTTCACCTCGGGCTCCGGTTCCAGCGGCCGCTCACGGGCACCGGAGGGGGGCAGCACCGGCAGGTCGATGGCGATCGCCGCGGCGATGTCCTCGATGCGGCTGGCGCGCACGGCCAGGGTGCGCAGGCCATGGTGGCGGCAAACGCGCATCAGCCCGGCTAGGTCAATGGCGCCGCCGTCGGCCGACAGCTTGTCCAGCGCCAGTACCAACGGCGTATTGCTGAAGAAATTGGGGGCCTGGGCCACTTTCGCCGCCAGTTGCAGGTCGAGGGCTTCGAGGTCGTTGCGCGCCAGTTCCAGCACGGTGATGGCAAGCATGCTGCCTTTGAGCTGGAATACGGGGGCGGTGTCGGAGGTCTGGTTGAGGCTCATGGTCTGCATAGACGGCTTGTTGCGAAAAAAGTGCCCTGACTTATAACGATAAGACCCGTTGGCCGCAACCGCGGGCGAACCGATGTAGAATGCCCACCTTTGTCTTTCCGGAAGCTTCAATGGAACGCCCGCGTTTTCGACTTTATTTCCTTCACCCTCGGTTCTGGGGCCTGTGGCTGGGCCTGGGCCTGCTGTGGCTGGTGTCGCAGCTGCCGTACCGTGCGTTGCTGTGCCTGGGCCGTGCCCTGGGCGCGCTGATGTACCGGGTCGCCGGTGAACGTCGGCGCATCGCCGCGCGCAACCTGGAGCTGTGTTTCCCCGAGCTTTCCGGCGACGAACGGCAGCGCCTGCTCAAGGAAAACTTCGCCTCCACTGGCATCGCCTTCTTCGAAATGGCCATGAGCTGGTGGTGGCCCAAGCCACGCCTGGCGCGCCTGGCTCACATCGAGGGCCTGGAGCACCTGCAGGCCGCCCAGCGCGAAGGCCAGGGCGCGATCCTCATGGCCGTGCACTTCACCACCCTGGAGATCGGCGCGGCACTGCTGGGCCAGGCCCATACCATCGACGGCATGTACCGCGAACATGGCAACCCGTTGTTCGACTACATCCAGCGCCGTGGCCGCGAGCGTCACAACCTCGACTCGCTGGCCGTGGAGCGCGACGACGTGCGCGGCATGCTCAAGCTGCTGCGCGGCGGTCGGGCGATCTGGTACGCCCCGGACCAGGACTACGGGGCCAAGCAGAGCCTGTTCGTGCCGCTGTTCGGCATCCCGGCGGCGACCGTCACCGCCACCACCAAGTTCGCCCGCCTGGGCAAGGCCCGGGTAATCCCCTTCACCCAGAAGCGCCTGGAGGATGGCAGCGGCTATCGCCTGGTGGTCCATCCACCGCTCGAGGGCTTCCCGGGCGAGACCGAAGAGGCCGACTGCCTACGCATCAACCAGTGGGTGGAGAGCGTATTGCGCGAATGCCCCGAGCAATACCTGTGGGCGCACCGCCGCTTCAAGTCGCGCCCGCCAGGAGAGCCGCGGTTGTATGACAAGAAAAAGCGCTGACAGGTGATTCGTCTGCCTTGCCCCTATCGCCGGCAAGCCGGCTTCCACAGAAGCCTGGTTAAAACCCGTGGGAGCCGGCTTGCCGGCGATAGGGCCAGGGCAGGCAGCGCATTCCTTCCAGGAGAACTTCATGGCTCCACCCCGCACCACCGGCCTGATCCTCTCCGGCGGCGGCGCCCGGGCTGCCTACCAGGTAGGTGTACTGGCGGGCATCGCCGAGTTGTTGCCGCCGGGTGCGGCCAACCCGTTCCCGGTGATCGTCGGCACCTCCGCCGGCGCCATCAATGCCGTCACCCTGGCCAGCGGCGCCACGCGTTTCACCGAGGCGGTGCAGCGCCTGACCACCTTCTGGCAGCACTTTCGCAGCCACCTGGTATTGCGCAGCGACTGGCCGGGGGTGATCCGTCAGGCCAGCCGTTTCGTCAGTCACAACCTGCTGGGCGTTGGCGGCCAGGTGCCGGTGGCGCTGCTGGACAGCAGCCCGCTGCGCACCCTCCTGCAGTCGCACCTGGACCTGGACGGCATTGCCCACTCCCTGGCGGCCGAGCACTTGCGTGCGGTGGCCATCACCGCCTTCGGCTATGAGTCGGGCCAGGCGGTAACGTTCTACCAAGGGCGCGGTGCCATCGAGCCCTGGCTGCGTCATCGGCGCATTGGCGTGCCCACTTCGTTGACCATCGACCATCTGCTGGCCAGCTCGGCGATCCCGCTGCTGTTCGCCCCGGTCAAGCTCGACGAGGAGTACTTCGGCGACGGTGCGGTGCGCCAATCGGCACCGATCAGCCCGGCGCTGCACCTGGGAGCCAGCCGGGTGCTGGTGGTCGGCGTCAGCGGCAACCCCCAGCGGCCGTCGGCACCCATGCCGACCCAGCGCGTCTTCAGTGGCCAGCAGCCGAGCCTTGCGCAGATCGGCGCGCACATGCTCAACAGCACCTTCATCGATAGCCTGGAAGACGACATCGAGCTGCTCCAGCGGCTCAACCACCTGAGCCACCTGATCCCTGCGCACCTGGATGCCCGGCGCCTGGGGCTGGCGCCGATCGAGGTGCTGGTGGTGGCGCCTAGCCAACCGCTGGACGAAATCGCCGCCCGCCACCGGCGCGAACTGCCGGCGGCGCTGCGCGTGTTCCTGCGCGGCCCGGGCGCCACCCGCACCAGCGGGGCAGGGGTGCTCAGCTACCTGCTGTTCGAAGCCAGCTATTGCAGCGAGCTGATCGAGCTGGGACGCAAGGATGCCTTGGCCAAGCGACGGGAGTTGTGCCAGTTCCTGGGATTATGAGCGTGTTTTCGCGGGCCCAATCGCCGGCTTGCCGGCGACTGGGTCGTAGGGCGGCCCCGTCACTCGGCAATCTGCAGCTTGCGCGCCTGGGTATACACGTACCGCACCTTCTCGTACTCGAACGGCGAATTGAGCTGCCCATAACGGAAGTTGGTGCTGTAGCGCTTGTCCACTGCCCGCAGCACGGTGATCTCCGGGTGATCGCTGCTGGCCTCGGCCACGTTGAGGAAGTTCGCCTCGCGTTCGCCCACGTAGTCCACCGCCAGCCCAGCGGTATCGCGCAGGTTCGAAGGCCCAAGGATCGGCAGCATGATGTACGGCCCATCGGGCACGCCGTAGAAGCCCAGGGTCTGGCCGAAGTCCTCGCTCTGGCGTGGTAGGCCCATCTTGGTCGCCGGGTCCCACAAACCGCCCACGCCGATGATGGTGTTGAACATCAGGCGGGCGGTGATCTCTGCCGAACGCTTGGCCTTGAGCTGCAGGATACTGTTGAACAAGTTGGGCACGTCGCCCAGGTTGTTGAAGAAGTTGGTCACCCCAGTGCGCACGAAGCGCGGGGTGACGTAGCGGTAGCCGTCGACCACTGGCAGCATCACCCATTGGTCGAAGCGGTAGTTGAAGTGGTAGATGCGCCGGTTCATCGACTCCAGCGGGTCGTACACGTTCAGGGCGGTGAGCGTCGAGCGCTCGAACTCGCGCTGGTCCAGCCCGGGGTTGAATTTCAGCTCGCGCAACGGGTCGAGAAAACCGTCGGCTTCGGCCGTAGGTGCGGGCTTGTCGGCTTCGACCACGCTGGTGCGTGGCGCGGTTTCGGCCGCCAGGGCATTGCCGGCGGCGAGCAGGGCGGTGACGAGCAGCAGTTTGTTAACCACGGAAGAACTCCAGCATCGCGTCGCTGTTGACGCGGTAGTTGAGGTTGCCGCAATGGCCGCCATGGGGATACAGGGTCAGGCGATCGCCGAACACCTTGCGCAGGAAGCCGATGTCGCCAGGGCCGAGGATCACATCGTCGGCGTTGTGCATCACTGCGACCTTCGGACTCTCGCGCAGGTAGTCGGCCAGGGCGTACAGGCTGACCTGGTCGATCAACTGCAGCACGCTGCCACCGTCGGTGCGGGCGCGCCACATGGGGATCACCTGCTCGGTGATGTAGCACTCGAAGTCGCATTGCAGGGCGCGCTTGAAGAACGGCGTGAGGCTGCTGCCTTCGGTGATCGGGTACTTGGGTGGGGTGATCAGGCCACGGTTGTTGACCAGGTCCGAGGTGAAGGCGATGTCGGCCGCCGAGAAGCGGAACGAGGTGCCGATGAGCATGGCCATCTGTTCGTTGGACAGGTGCTGGCGCGACTTCTGGAAGTCATAAAGCAACGCCTCGTTGAGGTCGATGTAGCCCTTCTGCTGGAAGTACAGGGTCAGTTTTTCCAGCATCAGTTCGTAGAACGTGGTGCTGTGGTCGATGCCCTTCACGCGGGTCTGCACCAGTTTGTCCAGATTGCTGACCGAGGTGTAGAGGTTGACCGGCGGGTTGAGCAGCAGCACACGCTTGAAGTTGAAGCTGCGCCGGGTTTCGTCCAGGTGGCTGACGAAGGCGGCATCGAGGGCGCCGAGGCTGTAGCCGGTGAGGTGGAACTCGCTGACCGGCAGGCGTGGGTGCTGGGCGCGCACGGCCTGCATCACCCGGTACAGGTCCTCGGCATCGTCCTGGGTGATGCCGGGGGTGGCGAAGCGCGAGGCGGCGCTCATGAAGTCCCAGCTGGTGGGCGAGGACAACTGCACCACATGGAAGCCCGCCTGGTAGAACAGCTTCTTCAGGTATTCGTTGATGGTGCTGGAGTAAGGGGCTCCGGTGCCGGCGATGATGAAGATCAGCGGAGCCTCGTGGTCCTGGTAGGCCAGGCGGTACTTGAGTTTCTTCACCGGCCAGAAGTTATCGGGCAGGGTGAAGGCCCGCTCCGGGCGCAGGTTGAGGCTGTAGTCGGACTGGCTGATGTCCTCGTCGCTGGGCAGGGTAGGGCGCTGCTCCGGCGGCGTGGTGGCGATGGTCGCCTCGAACGGGTTGGTCAGCGGGTAGCCGTAGCTCGCGGCGTCAATATCCTGCGCCGAAGCGGCCGCAGCCAGGAGCAGGCCACCGAACAGGGCAGCGAGGCGCAAGGGTCGAAGCATGGGATCCCCCAAAAAGTACATAAGGCAAAGCGCTATCTAGGACCATGGTTGGCCCGGCAAAGTTGCCTGGCACCCCACTGTTTGTTGCACAAGATAGTGCCGCGGCTGTCTACGGCGCGGCAATGGAGTTCATTCGAACATAGCTGCAACTCACGGATTTTGCCTTGCGTGGCGCTGCAGGCCGATTATGCTGGCGGCATGTTTCGACCTTTGGAGGCTGTCATGTCCCGTGCGTTGCCCATCGTTGTCTTGCTGCTGTTCCTGGCATTGTGGCTGGCGGCCAGTTATGGCGTGCGCTATGGGTTGATGGAGGAGGGCCGTTGGGTCGGGCTGTGCAGCGTGCCGGGAGAACATTGGCAATGCCAGGCCCGTTCGCTGTTGGGCCTGGGGATCCATTACCAGGTGCTGGGGTGGGCAGCGTTGGGCATCTCGCTCTTGGCACAGGTGATACCGGGACGCGGCGGTTGGTGGCTGGCGCTGCTGGGGCTGGTCTTCGGCCTGCCGGCGCTGGTGCTGTATACCGCGAGCCTTGCGGTGTTCGCGGTGGTGCTGTCGGGGTTGCGGTTGGTCAGGCAATCGGCCTGATACGGGGGTTGCCTGTGAGATCGAGCGCCGCGTGGGCGGCGCTCGATCCTCACGCCTTGCGCAAGCTTCGCCACAACGCCGCGACCATCATCCCGCTCACGACCGCCCAGCCCCACGCCTGCTGGCTCGTCAGCCCTTCGATGAACAACTGCGGCGCGATCCCCGCCCCGACGATGAACGCCAGCAAGGCCACCTCCGCCCGGGGCGCCGCCACTGGTCGCAGCAGGTAGACCAACGCCGGCAGCACCAGCGCCGGGGTAGGGAAGCTGCGATAACGTGCATCGAACACCATCGCCAGCATGCTCACGGCTGCCGCGAAACCTGTGGCCAGCAGCCACCAACCCGCCCGTTGCTCGAGCCAGGCGAACAAGCGTTGACGCCAGCCATCACGCGCCGCCAAGGCCAGCGCCCCATGGGCCAGCACCACCAGGTTCAACCCCGCCAATCCTGCTGCCCACGCCCATTCGGCGGCAAAACGTGCATGGGTGCGCATCAGCTCGCCCCACAACCCCAGGCTGGCTGCGCCTACTGCCGCCAGCAGCGGCAACGCCAGCGCTGCGCGTTGGTTCGCGGGCTGGCCGGCCAGCAACAAGGTGAGCACCATCAAGCCGGCGCCTGCCAGATACCATTGGCGCCAGTAGGGCAGGTTGCTCACTGGGCCTTCGAGTACCCCCTTGTCCTGTCGGTCGGCATCGTACAGCCCCCAGTAGCCGCCCACGGCACCTTCGCTGGCGCGTTTCCATGGCTGGTCGAAGGCTTCGATCAGGTTGTAGCGCCAGCCATTGGCCTCCGCCAGGGCCACGAAACCGCGGATGAACCGTGCCTCGTTGGCCCGGCTCGGCACGGCGGTCTCGCGCTGGCGGCCTTCGCTGGGCCAGCCGGTTTCACCGATGAGAATGTCCTTGGGGGCGAAGCGCTCGCCGAACACCCGACGCACCTGGGCCACGTGGGCGAGGGCGTCATCGATGCCGCGTGGGTCGTCCTCCCAGTAGGGCAGCAGGTGGATGGTCAGGAAGTCCACCGCCGGGGCCACCTGGGGATGCTGCAGCCAGAACTCCCAGACATCGGCGTAGGTCACCGGGACCTTCACCTGGCTTTTCACCCGGGCGATCAGGGCGGCCAGGCGTTCGCCGGTCACTTCCTTGCGCAGCAACGCCTCGTTGCCGACGATCACCGCAGTCACCACGTCGGGGTTGGCATTGGCCGAGGCGATCAAGGCATCGACTTCCTTGTCGGTGTCCACCGGGTTGGCGTTGACCCAGGCGCCGAGCATCACCTTCAGCCCGTGCTTGCGGGCCAGGGCAGGGATGGCCTCAAGGCCTGTCATCGAATAGGTGCGGATGCACTGGAATCGCTCGGCGAGCAGGGCCAGGTCGGCATCCATGCGCGCCGGGCGCAGGCGAAACGGCTGGTCGAACGGCGACTGGTCCTTGTCGAACGGGGTGTAGGAGGCGCACTGCAGCTTGTGTGTCGAGCTGGCCGCGTCGGGTAGGTGAACCGGCCTGCCGAGCCCGTACCAGAGCGCGCCGAGCCCGGCCAGGGCCAGCAGGCAGGCGAGCAGGTACACAGGCAGCAGGCGGGTGGCACGGGGCATCGGGCGGTCCATCATCGGCGGCAAAAGGCTAGATGATAGCTGCAAACGCTCTAGATCAGGCATCTACCATGCAAGGATCACGCAGGGTAGGGAAAAACTGGCGCACTGATGGCGAAGTGCTGTCGCTGATCGTTCGATAAAGGTCGCGCACAGAGCAGGTCAGCTATTGTGTGAAGTTGATGATGCAACTTCCGAGACCTGACGAGGGGATGCTTTGATGAAAATGCGACGTTTCCTGGGAGTGGGTGCAGCCCTGGTATTGGCCATGAGCGCTGCGCAGGCAATGGCCAAAGAAGTAAGCATTGGTTACGTGGATGGTTGGTCCGACAGTGTGGCAACCACCTTCGTGGCCGCCGAAGTGATCAAGCAGAAACTCGGTTATGACGTGGACCTCAAGCCAGTCGCCACCGGCATCATGTGGCAGGGTGTGGCCACCGGCAAGCTCGATGCCATGCTGTCGGCCTGGCTGCCGGTCACCCACGGGGAGTACTGGGGCAAGAACAAGGACAAGGTGGTCGACTACGGCCCCAACTTCAAGGATGCGAAGATCGGCCTGATCGTGCCTGAGTATGTCAAGGCCGCGAGCATTGCCGACCTCAAGACCGATGCAAGCTTCAAGAACAAGATCGTCGGCATCGACGCCGGCTCCGGTGTGATGCTCAAGACCGACCAGGCCATCAAGGACTACGCCCTGGACGGCTACAAGCTGCAGGCGAGCTCTGGCGCGGCGATGACCGCGGAGCTGGGTCGTGCCTATGCCAAGCAGCAGTCCATTGCCGTGACCGGCTGGGTGCCGCACTGGATGTTCGCCAAGTGGAAACTCAAGTTCCTCGAGGATCCGAAAGGCGTCTATGGCGCCGCCGAAACCGTCAACAGCATCGGCAGCAAGGAGCTGGCGAGCAAGGCACCGGAAGTGGCCGAGTTCCTGAAGAACTTCCACTGGAACTCCAAGGATGAGATCGGCGAAGTCATGCTGGCCATCCAGGAAGGCGCCAAACCCGAAGCCGCCGCCAAGGACTGGGTCGCCAAGCACCCTGACCGCGTGAAGGAATGGACCGGCAAATAATTGCCCTGTAGCCCAATCGCGGGGCAAGCCCGTTAAGGGGCTTGTCTCGAGGAGGGTGGTGTCTGTGGGATCGAGCGCCGCCCGCGCGGCGCATCGCGAGCTGCGCTCGCTCCTACGTTTGTTTCGGGCCAGTAACGCTTGTGACAGGCGCGCGCGACCGCCTGGTTCGTACGACACGATCTTGCGTCCAGCACCAAAACGTCCGCGCGCAAATCTCACAGGATGGACTAGCCCGAAACAAACGTAGGAGCGAGCGCAGCTCGCGATGCGCCGCGCGGGCGGCGCTCGATCTCACCGGCGGCTACGATGAACCGGGTTGTTACCGATCCTGTAAAACACTTTCTCATCTAAGACTAAGGTCGTCTGGTTGGCAGCCTTCGGCAGCATAAAGTAAGGGCGGGTTCTCCCTTATTTGTGCTGCTGCTAGGACAACAACAATGAACGACAGCATCTACCAATCGATACAGAACAGCCCCCGCTTCAAGGAGCTTGTCACCAAGCGCGAGCGCTTCGCCTGGATTCTCTCGGCGATCATGCTCGGCCTCTACTGCGGCTTCATCCTTCTCATCGCCTATGGTCCTCAGGTACTGGGCGCCAAGCTCAGCCCCGAGTCGTCGATCACCTGGGGCATCCCCCTGGGCGTCGGCCTGATCGTCGCGGCGTTCGTCCTCACCGCCATCTACGTACGCCGTGCCAACGGCGAGTTCGATGAGTTGAACAAGGCCATCCTGAAGGAGGCGCAGCAATGATCCGCCACTCAACCAAAGCCCTGGCCGTCCTGGCCTGCGGCGCTTTCGCACCCGCCGTGTGGGCCGCCGATGCCCTGACCGGCGAGGTGCACAAGCAACCGCTCAACGTCTCCGCGATCGTCATGTTCGTGGCCTTCGTCTGCTTCACACTGGGCATCACCTACTGGGCCTCCAAGCGCAACAAGTCGGCCTCCGACTACTATGCCGCCGGTGGCCGCATCACCGGCTTCCAGAACGGCCTGGCGATTGCCGGTGACTACATGTCGGCAGCGTCCTTCCTGGGGATTTCCGCCCTGGTGTTCACCTCCGGCTATGATGGCCTGATCTACTCGATCGGCTTTCTCGTCGGCTGGCCGATCATTCTCTTCCTGATCGCCGAACGCCTGCGCAACCTGGGCAAGTACACCTTCGCCGACGTCGCCTCGTACCGTCTCGGGCAGAAAGAGATCCGCACCTTGTCGGCCTCAGGCTCCCTGGTGGTGGTGGCGTTCTACCTGATCGCCCAGATGGTCGGTGCCGGCAAGCTGATCCAGCTGCTGTTCGGCCTGGACTACCACGTCGCGGTGATCCTGGTGGGTATCCTGATGTGCCTGTACGTCCTGTTCGGCGGCATGCTGGCCACCACCTGGGTTCAGATCATCAAGGCCGTGCTGCTGCTCTCCGGCGCCAGCTTCATGGCGCTGATGGTGATGAAGCACGTAGGCTTCGACTTCAACACCCTGTTCTCCGAAGCGATCAAGGTGCACGCCAAAGGCGAGGCGATCATGAGCCCGGGCGGCCTGGTCAAGGACCCGATCTCGGCGTTCTCCCTGGGCCTGGCCCTGATGTTCGGTACCGCTGGCCTGCCGCATATCCTGATGCGCTTCTTCACCGTCAGCGACGCCAAGGAAGCGCGCAAGAGCGTGCTCTACGCCACTGGCTTCATCGGCTACTTCTACATCCTGACCTTCATCATCGGCTTCGGCGCGATCCTGCTGGTCAGCACCAACCCCGACTTCAAGGACGCCGCTGGCGCCCTGATCGGCGGCAACAACATGGCGGCGGTGCACCTGGCCGATGCCGTGGGCGGCAGCGTGTTCCTGGGCTTCATCTCGGCAGTGGCCTTTGCCACCATCCTGGCGGTGGTCGCCGGCCTGACCCTGGCCGGCGCCTCGGCGGTGTCCCATGACCTGTACGCCAGCGTGATCTGCAAGGGCAAGGCCAACGAGAAGGACGAGATCCGCGTCTCGAAGATCACCACCATCGCCCTGGGCGTGCTGGCGATCGGCCTGGGCATCCTGTTCGAGAAGCAGAACATCGCCTTCATGGTCGGCCTGGCGTTCTCCATCGCGGCCAGCTGCAACTTCCCGGTACTGCTGCTTTCGATGTACTGGAAGAAGCTGACCACCCGCGGCGCCATGATCGGCGGCTGGCTGGGCCTGGTCAGCGCGGTGGGCTTGATGATCCTCGGCCCGACCATCTGGGTGCAGATCCTTGGCCACGAGAAAGCCATCTACCCGTACGAATACCCGGCGCTGTTCTCCATGCTCATCGCCTTCGTCGGTATCTGGTTCTTCTCGGTCACCGACAAGTCCAAGGCTGCTGAAGACGAGCGTGCACTGTTCTTCCCGCAGTTCGTGCGTTCGCAGACCGGCCTGGGGGCCAGTGGGGCGGTGTCGCACTGACCTGTGCTTGCTGTAAAGAAAACGCCCCGCTCGCCGGGGCGTTTTCTTTTGGCCTAGGACGTTTCGTAGCAAGGTAGGAGGTTTCGCCGATTCATTGGGAGCCGTCTCATTCACGCCAGGGCTTGGGCTCATCACGCTTTCCCATTCGGGCGCGTATAGGGCGATAGGAAATTTCATCAAGGTGCCAGGAAGCATCCTATTCGAGTAGCTCGGCGTTTTCCTCATGCTGTTGGTTTTGCTGTGTCGGGCGGTGCCCGGGGCAGGCGAACGGTCGTGAGGAGTCATGAGAAACATGAAGCGAAGTGTGGGCGCCCAGGTCGCCAAGTGGTTGCGTGGCGGTTTGCTGGCCTGGCTGGCGATATTCGGTGCAGGCTTGGCCGAGGCCGCGCAGGTGCAGATCAACGTGGTCTACCGTGATGGGAAGCTGCTGTTCGATTCGCCGCCGGCACCTTATTGCAGCCTCTGGCCGGAAGTGTGCACCAACGGCCAGACCGTGGCATTGCCGATCAACTACTACAAGACGCTCGACTACGGGGGAGGGCAACGGGACCAGGTGTACTACCAGTTGCCACCCAAGCAAACAGGAACGCTGACAGGCATGACGGGCGACGCCTACCCGTTCGATTTCCAGTTCCTGAACTTGGGCGTGTCGGTAGAAACATCTCGCATTGAGGATAACCCGGCCCATTTGCCTTTTTATGGTAGTTGCTCAGTACTTCGCCGGGGGCCACCCAACGTGACGTGGGCGAAGGTCGTCCTGCAGATCGATAGCAACAGAGGGGGGCCTTGTTACGCCAGCACTCCGCCGCGACCCTACACATACAGGGGGACGGTACGGGATATCGGTGCGTCCTACCACCTGGGCTTACCGCCCCTGCAGCAGCTCAAGCCCGGGCGATACAGCGGCAAGGTTTCCTATCGTGTCGGCGACCGCGGCGACATCGACTTCGGGAACCGGGTGACCATCGCTGATAGCCAGCTGGATGTCTGGGTCGAACTGACCGTCAGCCGCGATATCCAGGTGGACTTTCCGCCAGGCACCGACCGCGCGATCCTGGAACCACCTGGTGGCTGGAACAACTACCCCGGTGGCAAGCCCCCTAAGCTGCTCGCACGCGATATCCCGTTTCGTATTTCCATCGACGGTCCCGTCGGCGTGTACTTGAGTTGCCAGTACACACTCACCGCCGAAAGCTGCGGCTTGCGCAACCAGAATGACCATGAGGTGCCGGTCACGGTGCAGATGACCTTGAACGGGACGACCTCCGAGCGTCGTGGGGCGGTCAGGGTCCCGTTGCCCACTGTCGAGAGCGACAAGCGTCTGTTCGTTCCCAGTCAGCCTTTGCGCAACCAGCCCGGCACGCTGCACTTCAAGGTTGACGGCGAGAACGTATCGCGCATGCTCGAACATCCCGGCAGCACTTACAAAGGGTTCGTCAACGTGATTTTCGACGCAGCCATATAGCGTTTCGATGCTCGTACGATTCGGCACTACGCCGCTGCGACATGCACCTATTGGCTGTTCGAGTGCTGGAAGTTGTCTGACGTAATCATGGGAAATTTCTTACTTAGTTTAGGAGGTGTCCGACTATTCATGCGCATCAATCGGCGAACAATAGTTCCTTGGTAGTCAATTGGCCACTATCAGATTCCTACAAGGCCAAATGCTGATTTGTAAAGGATGACACTCCATGAAAGTTTTGATCGTGGACGACCACCCCTTCATTCGTTCCAGCGTGAGCACTCAGCTGCGCCAGGACCGTCTGGAGGTGGTCGGCCAGGCGGACAACGGCGTCGATGCCGTGCGCCTGGTTCGCGAGTGCTCGCCGGACCTTGTGGTGCTGGACCTTGTCCTGCCGGACATGGACGGGCTGCAGGTACTGGTGCGTATCCGTGAAATGCCGCGGCCGCCCAAGGTGTTGGTGCTCACCTCCCAGTTGGCCGACTACTTTTCCTTGCGCTGCATGCGCGCCGGTGCTTCGGGGTTTCTGTCCAAGAGCGACAACCTGCAGGAGTTGAGCAAGGCAGTGCGAGCCCTGCGTTCGGGCTACAGCTATTTCCCGGACGTGTCGTTCAGCTCCGTCAACCACGGCGACATGGTCGCCAGCGAGGCCCAGCTCATCGCATCGCTGAGCGATCGCGAAATGATCATCCTCCAATACCTGGCCCGTGGCATGAGCAACAAGGCCATCGGTGACCTGATGCTGCTCAGCAACAAGACCATCAGCACCTACAAGACGCGCCTGCTGGAAAAACTCAGGGTGGGCTCGGTGATCGAGCTGGCCGACCTCGCCCGCCGTAATTTCCTGATCTAGAACCCCTCCCGTGCCCTTACGTCTCTTATTGGCGGCCTTGCTCTACAGCATCGCCGTAGCGTTCGCTCATGGCGGACCACTGCTCACCCCGCCCACCCTCCCGGCGGGGGCCAGTCTCGATCTGGACAACCGGCAACTGCGTTGGCTGTGGGAGCACCGGGCCTTGCGCCTGGGCGTGATCGACCAGGAAAACCCGCCACTGGATATCCTCGGCACCGGCTTGTCATTCGAAGGCATCACCGCCGACTATGCCGGCCTTGTGGCTGCGCAGCTGCGCTTGCAGGTGCAGGTCGAGGTGTTCCGCAGCTTCGAGGATGCCGCCACGGCCTTGCGCGCCGGGCGTATCGACCTGCTCGGCTCGGTGACTGCGCAGCGCGCCCTGGAAGCCGGCCTGCGCCTGTCCCGGCCCTATGCCAGCGACCAGCCGACATTGCTTGGCCCGACGCCGAACGGCCATGCCGTGGCCAACGCCGACATGCCGTTCCGCCTGGCGATGCTGGAGGGCTATCGGCCCGTGGCGCAAGTCCGCGCCCGCTACCCCAAGGCGCAGATCCAGACGTACCCATCGCCGGCCAGCGCCCTGGCCGCGCTGGCGCTCGACCAGGCCGACCTCTACCTGGGCAGTGCCTTGGGCGTGCGCTACGTGCTGGGGCGCAACCAGTCCGGGAGCATCGAGGAAATCGGCCGGGCAGGGCTGCCTGAACAGGGCGTCGGGTTTGCCATGGCCGATGATGGCAGCCCCTTGGCGCAACTGGTCGACCTGGCCCTGGAAGGCCTCACGGTGCCCCAGCACCTGGGCGTGCGCAGGCGCTGGCGCCCCATCGTGATCGATACCCACCAACCCGAGCCGCTGCAACTGAGCGAGGCCGAGGAGCGTTGGCTGCATGACAACCCCCGTGTCACGGTGCTGGCGGACGAGCAGCTGCTGCCCTTGAGCTATCGGGATGCCAATGGCAAGTGGCGCGGCATGAGCCTGGATATCCTGCAATTGATCGGTCGCCGCACGGGCTTGCATTTCGATGTGCAACCCGGTGGCACCATCGAACAGATGATCAACCGCCTGCGCCAGGGCCACGCACAGTTGATCGCCGGCTTGCCGGACAGCCCGGGGCGCAGGCGCGAGCTGGCCTTCAGCCGTGCCTACCTGAGTGCATCGCGGGTGCTGGTCACCCGTGACGAACCCGACGCCCCGGTCGAGCTGGCGCAGCTCGAGCGCCGGCGCTTGGCCCTGGTCAAGGGCAGTGCCGTCCAGGATGAGCTGGGGCGACGCTACCCGCTGATTCGCCAAGTACCGATGGCCACGCCGCTGGAGGCCCTGCATGCGCTGGCTCGTGGCCAGGTCGAAGGTGCAGTGCTGACCTTCGATGATGCGCGCCCCTTGATCACCCGCTGGTACCCCGGGCGCCTGAAGATAAGCGCCAGCCTGGCCCTGCCGCCAGTTCACTTCGCCCTGGCCAGCGTACGCGGCGCCACCGAGCTGCAGGGGATCATCAACAAGGCCATGCTCAGCCTGGCGCCACAGGAAATCGACTCGCTGGTGCGCCGATGGCGGAATCCGATGATCGTCGCCGATGGCATGTGGCCGCGCTATCGCGCCAAGGTCATGGTCGGTTTCGCCGTGGCGATGACCCTGTTGGTCATGGCCATGCTGTGGATCCGCTACCTGCGACGTCTACAGCTGCAACTGCGCAGGGCCAAGCAGGAGGCCGAGCAGGCCAACCAGGCCAAGACCCATTTCCTCACCACCATGAGCCACGAGATCCGTACCCCGCTGCACGCCGTGCAGGGCATGCTCGAGCTGGCCCAGCGCAAGGCCGCCCATGGCGTGCTCGACCGCCTGGCCATCGAAGTGGCCAGCGATGCCGCGCGCGGCCTGCTCGAGCTGATCGGTGACATACTCGATATCGCGCGCATCGAGGCCGGGCACCTGCAGTTGGTGCTCGAGCGCGTACGCCTGTATGACCAGGTGGCGCGGGTGGTGCAGTTGTTCGAGCAGCAGGCCAAGGGCAAGGGGCTGGAGCTGCGCTTGGAGACCCACGGGCAGGTCGACGCCCATGTCATGCTCGACCCGCTGCGTTTCAAGCAGGTGCTGGCGAACCTGCTGAGCAACGCCATCAAGTTCACCCAGCAGGGGCAGGTACGGGTCGTGCTGCAAGCCAAGGCACAGGCGCAACGGCTGCAGGTGGAGCTGCATGTGCAGGACACCGGTATCGGCATCGACGCCTCGGAGATCGAGGCGCTCGGGCAATTGTTCCACCAGGCCAGCAACCAGCGCCAGTCCGCGCGCAGCAGCACCGGCCTGGGCCTGGGGATCAGCCGTAGCCTGTGCCAGATGATGGGCGGGGGGCTGCGTCTGCACAGTGTGCTGGGGCAGGGGACGCGGGTAGAAGTGAGCCTCGACCTGGCGTTGTTGCCCGAAGGCGAGGCGAGTGAACCTGCCGATGCCCCCTACGTCGCTGGCACCGAGATGCGCCTGCGGATCCTGGTGGTGGACGATTATCCGGCCAACCGGCTGCTGTTGGCCCAACAGCTTGACTTCCTCGGGCACCAGGCGCGGGTGGCCGAAGATGGGTCGCAGGCGCTGCGCTTGTGGCTGAAGGAGCATTTCGACGTCGTGATCAGCGATTGCAATATGCCGCGCCTCAACGGCTATGCCCTGGCTCGGGCGATTCGCGAGCACGAGCGGCGTAGCGGCCGGCCGCGGTGTCGGTTGATCGGCCTGACAGCCAGGGCCATGACGCGCGAGCGACGACGTTGCCGTGCCGTCGGCATGGATGATTGCTTGTTCAAGCCCCTCGGGCTGGACAGCCTGCAACGCACCCTGGCCAGTTGCATGCAAGCGGCAAGCGAGGAGCAACCGATGCTCGATCTTGCGCACCTGGATCATCTGGTGGGCAAGGACCAGGCCGCACTCAAGGCCTTGCTGCGTGACCTGCGCAGCAGCAACCGGGAGGACCTGCAGCGCCTGGAGTCGCTGGGCGACGATGCGGTGGCCTTGGCGGAGTTGGCGCATCGGGTCAAGGGTGGCGCGCGAATCGCCCGGGCCGACCGTTTGTATGACCTGTGCGAGCAGCTCGAGCGCAGCTGCGCGGCCAAGCCTGTGGTCATCACCACGTTGCGTCGGGATGTGCAGGCGCTGCGACGGGTGATGATGCGCCTGGAGCGGCAGCTGGCGCGGGAGGCCGCCCGTGGCGCACCCGGCCAGGGTTGAATGATCTGGCATGGGAAATTTCCACAAAACGCTCGGAGCGGTCCTGTATTTGTGGCTGCGGCCCTTGCTGATAATTCTCTCCGTCAGCCACCAAGTGCTGATTGAAATTTTCAGTTTTTCAAGGAGATGAATGAATGAAAGCGCGTTTTCTGGCTATCCCTTTCCTGGCGTTGGCTGCGGGCTCGGCATTTGCCGCTGAAACCATCGAGAAGCAGGTCCAGGTCATCGCCACGGTTCCGACCGCGCAGTTCTATGTCGAGCCGGTCGGAGACTGGATGAACGACCCGCAGGAGCTGCGCTTCAATTCCCAGCGCGGGGACTTCGGTGAGGTACGCCGCCAGTTCCAGGCCAAGAGCACCATCGGCCCGATCAAGGCGTTCCTGACCACCCAGCCGGAAGTGGTCAGCGGTATCGACAAGTTCAGCCTGAAGGTCAGCATGGCTGGCAAGGACCTGGGCCTGACCCCGGTCGAGCTGCTCAACCAGGCCCAGGCCAGTGCAGGCACCACGATGGACTTCCTGATCAGCGCCGAGAAACCTGCAGGGGGCTATGTGCCTGGCAACTACATGGGCATGGTCAACATGATGTTCGAAAGCGCAGCACCTGGCGGCGCCTGATTCTCCTCGCTTCCATACCCCCTTCAACATCCATAGTCTCCCTTGGCTGCTCGGCACCTGCCGGGCAGTCGGGGGCGGGCATTGCCTATGGAAAAGGTCATGTTCCACTTTTCTGCACGTTACCGTCGCCTGCGCCATTGGCTGGCCTTGGGTGCTTGCCTGGCGCCCTTGCAAGGCTGGGCCCAGGCGCCAACCCCGCCGTCGGTGGTGCATCAGTTCGAAGGCCTGCCCCGGGAGTTCGAGGCGCATTTCTTCGATGTGCCATTGGCGGTCCGGGTCGAGCTGGATGGGCGTTACCTTGGGGACGCCATGGTTATCCTGACCCGTGACGAGCGTGTGCAGATGCTCGAGTTCACCGATGTCATGGACAGCCGCGAACCCCCTGCGCTGCGCCGCGTCTGGCAGGAGCGGCTGGCCGCCGGGCGCCTGTTGGGCGATTGCACGAAAAACTGCCCGGACGGGTTGCAGGCCATCCACTACAGCCTGGCCAATTCCCAGCTTTCCTTGCTGACCTCCAACGCCGAGAAGGAGGGGCAGCAGGTGCGTTATCACCGCATGCCTGAAGGCGGCAGCCTCGGGTTGTTGTTGCGCAACCAGCTCAACCTGGTGCATGACGGCACCGACACCACTGGCCGCGTCGCTTTCCAGGGCCAGGGCAGCCTGGGCAACTGGACCACCTACGCCGATGCCCAGGCCGACCGTGTCAGCCAGGGCGAGGATGGCACGCGTTATCGCATGGACCAGCTCTACGTCGAGCGCTTGCTCGAACAGCATTTCTTTCGCCTGGGCTATTTCACCCCGGGCGCGCAAGGCCTGACCCGCCAGCCCACGCTGTTGGGCGACAGCCCCGACACGACCCTTGGCGTGATGTTCGGCAGCAGCGACAGCCTGTTGATCGACAACGGCCAGCCCAGTTCCACGCCGATCTACGTCACGCCCAACCGCCAGGGCATCGCCGAGATCTATCGCAACGGCGTGCTGATCAACAGCCAGCCGGTGCAGCCGGGCCTGCAGACCCTCGACACCCGGGTATTGCCCGGCGGGATCTACCAGGTGGAGGTGCGCCTGCTGGAGGACGGCCAGGAGACCTCGCGCACCGAGGCCTTCATCTACAAGCCGTCGAACTGGAGCAACCCCGAGAGTCGCTGGCGCTACAACCTTTACCTCGGCCAGCAGACCAGCCTGCTGAACAACTGGGACTACGAGCGCCGCGATGGGCTTGGCGCCGGGGTGATGTCCAATTACCTCCTGCATCCGCGCGCCGTGCTCGGGCTTTCGGCGCAGCATGTGGACGAGAGCATGCAGTACGGTACGTCGCTGGACTGGGATGTGCTCGAACGCCTGAAGTTCTACGGCAACATCAACTACACCGAGGAGCGGGGTACCGGGTACGACCTGCAAACGATCCATACCTATGACCAGGGCTCGCTGGTAGTGAGCCATAGCCAGTCGTGGCTCGAGACCGGGCGGCGGGTGCGGGGCGAGCCGTCCGTGCAGGAACAGCGCAGCCAGTCGAGCCTTTCGCTCAACCATCGGGTCACCCAGCGCAGCAGTGCGACCCTGCGCCTGTCCCACAGCAGCGGGGCGGCCAGTGGTACGGGCATCGACCTGGGCTGGGTGTTCTACGGCAAGATGTTCGGTACCGACACCAACTGGCGGCTGTCGGTGTTCGACCGGCCGGGTACGTCCAGCAGCGGCGATGCACGCAGCCGTGGTGTCAACCTGAGCCTTAGCATGAACCTTGGCGGCCCCGGCAAACGTATCGCCGCGACCCTCGGGAGCCGTACCTCGCGCGACGGCGGCAACGACCGGCATGGGTCGCTTTCCTACCAGCAAGAGGTCGACTTCGGCCCGCTGCAAAGCGTCGGTGCCAGTACCACCTTCGACCGCTACGGCATCGGGTTCGGTGGCAATGCCCAGTTCCTGGGTGAAAGCCTGCAAGGTGATGCCTATGCCCAGACCTCGACGATCGACAACGCGCTCAGCGGAGGCCTGAACCTGCAGAGCATGGTCGCCTTCGGCGCAGGCAAGCTGGCCGTGAGCGGCCAGTACCTATCCCATGAGGCAGGCCTGATCGTCGATGTGGATTCCGACATGCAAGGCCTGAAGCTGCGTGCCGACGACTACCAGGGCACCAGTGCCGTCCTGCATCCAGGGCGCAACATCATCCCGGTCACGGCGTTCAAGTCCGGTTACGTGCAGTTCGATTTCGAGGGCGCCGATGCCCCGGCGGCGGTGATCCAGCCTTCGAGCCTCGACTACCACCTCAACCGCGGTGGCGTGGAGTACCGCCAGGTGCACGTGATGCGCACGGTCACCGTGCTGGGCCGGTTGATCGACGAAAAAGGCCAGCCTATCCGCGGGGCCCATGTGATCAACCATGCCAGCCGAGGCGTGAGCGAAGTGGATGGCTATTTCTCGGTGGAGATGAGCCAGACGACACCCACCCTGGAGATCCGTCAGGCCGGCGCCGTCAGTTGCCTGTTGAGCCTGCCGCTGGACACCTTGGTGCATGAAGGGGATGTGGTGATGGCCGGCGACCAGGTCTGTCGAACCGCCAGCCTGGCCGACCGGGGCGATACCGGTCGAGGCTGATACGGCCGACAAGCAGATGCCCGGCCTGCAGGCCAGGGTTGGATAAACACGAATAGGGAGGTTGATGATGCAACCCTTCAAATCACTCTGCCTGGCGTTGCTGCTGGCACCGCTGGTGGCCCAGGCCGGGCCGGAGCTCAACGTTGGCGCGTTGTACGACTACCTGGATGAAGGCAAGAGCACGGTGCTCAAGCGCATCTACAACGCAGGCGATTCCACGGCCTTCGTCAAGGTCAGCGTTGCTGAGTTGATCTATGGGGCAGACGGCGAACCCCGCGAGGTGGACCTCGAAAAGCAGCCCCTCGACCAGCGCGGCGTGATCGCCAGCCCCGCGCGGCTGATCGTGCCGGCCAGGGGCATGCAGTCGGTGCGCCTGCTCTACCGGGGCGAGCGGGACAAGGAGCGCTACTTCCGCCTGCGCTTCGTGCCCGTGCTGCCGGAAACGAACGACGGTTTCGCCATCAGCGAGGAAGAAGCGAAAGACTACAGCGAGAGCCTCAAGGCGGGCGTCCAGTTGCTGGCAGGCTATGGCACGCTGCTGTTCGTGCGTCCCAAGGGTAGCCACTTCCGCACGCCGCTGCTGCGTGAAGGCGCCGATTTCGTGGTGAGCAACCAGGGCAACGCCACCGTGGTGCTGGATAACTTTCGCCACTGCGACCGTGATGGGCATGAGTGCGGGGCGGCGACCAAGTACCACCTGTTGCCAGGTGTCACCCGCAAGTTCCCCCAGCAGCCCGGGCGCGAATACCGTTTCGAGCTCCAGGAGGGCGGCCAACGCCAGGAACTGGCATTCAAGGATTGACCCGCCCAGCCATGTTTCGGCCTCCCAGGAGGGATCAGAAGATGCGATTGTATTACCTGCCCGCAACCGTACGCGCTGCCGTCGCCTGGCTCGTACTGGGCCTGCTGCCGACGGCGCAGGCAGCCGACGTTACCATCGGCGCACGCTATCGGGCCGACGTCGGCAACCAGTATGCGCGGTTCGGCTCGTCCAATGAGTGGATATGCCGTACTTGGTCGGCATTGTGCAAAAGTGCATCGGAAAATGCAGTGGACCTGCCGTTCGGCACCTATTACAAAATCTCCAAGAAGGATGCGGGCACGCGCGATCAATACTATGTCAGGGTCCCGCCGCCACGCACCCTGCAAGTGCGGCGCGAGGGAGGCACCGAGGTTTTGGACCTGGTGTTCGAGATCACCCATGTCAGCCAGTATGCAGTCGTGACGTCCGCGAGCCCGGCGCGAAACAACAGCCCGATCGCCACGTATGATGTTCGTAACTGCAGCGTTGCCCGTGCTCCACTTCCGCCTGCGGGTTCTGGGGGCGTTTTTCAGTGGAAATTCGTGAGTGGTAAGTACTGCTATTCCAGCAGTTCACTGGGCAGCATCGGTGATTGGAGGGAATCGCTCGTAAGTCGAACGGGTATTGGCTACAAGCTGAGCTTGCCCTCGCCGACCAAGGTTGCGTCGGGCATATACCGAGGAAGCATGACATTCACCGTGGGGGGCGTCGGTGCCGACATTGATTTCGGCGAGGGAGTCGATCGGCTTGGCAATAGCTTGACGATCGATTTCGAGGTGGATCTGCGCCACGAGCTGAAGGTGGATTTCCCGCCCGGCTCCGACCGGGCCGTGCTCGAGCCGCCAGGCGGATGGTTGGCCTGGCCGGGTGGGCGTGTCCCACCGCAACTGGCCCGGGACCTTTCGTTTCGGTTGACCACATCCGGCCCGTTCACCGTATATGCAGCCTGCGAGTATCCGCTGGGCGGATCGGGCTTTTGCACGCTCAAGAACCATCAAAATGGGGAAGGGGTTGTGCTGGACCTGGCGATGTCGCTCCCTGCAGGTGTGAAGTACAACAATGGGCCAGTGCAGCGGATGAGAATTCACGCTAATACCGGCCGCCGCATGAGGCTTGTACCGGACTCGGCGACCAGTGCTTTGCCCGGTACAGTGCATTTCTGGATCAGGGAGTCATGGGTAGCATCCATGCTCCAGAAACCGCCGGGCACCTACCGAGGGGGCGTTACCCTGCTCTTCGATGCTGAAGTGCTCTAGCGGGCTCATATCATGCCCAGGAGCAGCAATACGAGCAGGATCACCAGTACCACACCGATGATGCCGGACGGGCCATAGCCCCAGCTGCGCGAATGGGGGAAGACCGGTAAGCCGCCGATCAGCAGCAGGATCAGGATGATGATGAGGATCGTGGTCATGGCGGAGTCCTTGCGTTGTTCGAGGGTTAAGGGCTCGGAAAGGCTGGCCTCTTGATCATTCCGACTGGCGCGCCAGGGGAAAGATTCCATCGGATGGTGCGGCGCTTGCCCCGGCGCGCCCCTCAGGTATGCTGGCGTCTTTTCGCTGGCAGGGTGCCTGGGTGATCAACTACGTCTGGTTCTTTACCGCCGCGCTGTTCGAGATCGGTGGCTGCTACGCCTTGTACCTGTGGCTGCGCCTGGGCAAGAGTGCCTGGTGGGTGGTGCCGGCGCTGGCCAGCCTGATGCTCTTCGGTTTGATCCTGACCCGTGTCGAAGCGGCCTATGCCGGCCGTGCCTATGCCGCCTACGGCGGAATCTACATCGTCGCTTCGCTGCTCTGGCTGGCGCTGGTGGAGCGTGCCAGGCCGCTGGGCAGCGACTGGCTGGGGGCGTTGTTGTGCGTGCTGGGGGCGACCCTCATCGTATTCGGTCCGCGCCTGCAACAAGGCTGAATTTGTAGGGAAAATTACCGCATTGTGTAGGAAGTATCTAAATACTGGTCGATGCATTGTGCGGCCGAATGTACCCCAGGCAGTCTCTGGTTTTCCGTTGGGTTGGAGGATCGGAGCATGCTGGTGTTCACACGCGATATTGGAGAAGGCATCGTCATTCGCGATGACATCTACATCAAGGTAGTGTCATCCAAGGACAAGGCCGTTCGCTTCGGCATCAGCGCGCCGCACGAGGTGCAGGTGCATCGGGAAGAGGTGTACCGGCGCATCAAGGCCAACCAGGCAAACGAAGAGGGCGCCTGCCGGCCTGGGCGCCGGGCCAGGAACACCTAGTCGAGCAGTTCCCGGGGCACCTCATGCCGGGCCAGCAGCTGGCACTGTTGGCTCTCCAGGTCGAAGAGGATGAACGCCTGCCCCTTGGCCAAGGCCTGGCGCACCCGCAGCACGCGGGTTTCGAGGGGGGTGTCGTCGCCATTGTCGGTACCGTCGCGGGTGACGAAGTCTTCGATCAGGCGGGTCAGGGTATCGGCTTCGAGTTGGTCGTAGGGGATCAGCATGGTCGCACGGTCTTGGCTGGGAAGCGGCATGCTCCCATAGATTGATGCAAAGCTGTAGCGGGTTTAAGGTGTCCGGCGCAGTTGCTTTAGCGCCTGGGAGACCGAGCGCCGCCCGCGCGGCGCATCGCGAGCTGCGCTCGCTCCTACGTTTGTTTACGGCCAGTAACGCCTGTGACAGGCGCGCGCGACCGCCTGGTTCGTACGGCACGATATTGCGTCATGCCCCAAGGCGCCCGCGCGAAAATCCCCCAGGAATAATTGGCCCGAAATAAACGTAGGAGCGAGCGCAGCTCGCGATGCGCCGCGCGGGCGGCGCTCGGTTTCACAGGCGCCTACCCTCTCAAGACCTCCCCACCAAACTGTCCACCGGCGGCACGCGCGTCTCGCTTTCCATCTGCGCCTCGTGCTCCAGCTGGTGGCTGAAGCGCTCCAGGGAGGCGTTGGCCGGGTGCGAGTCGCTGGCGAACACAGGCGGGCTCAGCAGGTAGCTGGCCAGCAGCTTGCTCAGGGCCGCCAGGCTGTCGATATGGGTACGCTCATAGCCGTGGGTGGCATCGCAACCGAAGGCCACCAGCGCGGTGCGGATATCGTGGCCTGCGGTCACGGCCGAATGGGCATCGCTGAAGTAGTAGCGGAACAGGTCGCGGCGCACCGGCAGGTCGTGGTCACCGGCCAGTTTCAGCAAGTGGCGCGAGAGGTGGTAGTCGTAAGGGCCGGAGGAGTCCTGCATGGCCACGCTCACCGCATGTTCGCTGGACGCCTGGCCCGGCGCCACCGGCGCGATATCGATTCCAACGAACTCGCTGACATCCCAGGGCAGGGCCCCGGCGGCGCCGGAACCGGTTTCCTCGGTGATGGTGAACAGCGGGTGGCAGTCGATCAGCGGCTGGCGGCCGCTCTCCACCACGGCCTTGAGCGCGGCCAGCAGCGCCGCCACGCCGGCCTTGTCGTCCAGGTGACGAGCGCTGATATGGCCGCTTTCGGTGAACTCCGGCAGCGGGTCGAAGGCCACGAAGTCACCGATGGCCAGCCCCAGGGCCTCGCAGTCGGCGCGGGTGGTGCAGTAGGCGTCCAGGCGCACTTCCACATGCTCCCAGGTGATCGGCATCTGGTCGATCGCGGTGTTATAGGCGTGCCCGCTGGCCATCAGCGGCAACACGCTGCCACGGAACACGCCGGTGTCGGTGAACACGCTCACCCGGCTGCCCTCGGCGAAGCGGCTGGACCAGCAGCCCACCGGGGCCAGGGCAAGGCGGCCGTTGTCCAGCAACTGGCGCACGCTGGCGCCGATGGTGTCGACATGCGCCGAGACGGCGCGGTCCGGCGAGTTCTGTCGGCCCTTGAGAGTGGCGCGGATGGTGCCGCGGCGGGTCAGCTCGAAGGGGATGCCCAGCTCTTCCAGGCGCTCGGCCACGTAGCGCACGATGGTGTCGGTGAAGCCGGTGGGGCTGGGGATGGCGAGCATTTCCAGGAGCACGCGCTTGAGGTAGTCGAGATCGGGTTCGGGATGTCGGTCGGACATGTCCTGGCCTCCGTTCTGGGTCAGTGAATGGGGTGGTGCCCCATCGCCGGCAAGCCGGCTCCCACCTGGGCTGCGTTGTTTCAGAGACATCGCGATACCAGTGGGAGCAATTGTTTCTGAGCGCTGGCGTGCGCCCTGTGGGAGCCGGCTTGCCAGCGATTGGGCCGGTACGGCGTCGCTCAGACCAGCGCCCGGCTATGGGGGAACAACAGGTCAATGAAACGCTCGGCCGTGGGTTGCGGTTCGTGGTTGGCCAGGCCGACCCGTTCGTTGGCCTCGATGATCACGTAGTCCGGGTGCTCGGCATCGCGCACCATCAGGTCCAGGCCCACCACCGGGATATCCAGGGCCCGGGCCGCGCGCACCGCTGCATCGGCGAGCACGGGGTGCAGGCGCTCGGTGACGTCTTCCAGGGTGCCGCCGGTGTGCAGGTTGGCGGTACGCCGCACTGCCAGGCGCTGGCCGGCCGGCAGCACACTGTCGTACCCCAGGCCTGCGGCGCGCAGAGTGCGCTCGGTTTCCTCGTCCAGCGGGATACGGCTTTCCCCGCCCGTGGCGGCCTGGCGCCGACGGCTCTGGGCCTCGATCAGTGCCTTGATGCTGTGCTCGCCGTCACCCACCACCTGGGCGGGGTGGCGGATCGCCGCGGCCACCACTTCGAAGCCGATGACCACGATGCGCAGGTCCAGCCCCGGGTGGAAGCTTTCCAGCAGCACTCGGCTGTCGAAGCGGCGGGCCTGCTCGATCGCCTGGCTGATCTCTTCGTGGGTGGTCAGGTTGACCGCCACGCCCTGGCCTTGCTCGCCATCGACCGGCTTGACCACCACCGCGCCGTGCTCTTCGAGAAACGCCAGGTTGTCGTCGGCATTGCCGGCCAGCTGCTGCACCGGCACCCTCAGCCCGGCATTGTGCAGGACATGCTGGGTGAGGCGCTTGTCCTGGCACAAGGTCATGGTCACGGCGCTGGTCAGGTCGCTCAGCGACTCGCGACAACGCACCCGCCGCCCGCCCAGGCTGAGGGTGAACAGACCCACGGCGGCATCGTCCACCTGCACCTCGATGCCACGCCGGAAGGCCTCGTCGACGATGATGCGGGCATAAGGGTTGAGCTTGGCCTCCGGGCCAGGGCCAAGGAACAGCTGCTGGTTGATGCCGTTCTTGCGCTTGACGGCGAAGGTGGGCAGGTTGCGAAAGCCCAGCTTCTTGTACAAGCGCTTGGCCTGGCGGTTGTCGTGCAGCACCGACAGGTCCAGGTAGGCCAGGCCACGGCTCATGAAGTGTTCGATCAGGTGGCGCACCAGCACCTCGCCAACGCCTGGGCGGCTGCATTGCGGGTCCACCGCCAGGCACCACAGGCTGCTACCGTGTTCGGGGTCGTCGAAGGCCTTGCTGTGGTTCAGGCCCATGACGCTGCCGATCACCGCGTTGGTGTCTTCGTCCTCGGCCAACCAGTACACCGGGCCACCCAGGTGGTGCGGTGTGAGCAGGTCAGGGTTGACCGGCAGCATGCCGCGGGCCTGGTAGAGTGCGTTGATCGCCTGCCAGTCGGCTTCGGCCTGGGCGCGGCGGATACGAAAGCCGCGGAATACCCGTTGCGCCGGGCGGTAGTCGGTGAACCACAGGCGCAAGGTGTCCGAGGGGTCGAGGAACAGTTGTTGCGGCGCTTGCGCCAGCAACTGTTGCGGGGCCGCCACGTAGAGGGCGATGTCACGTTCGCCGGGGTGCTCGTCCAGCAGCGCCTCGGCCAACACTGCCGGGTCCGGGTAGGTGTGGCCGATCAACAGGCGACCCCAGCCGCAATGCACGGCGCGCGGCTGGTCGTGGGGTTCGCTGCCGTCGCCTGCCAGGCGCGCCTGCAGGCGCTCGTAGGAGGGCGCTTGTCCGCGGAGCAGGCGTTGGCCATAGGCTGTTTGGGCTTTCATCGGTCAGATTCCTTGTTCGCTGAGCCACAGGTTCAGGGCCGCCAGCTGCCACAGCTTCGAGCCGCGCAGCGGCGTCAGCTGGCCATGTGGGTTGCTCAGCAGGCGGTCGAGCATCGCTGGGTTGAACAGGCCACGGTCCTGGCTCGGGTCGGTCAGCAGTTCGCGCACCCAGTCCAGGGTGGCGCCTTGCAGGTGCTTGAGGCCAGGCACCGGGAAATAGCCCTTCTTGCGGTCGATCACCTCATGGGGGATGACCCGCCGCGCCGCAGCCTTGAGCACCTGCTTGCCGCCGTCGGGCAGCTTGAAGCGGGCCGGGATGCGTGCCGACAGCTCCACCAGGCGGTAGTCCAGGAACGGCGTACGCGCTTCCAGGCCCCAGGCCATGGTCATGTTGTCGACGCGCTTGACCGGGTCGTCCACCAGCATCACCGTGCTGTCCAGGCGCAGGGCCTTGTCCACCGCCTCGCTGGCGCCGGGGCGGGCGAAGTGCTCGCGGACGAACTCGCCGGCCACGTCGGTCTCCAGCAGCCAAGGGGCCTGGACGGTGTCGCGGTATTCGGCGTGGCTGCGGTCGAAGAAGGCTTCGCGGTAGGCGGTGTAGGCATCCTCGGCGCCGTCGACCTGTGGGTACCAGTGGTAGCCGGCGAACAGCTCGTCGGCGCCTTGGCCGCTCTGCACACCCTTGCAGTGCTTGGCCACTTCCCGCGAGAGCAGGTAGAAGGCGATGCAGTCATGGCTGACCATCGGCTCGCTCATGGCACGGAACGCCGCGGGCAGCTGTTCGATGATCTCGCGCTCGTCGATGCGCAACTGGTGGTGGCGGGTGCCGTAGTGGCGGGCGATCAGGTCAGAGTACTGGAACTCGTCGCCGCGCTCGCCTCCGGCGTCCTCGAAACCGATGGAGAAGGTCGAAAGGTCGTCCACGCCGACGTCGCGTAACAAGCCCACCAGCAGGCTCGAGTCGACGCCGCCGGAGAGCAGCACGCCGACATCCACTGCCGCACGCTGGCGAATGGCGACGGCGTCGCGGGTGGCGTCGAGCACGCGGGTGGTCCAGTCATCCAGGTCCAGCTGCTGTTCGTCGGGGTGCGGGCCGTAGTGCAGTTGCCACCAGGTCTCGCGCTGCACTTCGCCATGGCGGTCGATGCGCATCCAGGTGCCGGGCTCGAGCTTCTGCACGTTGGCCAACAGGGTGCGCGGCGCGGGGACCACGGCATGGAAGTTGAGGTAGTGGTTGAGCGCCACCGGGTCGATAACCGGGTCGATGTCGCCGCCCTTGAGCAGGGCCGGCAGGCTCGAGGCGAAGCGCAGGCGCTCGCCGTTGCGCGACAGGTATAGCGGCTTGACCCCGAGGCGGTCGCGGGCCAGGAACAGGCGCTGGTTGTCGCGCTCCCAGATGGCCAGGGCGAACATGCCGTTGAGCTTGGGCAGCAGTGCCGCGCCCCAGGCATGGTAGCCCTTGAGCAGCACTTCGGTATCGCCGTCGGAGAAGAAGCTGTAGCCCAGGCCTTGCAGCTCTTCGCGCAGCTCGGGGAAGTTGTAGATGGCGCCGTTGAAGGCCAGCGACAGGCCCAGGGTGTTGTCGATCATCGGCTGGGCCGAGCCGTCGGACAGGTCCATGATCTTCAGGCGTCGATGGCCGAGGGCGATCGGGCCCTGGCTATGGAAGCCCCAGGCGTCGGGGCCTCGGGGTGCCAGGTGGTGGGTGATGCGCTCCACCGCGGCGAGGTCCGCCGGGCGAGGGGCTTGGTCGATGGGGGTGAAACGTAACTCTCCTGCTAATCCGCACATGTAGCGTAAACCTTTTGGGTTTCGGCACTCTTGGCGTTACTGGCTATCAGCTCGTACCACTTTCGTACCACTCTCCAGCGCTTTCAGCTTATCAAGCTCGGCCCAGTCGTTCGGCGAGTTGATCCACTTGGCGTATGTGGAAAGCAGCACTTGCACGCTGTGCCCAAGTTGCGCGGCAATGAATGCCGGGTTCATGCCGGCCATCAAGCACATGGTTGCGTACGTGTGGCGCGTGTCGTACATCCTGCGGCGCCTGATCCCAAGCTTCCGCAACGCAGCCTCCCAGTAGCGTTTCTGGCTCGTCTCGGAGCGAATGAACATCTCCGATCTTTCGCCTGTACCACTCGGTGCGAACACATAATCGGATCGCGCCTCGGTGAGTGGCCTGGCTTTTTCGAGTGCATGGAGAGCGCGATCGTTCAATAAAACTTTCCGGGTACGCTTGGTCTTGGTCCGATCCTGGATTAATCCGCGGATCTGAATCCTGCACACGTTGGCGGTTTTCCCGCGCTTGTCGATCTCGCTCCAGCGCAGAGCCATCACCTCTCCGGGCCGCATTCCGGTGTAGAAGCAGAACTCGAAATAGGCGGCATAGATCGTGGTCAGGCCGCTGGTCGTCTTGTACAGCTGGTCAATGATCAGATCCGCTTCTTCCTTGAGGAAAGGATCTACCTCGCGCTTGGGCACCTTCGCGCCAGGGATGGACAGGGCAGGGTTGCGGGTGATCAGCTCGTCGACCACGGCCTGCTGCAGAATCGACACCAGCAGCCTCACGACACCCTTGCGTCGGATGGCTGAGGTCCACTCGATTTCGTTCATGATTTTGCGCAGCCTGACAGACGTGATGGCGTCGATTGGCGTCTCCGCCAGGTACGGAATCCAGTACACCTGCAGGGCCGATCTGTAGTTCCGGCGAGTGCCGTCAACGATCTGCAAGCTGTTGAGCCAGTCCTGGGCGTAGTCGAAGAAGATCGGAGCGACCTTGTCCTGCACCACCACGCTGCGGGTGTTGGGGAACAGCTCGGCGTACTTCTCTACTGTCAGGGCACCGAGCTTATCCAGGCCTTTTACTTGAGCACGTAGACTCGCTGCTGCCGCGATTCCTTTCGCAGTCGGGGGGAGGGGGAGCGTCTCGCAACACCGCCTCTTGTTCCAGGTGAAGCGAATTCGGATTGATCGCCCGACAAGCTCGACCCCGGCCGGGAGGTCCACAGGCTTTCCATCCATTCGTCGTATCTCCTTCTGCTGTACATGATCCTGCCATTGATCTTCATCCACACCCAGTTTGGGATGATGCCTTTCTCGCGCTTGCGCTGAAGCGCCTTCGCCGTACACCCCACCAACTCGCTCATCCGCTTTTCGGTGACCTTGTCGTGCATATGGTCATCGGGCAGATTCTCTGCTGCTGCCATCACTCCACCTCCTGACGCGTCAGGTTTTCGTTGTCACGCTGATCTGTCACGTCAGCATCCTTAGCCATGACTGCTCTATATCCGGCCAGCTCCGCCATGTCGCGGTCGTAGTCGCGGCGCGTTACGGGATGCATATCTTCTGGCCTCTGGCCTGCAAACTTCTGCGCCATCTCTCCGGCGAGGGATGAGATGCACTCGCTCATCGTCTTGCGCAGCGCCTCGTTCTCGGCCTTGAGCTGGTCGCGCTCGGCCTTCAATGCCCATACCCAGTCCACGAACGCGCCAAGGTCGGGGATGATGTCGCGCCTGGCGCTTGCTGGAACCGTGGTTTTCTGCTCGCAGGCTGCGCAGGACGCAGCAATGTCGAGGCCGCATGAATGCTTGGCGTCGTTCATGACCGCTCCCCCATCGCTTGCTTCATCAGCATGTACGTCATCGGAGCGCTGTTACCCTTGCACCAATCCACGCCAACCTCATCAATGAAGCACTGGCAGATTTCCTCCCAACGGCTGGCCAGTCCTGCCCAATCCTTCCCGTGATAGATCATCTCGCCCATGCGTGGCTTCCACTCAGGGATCAACTCAAGCAGCTTGATGCAGCGGTTGAGATCATCCGGGTCGGCAGGGGCGGCATAACCATTACGGGCGGGAAAGCCTAGCATGTGGTCGTGAATAGCCCGAGACGACATTCCAACTTCACCGTCACGCATCCAGGCCGCGGCGCGCTGCTCGACCGTGGTATCTCCACCGGGCATTGACGTGTCGTAGCCAAGAGCGCAGCCGGCAGCCTCAAGCGCCCTGGCGCAAGCCTGCTCCAGCTTCTTCTGGCCCTTGATCTTCCCGTGCATGAAGTCGTTCAAGGCTGGCGTGATGGCATCCAGCTGGCGCTGGTTCAGCTTGTAACCCTGCAATACGATACTCATGGCCTGCCTCCCGCCAGCGCTGCCAGCTCAGCCACCAGTGCATCAGTGCGCCCGTAGAACTTCCCGGTGTCCTCGTTCACGAACCGCTCGAGCACGGTGGCTACGGCCTGCTGGTTGGCAAGGCCGCGCAGATCGACGGCGGGCAGGACCGCGTCGGTCGACGGGGCGTGCACGAAAGATTCTTGGCTGATCAGCAGCGTGCGCACCGGGCGGATGCCCTTGCACTTGCTGGCCCAGTTGGTGGTCGGGGTGCACCAGGGCAGCATATGCAAGCACCAGGAGCTGCCGGCGGAATTCTGCGTGCTGGACCAGTACTCCATGTGGGTGAAGGCCTGGGCGGGCCCGCCAGCACGGCAGGAGCTGTAGTAGCGATCCCAGTCAGGCAACTGCAGAAGGTTCGCCCGCATGACCTGCAGCTCCTCGATGCTCGGCAGGTGCCAACCGCGCTGGCCACGAATGGTCATCCCCAGCACCTTGCGCGCAATAGCGCTCCCGGCCTCAGCCATGGCGCGGGTATTCGCCAGTCCGTCATGGAACGACAGGGCTCCACGGACGTTCACTCGCGGCCCTGGTTGCTCCCACCACTGAGCAACGGCTTCGAACTCGCGCCCAGCATCGATTACCGCGTGCTCGGCGCCGTCGAAGAACAGGCGCCCGGCGTAGAAGCCACCGGCCAGAGGCTGGCCAGCGGCGGGGAGGGCGGCGGGGTTGATTGAGCGGCGTTTGTTCATGGCTGTTCCCCCGACTCGGCAACGGTGCGCATGTGCAGCTTGATGCCGCAAGACTTGGCGAGCACCTGAAGCTCTGCCACCGTCGTGGACGGGCTTTGCAGGGCTTGACCGAAATCGACAAGCCGCTGACCCAGCCTCCCTAGTTCAGTTGTCAGGTGATCCGTATAGACGCGGGTGTCGGTTGTGGTGATGGTCATGGCTGCTGCTCCAGCACCGCCTGCCGCTGCAAGGCTTCCAGGCGCAGGGCGGTATCGATCTCCTGATCCAGCTCTTCGCCGGAGAACCAGTTATCGCCGCGCACTACCAGCAGGTCTTCGTCGGGATCTTCGATTCGCTCACGGTCACGCAGCCAGCGGTACCGGCGTGCATCAGCCACCAGCTTGACGTGGTCGTCGATGTCGAACGCTGGCGCCTCTTGGGCAGTGCCTTCGGCGACCCGGCGCTGGTGGATCTCCTCGCGATCAACCACCACTCCACGCGGGGCCTCGATCCCCAGGCGGACTTGGCAACCGTTAACCTGGGCCACGCTGACCCGGATGTTGCCGCCGATGATGACGGCCTTGCCGATGTTGCGGCTTAGCATGAGCATGTTTGAATCTCCTTATTTAAGGCGAGCGAGTACCCGCCGAGTAACTTGGCTTTCGAGTGAAGTTTCGGGTGTTACTTGGGCGTAAGTTGCGCCCGATATCTCAGTGAAGTTGCAGTACCTGCTGACCATCCTTTTCAAGCTGGATGATCTTCCCTTCTATGACTGGCTTCTTGAGCTGCCAGCGGCGCATTGTTTTCCCGGCGAGACTCGCCAGACCTTTCTCTTGCTTGAACTCCGCCATCAGCATGTGGCGTTGCTGCTCGATCGATAGCGAACGGTCCTGAAGCTCGCGAGCCATCCTGTTGAATGACTCAATGAATGCTTCTTTCCAAGCTGACGCCTTCTCTCCGGTGAACCCCATGACAACGAAGATGAATCCGTCCTTCGTCATGTGAAACATCCGTTGCACTTTGCCCTGCTCATTGATGTAGGAGGACTCCTCAAAATTGAGGAGTCGGAATTTCGCAGAGCATTTGATGTGGTCGATCGTGCGCAGCACGTTGTCGTGACGCTTGCCAAAACGTTTGGCCACCCTGACCGAGTCGGTGGTCGGCTCGTCGCCGTCGCAGCTCACAAGCTCGCGATAGTCGGCCTCGGTCAAAATCAAATCAGTCATCCAGTTTTCCCTCGAGTGGAGCCATTGATCGCGCATCCATTCGCTGTGCTGGTTGGTCACCGCACAGGGCTCTTGTGAAAAAGCCCTCGACGCTGGCCGATCCGTGTCAGCAGTACCCGTCCTGTTGCCGGGCCTCGACGATCTGGCGCACCTGGTCGTGGTCGAACACCAGCGCGGCCTGGAAACCGCTGGACGCAGTACGCGCCCGCTTCGGCTCGTAACCCAGGCGCATCACGTAGCGACGGGCTGCGCTGCGGTCCATCTTCAACAGCTCGGCCAGCTCTTTGAGGGTGGTCAGCTTCGCGGCGGCAGGAGCGGGTGCCGGCTGGCGCGCTTCTGAGCTGATGTTGATAGTCACGTCGATCATGGCTAGGTCCTGAGTTGGGATTCGTTTGAGCTGGCGCTTACGCCGCCAGGAATTGCTCGACCCGGCGTGCGGCAACTCGAAGCTCGACCCGGCGCTCACTACCGTTGCCGCCACGGCGGATGCGCATTGCTTGGTCGTCGCCGATCATTCCGTGGATGGCCATCAGCAATGCCAGGGCGGTTGCGGCCGGGCTTATGATCTGGCGCTTGAACGCTTCTAGCACCAAGCCGCGAATCGTTTTGCTGCCGAGCTTGAGGCGGGCTGCCTCCAGGCGTTTCTCAACCGTTTTCGGAGCAACCCCCATCACCTGGGCAACCTGCTTCACGGTCAGGTCAGCAGCTGCAAGCAGCGTGGCTTCCAGTTCGCGCGGGGCCAGGCCCATGTCGAGGCGTCCGGTCCATCCTTGGCAGGTGATAGAGGTGTTGGTCATTTGGAAGCTCCATGCTTGGTTGTCATGATTCAAATATAAGAACAGTTATTCGTCTGGTCAATAGGTTTTCTTATAATTTTATGCAAGCCACAAAAAAGCCCGCTCAGTGGCGGGCTTCTGCCGTGGCCGGGGTCAACCCTGGCGATTCAAATTCGACTGAGAATCTTGCTCGGCGCAAGGATATTGCCCACGTAGTGAATCTTATCTATGTCAGACCAATCAATGGTCCGTCGCTCGTAGGCTGAGTTCACCGACATCACGCTCACGCTGTCTTCGCTTTCAAATAGCAGCTCTTTAACCATGCTCTGGCCGTCTATGGTTGTGACCATCACGTACTCGCCAGGGACGAGACGATGGTTCGGCTCGCACACAGCCACCCAGCCACTACGGATCGCTGGGGCCATCGAGTCGCCCTTGAGCCGCAGTGCGTAGGCGTCTTCGTCGCGAGACCAGGTCTCTACCCAACCATCCGAATTGTCCAGGCCAATCCAGTAGCCATCGTTTCCAAGCTGGGCAGTGCCCACAATTTCGATCCTTCGAGGTGCGGTGGTGATCGGCGGCCCTGGCTCTACGTTGCTTTCCAGCATAGCGCCCAGCTTCGCCTCGCTTTCACTGGTCATTTCTCCCACGCCTTTAGTCAGCCAGGCAGGATTCACCCCGCACGCCATAGCGATCTCGAAAATGAATGCGCTTTTCTGGCTTCGCCCAGTTTCAAGCTGGGAGATCACTGGCTGCTCGACTCCCGCCTTGTCGGCCAAAGCCTTCTGGGTCAGGTGGGCATGCTTGCGTGCGAGCTTTATGCGGTCTGCGAGTGTATTCATAGTAGCAACGGTATAAGTTTCCCTATGGGGTTGCAAATAGGTATGCTTTTAAATATGGTATAAGTATGGTTATTTTGGAGTGACTGCTGTGACACCTATCGAACGACTGGTCGGCTTCTTTGGAGGTCAGACCAAAACTGCCGCAGCCCTTGGAGTATCCCAAGCCGCAGTGTCGCACTGGGTCAGCGGCTCTCACTCAATGTCTGCTGCAAAAGCTTTCCTGGCTGAGGATCTGACAGGAGGTGTCGTAACTGCTCGGGAATTGGCGGCACCTATCCTGAACGCAACGATACGCACCAATGATGCCGCTCATCAGTCGGGCAAACCCTCTGTTCATCCATCCAGTGCTGCGCAGGCCTCTCCATGACGGCCTCGGCATCCATGTTTTTGCTGTCCGGCTGACTTTTCTCCGGGCAACAAAAAACCCGCTGCCAGGCGGGTTCTTTAACCGTCCCTTGCAGGGGACTTTTTGAATCTTCGTTCTGTAGGAGGACGAGATGCACCCGAAAAATACCACCGGACATAACCGGACGCAATACCCGCCATCCACTGATGAATGGCCGCAACCGTTCGCAATTATATCTATCTGCGGGCCTGATACCGGCGCTCAGCTTCCGCCAGTTTCAGGGAAAGACCTTGAAAACGAATGCGTCGACCTGCTTCGTCAAGCGTACCCATTCGCTAGCCTGGTTTGCGTGCCTCCAAGGGCGACTGCTGAATTGGCCGAGCTTCAGCAACAGGCTGATCGGCACCGCGACATCATCATCAGCTGTCGTGAAGCAGAATTTCCGGCCTCGGTTTACGCCGAGCGTCTTGGTCTGTCGATGGTGTTTGGTGAGGTCGCGCCACAAAACCTTACCTCTCCAGCTCGTGGCGCGGAGGTAACCCAATGACGACCACAACCAGGGACCTGGGCGAAAAGGTCATGGCCCGTCTGCGTGTTATCGAGGGGTTCGCCTCCATCCTGATGGAGAACGACAGCCTCAAGGGGGATGCGCAGGCCGGGTTCGCTCCTCAACTCGATCACCTCAGCGAATCAGTCCTCCACGAGGCCTTGTTCATGTTGGCCGACCAGGCGCAGGACCAGTTGCTTCAGCTGATGAATGCAGCGGGGGATAGCCAATGAAAACTATCCGCATGATTGCCGACGAGGCCTACAACGACATTCTCTGCCTCCAGGCGCGCTTGGAAGATGCCCGTACTCTGTTCCTTTCCATTAGCAAGATTGCAGAGGAATCGAGCCTGCCCACGAAGCTCGCGCTGATGGGTGATGAGCTCTGCGAGGAATGGGTGAACCATGTCGACGACTGGATGAAGAGGATGGATGCCAGCTTCACTGAAATCGACGCTGGAAGGACCGCCGCGCCACAAAAAGCTGCCTCACGGAATCGTGGCGCGGGAGGTGCGGCATGAGCATGGTAATCATCAAGGACGGCGATGCCGTCACTCCGACCACTGCTATCGCTACAGGGACCGAGAATGAGCATGCGAGCGTTATCGCTCTTGTGCGCAAGTATCACGACGATCTTTGCGAGTTCGGAAGGGTTCGATTCGAGGTAGACCCCTTCGAAACGGCTGGTGGTGTGCAGACGCGAGAGATCGCTCTGCTGACAGAGCCGCAGGCCACGCTGCTACTCACGTACATGCGCAACACCGAGATTGTCCGGGCCTTCAAGAAAAAGCTGGTCCGTGAATTCTGGGAGCTGGTGCAGGAACGCAACCGCGCCAGGTCATCCCTGCCCGAGAACTATATCGAGGCCTTAGAGCATCTGCTGGCCTCGAAGCGTTCGGAGCAGCTGGCGCTGGAGCAGCGTGACCATGCGATCGCCACCAAGGCCGAGATCGGTAGCCGCCGCGAGGCCACGGCCATGGCCACCGCATCAGCTGCCGTGCGCAAGGTCATGCACTTGGAGAACGAGCTGGGCAGGGGCTGTCAGCACGCCACCGTAACCGCGGTGGAGAAAGCCGCCCACCGGAGCTTCGGCAGCCAGGGTTTCCGACCGCTCAAGAACTGGTGTGACAGCCACGGGGTATCCGCCCCGAAAGTCCAAGATCCTCGATTCGGCTGGGTGCGCTCCTGGCCTGCTGCCGCCTGGGCGGCCGTTTACCAAATTGACCTGGCCGAGCTGTTCGGCGCCGCTGGAGAACACCAATGACCATCCTCAAACTCAAACTCGCCGAGAAAATTGCCAGCATCGCTCAGAAGCCCGATCTGTCGCCGAGTACGATGTTGATCCTCACTCAGCGTGTGGTACGCAACGGCTTGGCCAAGCTATCTGAGATCCGCGCCGAGCGCCGAGTCTTCAGACGCGAAGCGGCAAAGCTGCAGGGCTACCCGTTCACCCAGCAACAGATGGATTACCTTCTTCAGCAAGCTCGAAACCATCGCGCCGATGACATGCGTGATATCAAGCAAGGGTTGGTCGGTATGGGCTACCACCTGATCAAGGACACCGATGACAGCTACAACGCAATTGGCTTCGACCGCCTGTGCGACTTGCTGAGCATTAACCCGGTACATCGCCGTTCTATTCAACATGACGAGCGAGGCTTGGCAGGCCTGATCTATGTCGCCCGGCTCGAAAACAGCGTGAGCCTCAAGTCAGATGGCTGGGGTGAGGGTGGGCCGTTGTTCGAAGCGTGCTTCATGGCCATGGTCGATTGGATCAAGACGGCGCCGGAAGGCGACCTGCCTGATCTGTTCGGACCTGGCTCTCCCTTCGCTGGCGCCGAACTGGTTCAGGTCGATCCGTTGACGGTTAACGCCGGCCCCGCATCGGAGACCCTCCAATGACTCCGATCCCGAATCCCGTCCAGGCGCTACCGCAGCTCACTGGCGCAACGATTATCAGCGGCCCCTGGCCAAGCTATGCCGCATTCCGAAATCTACCAGAGCGCGAGCGTTGGGTGCTGTACGGCAGCGCGAAGGCGTATCGCGAGGCGCTGGAGCTCCAGGGCCTGGTGATGAGC
>NZ_JBLUPW010000017.1:0-107762 GCF_048068175.1 Pseudomonas sp. NY15356 | reverse complement strand
CAAATGCCCCATCGAGGTGATGGGAGAGGTCATGCAAAATGCCATGGCAATGCGGCATGATGCTCCGGCTTCAATTCAATAACCGTGTTGCACTCAGCTCCTGCAACCGCCCCTATTTTCGAAGATGGCCGCTTAACAGGCTACGAGTCCGTTAGAGTCAAGCCGACTCGGGAGCAAATTGATCGCGCACAAAAGCTGTATGACCGGTTGCGTGCAGGTAAAAATTCCATTCCCCAAAATCGTCATTATGCGGCATTCATGAGGAGGATGGTCTTACCTGCAACTGCGGCTGCGTTGGCAATAGGTGCGGCTAGCGTGCTGCCAAGCCTGGCAGCACAAGCGGTAACTGCCGTGCTCTTTCTCGTTACAGGATGGTGGTCCTATACGCGGCTGGAACATCAGTTGAGTCATATCATGAAATGCGCCCCTGACGCTTTTTCAGATCCGATTAGCGCCATCACTTACAGCGATACGTATGGCCCTTCAGCGCAGTTGGAAATGATATTGATTAGTGAGGATGCACGCCTTAAAACCGCACTGACTCGGCTAAGCGATCTGGCCAGCCAAGTGGCTGAAGCCGCTGCGCATTCCTCCTTACTCTCGAACCAAACTGAAAATGCCTTGCTGGAGCAGCGAGCGGAAACGGACATGACGGCAGCCGCCATGACGGAGATGGCGGCCTCAATCAACGAAGTGGCAGGGCATGTTCAAAAAACCGCCATGGAAGCGCAAGCAGCAAATGAACTGGCTGAACAAGGTGATAAAGTCGCCGGTACTTCCCGTGAGGCCATTCAGTTGCTGGCCAGTACCGTCACGAATATCAGCACTGCTGTGGATTACCTTGCCAATGAAACCCAGCAAATTATGGCTGCTGCGGGGGTGATTCAAGCCATTGCTGATCAAACCAACCTACTCGCTCTCAACGCTGCAATTGAAGCGGCTAGGGCTGGTGAGCAGGGTCGTGGTTTTGCGGTAGTAGCTGATGAAGTCCGGGCCTTGGCCGCTAAAACCCGCGTATCGACTCAACAAATTCAAAGCGTCATTGAAACCCTTAAAAAAGGCGCAGATGAGGCTGTGAGCATTGCCAAACTCGGTATTCGCGAGGCCGACCACGGTGTACAGCAAGTTATAGAGGCGCAGTGTGCTCTCCAAGGCATTCGCGATGCTGTTGAACGGATCAGTGGTATGAGCCAGCAAATGGCAGCCGCTTCAGAAGAGCAGGCTAGTGTCGCTGAAGATATTGCTCGGCAGATTAATAACGTAGCGGGAACGGTTGAGAGAACAGCGAAGAATGCTAACTCCGCCGTGATTCGTGGCCGCGAACTTGAAAGTACATCCCGTGGTTTAAACTCGTTGGTTGAACGGTTCAACAGGTAGTGACCTTATGACTATTTTGGTGAATTAGGTTTATATATGAGTGCAAGATACCGTGCAGCGGTGGATGCGGCAGCTATTTTCTCGGAAACCGATAAATCCGGAATAATCACCTATGTCAATGAACAGTTCTGTGATATTTCTGGCTATAGCGCACAGGAGTTGATTGGGCAAAACCACCGCATACTAAACTCAGGGCAGCATCCCCCTGAGTTCTTTATTGATATGTGGAAAAAAGTTTCACGTGGGCAGGTATGGAAAGGTGAAATTTGCAACCGTAAAAAGGATGGCAGCCTGTATTGGGTAGAGAGCACCATTGTACCCATGTACGATGATGCCAGCCAGCGGGTGCAGAAATACGTTTCCATTCGTTTCGATGTGACCGAAAAGCGGAAGTTTCTGGAAACCTTGCAATGGCAGGCTGAGCACGACGAGCTGACGGGTCTTCCAAATCGTTTTTTGCTGTCCAAAGCGCTTGATCAGGCTATTGTCAAAGCAAAGAGCCAGCCCAGCACGGTTGCCGTGGGCGTGCTTGATCTCGATGGGTTTAAGCAGATTAACGACCGCTATGGCCACGAGATAGGTGATCGTCTGTTAGTGGCGGTGGCTGATCGCCTGAAACATAGTATGCGTATCGAAGATACCGTAGCCCGTTTGGGAGGCGATGAGTTCGTGCTGATTTTGGGTGTGCGGGATCCCAAGGTGTTGGAAAGCGCCCTGCAGAGGCTTTTAGCTGCCCTTTCCGCCGTCTACATCATCGATGGCATAGGCATTAATATTTCCGCCAGTATCGGTGTGACGCTCTATCCAAACGATAATGAGAATGCCGATACACTGCTACGTCATGCCGATCAGGCTATGTATAAGGCCAAACAAAGTGGCCGTAACTGTTTCCATTTGTTTGATGTATCAAAAGATAAGATGGATAAATCAGCTTTTGATACCGTAATACGGGTTCGCCAAGCGTTACATGATGGTGAGTTATGCTTGCATTATCAACCAAAAATAAGTTTGAGCAGTGGGGCAGTGATTGGTTTTGAAGCACTATTGCGTTGGCAGCATCCGCAAGATGGACTTATATTACCGCAGTATTTTATACCGTTGATTGAGCAGAGCGATCTGATCGTGGAGATCGGCGAGTGGGTCATAGATCAGGCGCTCAGTCAAATAGAACAATGGGCGGACTTGGGTCATTCGTGGTCTGTGAGTGTAAACATTGCAGCAATACATTTCAAAAAAGAAAACTTTGTAAAGTCCCTAAAGTTTTTGCTGGACAGCCACCCTAATGTTTTGCCGCAGATGTTGGATATTGAGATTACCGAATCAGTGGTGATAGAACACTTATCACATGTCACTCAGTGCCTCATTGCTTGCCAGGATCTGGGTGTGACATTTTCGTTGGACGACTTTGGAACCGGGTATTCATCGCTGAGCTACCTTAAACAACTGCCCACGCAGTCAATCAAGATAGACAAATCATTTATACGCGACATACTCATCGATAAAGACAGCTTGGGGCTGACTAAGGCGATCATCGGCCTAGCGAAATCGTTTAACCGCGAGGTTATTGCTGAAGGGGTGGAAACGGTTGAGCACGAAGTGTTGCTGATGAACCTAGGTTGTGATGTAGCGCAAGGCTATGGTATTGCGAAACCCATGCCGGTAGAAAAAGTGCCATCTTGGGTGGCGAAGTTTGTCCCTGCTCATTTATCTAGAGGGGGTAATAGATAAACCGCACCGTCCACGAACTGATTGCGTCGTCGCAACCTAGTGGATTGAGCGGTTAATTCATTTATCCACCGGTAACGATATACTGTGCGTCCAATGCCATGGATTGGTTATGCGCATGGCTCGACCGACTTTCCCCATTTGCTCGAAATATATTTTTTATGATACGCTATCCCAGCTGTTTTTTTCTGGAACAATGAAATAATTAATATTATCATAAACAACAAATCGATAATAATAAAGGGGATCATATATGTCGGATCAAGAGTTAATACTAGAGCAACTCCGTAACGTGAATTATGATAAGTTAAGCAAACAAGATATTGTAACAATGCTAGATGCAGGGGAACAGACTCTAGAAAATATGGCAGCATCAAGAAAAACTGCCATTGATATAATAGCAGAGGCAATGAACCAAACAAAGAATACGCTTGAGGCACTTGATTATTCTGGAAAGGTAGAAGCTGAAATCAGGAAAAATCTCAGCATACTGAGAGAGCTACTGATGACTGGCGATCTATAGCCCCCTAGACTGGGCGAATTAGATTATGGGCTTTGTTGCATGAGGGGCCTGCAGTTGACAGCGCACCTCCTCCTGGATCAGAAGTGTCAGGCTCTGTGGCATCCCCGGCAGCAAACAGTTCCCAGAAAGCAATTCCGAGCCAGGCAGAGCCAGCTATTACGCCAGCAGTGATAGGTGTTGAGATGCCCGTCATTTCCGGCTGGTACACGTTCTGCCCTACCGCGGCTGACCAAGGTAGCCCAAAACTTCTGGATCTCCTTTATGACGTGCGAGCGAATGCCGGCAAAGTGGCCTTCTTCGACATACAGGTGGACATCGACTGCGTGTTGGGTAGGCAGCCGGACTATGATGCTGCGTTCAGTAGGCTCGAGGACGCGGACGAGGTAATTTACCTCTTGCGCGTGTCCCTAGTAATGGACGGCGATCCTGTCACGCCCCGGCAATGGATTAGCGGCAAGCGCGATCCCTCCGTTCTGCGTACCATGTATAGCGACAATGGTTCCGCGATAGCGATACACAATGGGAACGACAGTCGTAATCCCCTGTCACGTTTCCAGCCCCATGTTGAGGGAAGCAACGACATCCTCTTCGGGCCCTATGCGATAAAGGAAAGCTCCGACGACGATGCCATCACGTTCGATCTGAACGCTTCGTTTCTTGACAGTGCCGCTCTGCAGCAGGCGACCATTATCGCGGAAGAACTCCGTGCTACCCGTGCGCTGCCTACGACTTTGCATTCGCCAGTCGGGAAAGGCGGGTCATAACCGTTTTTGTTTTGCGCAACTGCCATTCTGCTTGTGGTTGGGAATGTTTGCGAACCAACACCGCAATGTTCGAAGCGCGAGCGGTAAAGATCCGGCTTGGGGCGGAAGCCGTCGATCAGAAGGATCAGCTCTTGGCCATTGCCTGCTTATCGTCACTTTGGCATTCGTTGATTCTGTTCAATCTCGAGCCAGGGCATCCGTCGTCGTCTGTTGTGCATCCTTTGCACGTAATGTTGCTGTACGTCTGCAATGTCGTCATCTGCCGCCCATCTAACGCGCGGCAGAGCGGCAGCGGTGCATTGCCAACTCCGCTTCCGTAAATTTCTGACGGTAAAATCGCCTGAAAGCGAATTTTTGATACCGGATGAGATGCCACCATTTGGGCTCTAGAAGCAGTTGGAGCCTTGGCCATGAGCAAAGAACCGCAAGCGATAGTCGCCTTGCTGGATCAGCAATATGAGCAGTTGTTGGTGGACGCGAGACGCCTGGTAACAAGCTATGTGGATGCGTCCATGAAGCTGTACAAAAAGACTGGGGCCAGATCTGTTGTAGCTGCCGTGTCAATCAAGCAAACGAGCCCGAATGCGTACTCGATCTACTGGTGCAAACTGGTGCCACTGCGTGGGCAAAAAAACAAATTCGCGCCCCTTACTATTGCCAAGGGCAATGGCAAACACAAATACCCGGCTTCCTCGTTCGAGTTTGTTAAATACCCTTACCGCCGCCTGGTTTTGCAGGTTGAGGAGCGTCTTGCTGAGATTCGTAGCATTGCCAGCGAGAATCGTCAGCTGCGTCGGACGTTGGTCGCTTATGAAAAGAAACTGTCTAGATACCAAGCGCTTGATCATGGCGGTCTCTATTCGGGAGAGTAGAGGCTGAGTGCCTATAAGCAGTGCCGAACGGATCTGAACCGATTTTAGCGTCCGAAAGCCCCGTGCAGCATGGTCTGACGGGGCTTTCTTGTATCAGCAGTGAATTCCTGTGCGACATGTTGCAGCGCTTGAGTAGGTTACGGGCTATAAGCAGTGTAGTGCGCTAAATCTACTCGCTGCCAGCCAGCAGGCCAGTGCATGCGGGGTTCACAGGCTATATTTGCTATTAGCAGTGATGCGTACGTCTAAGGCTGCTGGCCAACTGCGATCTGTATTAGCAGTGAGAGGCTTCACTTTCATAAAATAAACATTGGTAGGTGCTGGTCTAGCTGGTACCTGTGTCGCGCAGCGGATGGCGGCGGTGATGCGCTACCCTTCACTGCATCGCTGCTGTTCGAATGCAATGCGGTTCATTACGCAGATGGGGATGGGGTAGCCCTGGATGTGGGTCGTGAGAGCCTCGCTGCCGGCGATCACCATGATGCAGGAGAGGCCTCTGCGGAAGCGCATTCCTCGTCCCGAGTAATTGCGCGGGATGATCTCCCATGATTCGTCGTCGTAGTAAAAACCAACGATTTCTGACCAGTGCGATTGGACGCCCGCGCCCATGATGCCTACTGGTGTCAGGCAGAAAATTTCTACCTGGGTTTCCTGCCCAAGAGGTACGGCGTAAACCCGACCGTTTGGTGCAATGGGTGGGAAGTACTGCCCGTTACCGAGGTGGCGAAATTCCATGGTGGTGCTCCGGATAGATGAGGTCGCTAGACACTCTCCGGTAGTTTTAGGAAAACCCAAGATCAGATGGTGCCTGCGAGTCGGCGCACGGGTTATGGCGTACCGGGCAAGCTAATTCGCCACATCGAGAAGCGAGCATGCCGTTGATCTAAGCGCTTCGGCGCTCCGGTCATTTTCGCATTGACGCGGCAACTGACTACCCAGCCAAGGTCATCGCTGATCTCATGGACTTGGGTGGCAAATATTGCGTATCGCAGTAGTGATGCCTTGCAGGTGGATTCGGGTAGGCGCCCGCTGCCGATGAAAAGGCAGCGGACAGTTTGTTACAGGTATCTGGTCATACCGCTGAAGACTCAATCGTCGCCACGCTTCTTGTCCAGATACGCTGCGACCATGTAGCCAACAGCACCTGTGATGGTGAGCGCACTGATGACCGCAAGTACCGCATATACCAACAATTCAAAACGATCCACGCCCTGACTCCTTTGACTCGAGGTAAGCCAAGTTTAAGGGCGTCTGATCTAATCCCAAATCTGCTGCGTAGTGCCTTAGCGGCTGGTACCGGCTGCTTCCTTCAGTAGGGTGGCTCGGGCACCGACGTATGCATCAGTTTCCCAGATACGCAAATTTCCGAGCTCGTAGGCGACGTGATCCCGCGCCTCTAGATCCTCGTCGTGGGGAGCGTTTCCCCCAAGAATCGGAGCTTTATGATCGGCCCATTGTTCGTAGAGCTCGCAGGCATACGCTGAGCGGCAATCATCAAAATTTAACCCATGAGCAAGCAAAAGCTCCTTAGCTGCAGGTAGGCTGTTTTGCCGCCATATCCGCCATGCTTCTTGTCTTGGATGCTGACAGTGCCGCACACCTTGAACTGCCGAGGCCGTTTCCAAAACGGCGATCTGCTTGCCCCCTGAGATATTAATTTTGCGGTGATCGTATGGATCTTCGCTGCCGTTACTTACCGAATGATATCCGTCTGCTTTGGCGTCATTCAGCTATTCGGGCATCGAAGAAAAACGCTTCACGCAGCGAAATGCCCAGATACCGCACTAACATAATCACCACCGCCAGGTGCTCAGAGAGGCGAGCTTGAACGTCTTCTACAGCTGCCTCGAACCTCGCTTGATCAAGGCTGCGCGGGACGGTAATCCGTGCATGGTTAGGAAAGCCAATACGGTCGCCAACGTCAGCTGTCGCGACTTTCCAGCCACCATCGGTTGCAAGGGCCATTACTGAATACACGGTCTCAAGCAAGTTCGCCGCGCCTTGCTGCGAGAGATTCCCGTGGTACACCTGGATACAGAGTTCTTCGCCGTATTGCCGCACCAGTTTTTTATTGACGAGCTCCAGGATGTCCACCTCATGAGACTCCTTGGCGTAAATACTAAACTGGGCCCACTGCTGGTCGTGGATCATTGCCTCGTGTTGGCTGAGGAGGCCGCGCCGGACTGCCTCCCTGAGGATCGCCGAACCGGCCTTGCTCAAGTCCCGATCAAAATGTAGGTGGAAACTCTGCTTCATGGTCATTCCTCCAATCAGCTCAGGTGCTGAGCTGCTGTAGGGAATGTTGAGGAAGAAAAAATATCCTGTGGTTCGTTTTCGGTCGCTTTCAGCGCCTGAAATTGACGAGCGCATCCGTCCCGTAAACGGTCGTTTATGGCACACCTATTCCAAATGATCTTTTTGTCATTTTCAGAAGACGACTGCACCAGTTGATTGGGCGTAATGGCTGTTGTGCAGCCAGCTCCTGACAGTTCAATATCAGAAGTGATCTGCACCAATCTCGACTATGCTCAATACTCGTGTGCACCAAAGCGAGGTGAGCATGGCGACGGAGGCTCTGTTGCAAAGATTGGCGGCAGTCAGAGGTAGGCTGTCGCTCTGCGCCGATCAGGCGGCTGCTGCGAAATGGTGGTTGAGCATGCCCATGGCCTCCGTCAGCGCCGAGGGCCCAATGCCAAAAGCTCTCTCCACAAGGCGCACCTCGCCCCTGATGCCGGGCTGCAGGCACCAGGGGCGAGCCTGTCCTTTGCGCAGGGCTCGCATGACTTCGAATCCCTTGATCGTGGCATAGGCCGTGGGGATCGATTTGAAACCGCGCACCGGCTTGATCAGTATCTTGAGCTTTCCGTGATCGGCCTCGATCACGTTATTGAGATACTTCACCTGCCGGTGGGCCGTCTCCCGGTCCAGCTTTCCTTCGCGCTTCAATTCGGTGATCGCTGCACCATAGCTCGGCGCTTTGTCGGTATTGAGCGTGGCAGGCTTTTCCCAGTGCTTCAGGCCTCGCAGGGCCTTGCCCAGGAACCGCTTCGCTGCCTTGGCGCTGCGGGTCGGCGACAGGTAGAAATCGATCGTGTCGCCCCGCTTGTCGACTGCCCGGTACAGGTAGGTCCACTTGCCCCGCACCTTGACGTAGGTTTCATCCAGGCGCCAGCTCGGATCAAAGCCACGCCGCCAGAACCAGCGCAGCCGCTTCTCCATCTCCGGGGCGTAGCACTGGACCCAGCGATAGATCGTCGTATGGTCGACCGAAATGCCGCGTTCCGCCAGCATTTCCTCAAGGTCGCGATAGCTGATCGGATAGCGACAATACCAGCGCACCGCCCACAGGATCACATCACCCTGGAAATGGCGCCACTTGAAATCCGTCATCGTTCCGTCCGTCCAATCTCCGCCAAGCATGCTCAAGCTTCACGATTTTTGCAACAGAGCCCACACGAGTATTGAGCATAGTCGAGATTGGTGCAGATCACTTCTGATATTGAACTGTCAGGAGCTGGCTGCACAACAGCCATTACGCCCAATCAACTGGTGCAGTCGTCTTCTGAAAATGACATTTGGTATCTCTCATAAACGGATGTTTTTGAGAGAACTATCTTCGGCCTTCACACGCACGAAAGGCGGCGAAGCTCCGCCGTTAATCCGTCCGCCGGAGATCTCGCCCAGGCAGGCTGAAGGCCGAGCAAGCCTGACAGGCCCGAAAAGCCCGGCACGGGCGTCGGCGGCGATGACGGCGGCGGCATTATCCAGGGTTGATGATGGAAGTGGAGGATATCGACAACCTCTCGCGCAACCAAGACATCGCGGTCGGACTGCAAGTGATCTTGAAGCCACGGGCCCGTCCCACCCCGACATGGACCTCGATGCCCGAACGGACGTTAGATTTCGAGTTCTAGGCGTTCTGCGATGAAGGTTGGATCCCAGCCGGGATTGAAAGTGTCGACGTGGGTGAATCCGAGCCGCTCGTATAGGCCACGCAGGTTCGGGTGGCAGTCGAGCCGCAGCTTGGCGCACCCCTGCGTTCGCGCGGCATGGCGGCAAGCCTCGATCAGCGCGGAGCTGACACCCCGGCCCGCATGTGTCCGTCGCACCGCGAGCTTGTGCAGATATGCGGCCTCCCCCTTGAGGGCGTCGGGCCAGAACTCGGGATCCTCGGCCGACAAGGTGCAACAGCCGACGATGCCGTCGCTGCAACTCGCGACTAGGAGCTCGGATCTCAGGACGAAGGTCTCCGCGAATGTCCGGTCGATCCGCGCGACGTCCCAGGCGGGCGTTCCCTTGGCGGACATCCACGCCGCAGCGTCGTGCATCAGCCGCACAACCTCGTCGATATCACCCGAGCAGGCGACCCGAACGTTCGGAGGCTCCTCGCTGTCCATTCGCTCCCCTGGCGCGGTATGAACCGCCGCCTCATAGTGCAGTTTGATCCTGACGAGCCCAGCATGTCTGCGCCCACCTTCGCGGAACCTGACCAGGGTCCGCTAGCGGGCGGCCGGAAGGTGAATGCTAGGCATGATCTAACCCTCGGTCTCTGGCGTCGCGACTGCGAAATTTCGCGAGGGTTTCCGAGAAGGTGATTGCGCTTCGCAGATCTCCAGGCGCGTGGGTGCGGACGTAGTCAGCGCCATTGCCGATCGCGTGAAGTTCCGCCGCAAGGCTCGCTGGACCCAGATCCTTTACAGGAAGGCCAACGGTGGCGCCCAAGAAGGATTTCCGCGACACCGAGACCAATAGCGGAAGCCCCAACGCCGACTTCAGCTTTTGAAGGTTCGACAGCACGTGCAGCGATGTTTCCGGTGCGGGGCTCAAGAAAAATCCCATCCCCGGATCGAGGATGAGCCGGTCGGCAGCGACCCCGCTCCGTCGCAAGGCGGAAACCCGCGCCTCGAAGAACCGCACAATCTCGTCGAGCGCGTCTTCGGGTCGAAGGTGACCGGTGCGGGTGGCGATGCCATCCCGCTGCGCTGAGTGCATAACCACCAGCCTGCAGTCCGCCTCAGCAATATCGGGATAGAGCGCAGGGTCAGGAAATCCTTGGATATCGTTCAGGTAGCCCACGCCGCGCTTGAGCGCATAGCGCTGGGTTTCCGGTTGGAAGCTGTCGATTGAAACACGGTGCATCTGATCGGACAGGGCGTCTAAGAGCGGCGCAATACGTCTGATCTCATCGGCCGGCGATACAGGCCTCGCGTCCGGATGGCTGGCGGCCGGTCCGACATCCACGACGTCTGATCCGACTCGCAGCATTTCGATCGCCGCGGTGACAGCGCCGGCGGGGTCTAGCCGCCGGCTCTCATCGAAGAAGGAGTCCTCGGTGAGATTCAGAATGCCGAACACCGTCACCATGGCGTCGGCCTCCGCAGCGACTTCCACGATGGGGATCGGGCGAGCAAAAAGGCAGCAATTATGAGCCCCATACCTACAAAGCCCCACGCATCAAGCTTTTGCCCATGAAGCAACCAGGCAATGGCTGTAATTATGACGACGCCGAGTCCCGACCAGACTGCATAAGCAACACCGACAGGGATGGATTTCAGAACCAGAGAAAGAAAATAAAATGCGATGCCATAACCGATTATGACAACGGCGGAAGGGGCAAGCTTAGTAAAGCCCTCGCTAGATTTTAATGCGGATGTTGCGATTACTTCGCCAACTATTGCGATAACAAGAAAAAGCCAGCCTTTCATGATATATCTCCCAATTTGTGTAGGGCTTATTATGCACGCTTAAAAATAATAAAAGCAGACTTGACCTGATAGTTTGGCTGTGAGCAATTATGTGCTTAGTGCATCTAACGCCGGAGTTAAGCCGCCGCGCGTAGCGCGGTCGGCTTGAACGAATTGTTAGACATCATTTACCAACTGACTTGATGATCTCGCCTTTCACAAAGCGAATAAATTCTTCCAAGTGATCTGCGCGTGAGGCCAAGTGATCTTCTTTTTGTCCCAGATAAGCTTGCTTAGCTTCAAGTAAGACGGGCTGATACTGGGCAGGTAGGCGTTTTATTGCCCAGTCGGCAGCGACATCCTTCGGCGCGATTTTGCCGGTTATTGCGCTGTACCAAATGCGGGACAACGTAAGCACTACATTTCGCTCATCGCCGGCCCAGTCGGGCTGCGAGTTCCATAGCTTCAAGGTTTCCCTCAGCGCCTCGAATAGATCCTGTTCAGGAACCGGGTCAAAGAATTCCTCCGCTGCCGGACCTACCAAGGCAACGCTATGTTCTCTTGCTTTTGTAAGCAGGATAGCTAGATCAATGTCGATCATGGCTGGCTCGAAGATACCCGCAAGAATGTCATTGCGCTGCCATTCTCCAAATTGCAGCTCGCGCTTAGCCGGATAACGCCACGGGATGATGTCGTCATGCACGACAAGGGTGACTTCTATAGCGCGGAGCGTCTCGCTCTCGCCAGGGAAAGCCGAAGCCTCCATAAGGTCATTGAGCAATGCTCGCCGCGTCGTTTCATCAAGCTTTACGGCCACAGTAACCAACAAATCAATATCGCTGTATGGCTTCAGGCCGCCATCCACTGCGGAGCCGTACAAATGCACGGCCAGCAACGTTGATTCCAGATGGCGCTCAATGACGCTTAGCACCTCTGATAGTTGGTTCGAAATTTCGATGGTCACCGCTACCCTCATGATGTCTAACTTTGTTTTAGGGCGACTGCCCTGCTGCGTAACATCGTTGCTGCTCCATAACATCAAACATCGACCCACGGCGTAACGCGCTTGCTGCTTGGATGCCCGAGGCATAGACTGTACAAAAAAACAGTCATAACAAGCCATGAAAACCGCCACTGCGCCGTTACCACCGCTGCGTTCGGTCAAGGTTCTGGACCAGTTGCGTGAGCGCATACGCTACTTGCATTACAGTTTACGAACCGAACAGGCTTATGTCCACTGGGTTCGTGCCTTCATCCGTTTCCACGGTGTGCGTCACCCGGCAACCTTGGGCAGCAGCGAAGTCGAGGCATTTCTGTCCTGGCTGGCGAACGAGCGCAAGGTTTCGGTCTCCACGCATCGTCAGGCATTGGCGGCCTTGCTGTTCTTCTACGGCAAGGTGCTGTGCACGGATCTGCCCTGGCTTCAGGAGATCGGAAGACCTCGGCCGTCGCGGCGCTTGCCGGTGGTGCTGACCCCGGATGAAGTGGTTCGCATCCTCGGTTTTCTGGAAGGCGAGCATCGTTTGTTCGCCCAGCTTCTGTATGGAACGGGCATGCGGATCAGTGAGGGTTTGCAACTGCGGGTCAAGGATCTGGATTTCGATCACGGCACGATCATCGTGCGGGAGGGCAAGGGCTCCAAGGATCGGGCCTTGATGTTACCCGAGAGCTTGGCACCCAGCCTGCGCGAGCAGCTGTCGCGTGCACGGGCATGGTGGCTGAAGGACCAGGCCGAGGGCCGCAGCGGCGTTGCGCTTCCCGACGCCCTTGAGCGGAAGTATCCGCGCGCCGGGCATTCCTGGCCGTGGTTCTGGGTTTTTGCGCAGCACACGCATTCGACCGATCCACGGAGCGGTGTCGTGCGTCGCCATCACATGTATGACCAGACCTTTCAGCGCGCCTTCAAACGTGCCGTAGAAGGCACTGTTGCAAAGTTAGCGATGAGGCAGCCTTTTGTCTTATTCAAAGGCCTTACATTTCAAAAACTCTGCTTACCAGGCGCATTTCGCCCAGGGGATCACCATAATAAAATGCTGAGGCCTGGCCTTTGCGTAGTGCACGCATCACCTCAATACCTTTGATGGTGGCGTAAGCCGTCTTCATGGATTTAAATCCCAGCGTGGCGCCGATTATCCGTTTCAGTTTGCCATGATCGCATTCAATCACGTTGTTCCGGTACTTAATCTGTCGGTGTTCAACGTCAGACGGGCACCGGCCTTCGCGTTTGAGCAGAGCAAGCGCGCGACCATAGGCGGGCGCTTTATCCGTGTTGATGAATCGCGGGATCTGCCACTTCTTCACGTTGTTGAGGATTTTACCCAGAAACCGGTATGCAGCTTTGCTGTTACGACGGGAGGAGAGATAAAAATCGACAGTGCGGCCCCGGCTGTCGACGGCCCGGTACAGATACGCCCAGCGGCCATTGACCTTCACGTAGGTTTCATCCATGTGCCACGGGCAAAGATCGGAAGGGTTACGCCAGTACCAGCGCAGCCGTTTTTCCATTTCAGGCGCATAACGCTGAACCCAGCGGTAAATCGTGGAGTGATCGACATTCACTCCGCGTTCAGCCAGCATCTCCTGCAGCTCACGGTAACTGATGCCGTATTTGCAGTACCAGCGTACGGCCCACAGAATGATGTCACGCTGAAAATGCCGGCCTTTGAATGGGTTCATGTGCAGCTCCATCAGCAAAAGGGGATGATAAGTTTATCACCACCGACTATTTGCAACAGTGCCCATAGGCTTCATCAGCGCCTGACTGGCGAGCACGATTCCGGCCCTAGCCGCAGGATCGCGCAGGACGACCTAGTTACGAACCAGGCCGAGTGTTCCTGACATCCATCGGCACCATAGTTCTGCTTATCCGGCACGCGCGCGTCAGGGGTGTGGTGAACTACAAAGCAGACCCGTTGAGGTTATCAGTTCGATGCACAATCAGCAGCGCATAAAATATGCACAAGAACAGGAGCACCCTTCGCATTAAGCTGTGGTGGTAACAAGTAGTGCCGGGCTACCATCAGCGAGCATGATGCGCTCCCACAGCATTCGCCTTGGCAGTATGGAAGTTCCTCGCTCCAGTTCGGGCCGGTATCCACCTCGAGTGACCCCAGCCGCCCCTCATGCCAACCGAGCCCATTAAGCGCAGAGTCGGCCGCAACTATCTCGGGGACGCATAAACACGCAGCGATTTACCAAGGAGTTCGGCTAGGTCAATCCGCAATTCCCTTTGCCTGGCCGGAGATGCCGCGAGCAAACAATGTGTCCGGTCGCTACCAGATGGACTTTGTGGGCGGAGGATTGCACCAGACGCTTCAGCGCAGCGTCGTACGATGAATCGGAAGGCCCGGTAAGCAATTGAAGAACCGCTGACCACCTCCCATCCGACAATGCAAGGGTGCCCCGCTCCCAGCGCGACACGGTTGCCTGATCCACACCCATTAATTCAGCTAGGTGACTTTGCTTCATATGACGAAGCAACCGCGCCCTCCGCACCTGCCGCCCCCTGTCATTCGTCAACATTCTTCAGCACCTCAATGTCGTTCGTAGTGAGCCTCATTTTTTCAAGACCGCCGATGATGAGAGCCAGGCCTCGCTCGAATGCCGCGTCCGGACCGCCTTCGTAGACGATTTTCATCGCGCTCTGTAGGCGCGCCGGCATCGTAGACGCTGAGGTGGTCAACTGATCTTCGCCCCGCTCCTCGGCGTCTGCCTCGCTAGCTTGCTGCTCAAGAACAGCGCCGACGGTGAAGTAGCTGATTGCCATCAACGCATAGGTCGCGTCACCTGCCGAAAAGCCAGCATCGCAAAGGAAGCGAAGCTGCGCGTCGGCTTTTTCCATCTGCGGCGCGGCTGGCCGCGTCCCGGCATGAATACGCGCGCCATCGCGATAAGCGAGCAACGCCCGTCGAAAACTGCATGCATTGCCCTTCAGGAACGAACGCCAGTCGTCGTCATCCCTTGGCGTCGAATGCGTGTGATTTATCGTCAGCATGGCTTCGGCAAGTGCGTCGAGCAACGCACGCTTGTTCTTGAAATGCCAGTAGAGCGCTGGCTGTTGCACCCCGAGGCGCTCAGCCAGTCGGCGCGTCGTTAGACCTTCCATGCCCACGTCGTTAAGCAGTTCGAGCGCGGTTCGGATCACGGCCTCGCGTTGGAGCTTGTTCATTCGCGAATTCTCATGTTTGACAGCTTATCATCGATAAGCTTTAATGCGGTAGTTTATCACAGTTAAATTGCTAACGCAGTCAGGCACCGTGTATGAAATCTAACAATGCGCTCATCGTCATCCTCGGCACCGTCACCCTGGATGCTGTAGGCATAGGCTTGGTTATGCCGGTACTGCCGGGCCTCTTGCGGGATATCGTCCATTCCGACAGCATCGCCAGTCACTATGGCGTGCTGCTAGCGCTATATGCGTTGATGCAATTTCTATGCGCACCCGTTCTCGGAGCACTGTCCGACCGCTTTGGCCGCCGCCCAGTCCTGCTCGCTTCGCTACTTGGAGCCACTATCGACTACGCGATCATGGCGACCACACCCGTCCTGTGGATCCTCTACGCCGGACGCATCGTGGCCGGCATCACCGGCGCCACAGGTGCGGTTGCTGGCGCCTATATCGCCGACATCACCGATGGGGAAGATCGGGCTCGCCACTTCGGGCTCATGAGCGCTTGTTTCGGCGTGGGTATGGTGGCAGGCCCCGTGGCCGGGGGACTGTTGGGCGCCATCTCCTTGCATGCACCATTCCTTGCGGCGGCGGTGCTCAACGGCCTCAACCTACTACTGGGCTGCTTCCTAATGCAGGAGTCGCATAAGGGAGAGCGTCGACCGATGCCCTTGAGAGCCTTCAACCCAGTCAGCTCCTTCCGGTGGGCGCGGGGCATGACTATCGTCGCCGCACTTATGACTGTCTTCTTTATCATGCAACTCGTAGGACAGGTGCCGGCAGCGCTCTGGGTCATTTTCGGCGAGGACCGCTTTCGCTGGAGCGCGACGATGATCGGCCTGTCGCTTGCGGTATTCGGAATCTTGCACGCCCTCGCTCAAGCCTTCGTCACTGGTCCCGCCACCAAACGTTTCGGCGAGAAGCAGGCCATTATCGCCGGCATGGCGGCCGACGCGCTGGGCTACGTCTTGCTGGCGTTCGCGACGCGAGGCTGGATGGCCTTCCCCATTATGATTCTTCTCGCTTCCGGCGGCATCGGGATGCCCGCGTTGCAGGCCATGCTGTCCAGGCAGGTAGATGACGACCATCAGGGACAGCTTCAAGGATCGCTCGCGGCTCTTACCAGCCTAACTTCGATCATTGGACCGCTGATCGTCACGGCGATTTATGCCGCCTCGGCGAGCACATGGAACGGGTTGGCATGGATTGTAGGCGCCGCCCTATACCTTGTCTGCCTCCCCGCGTTGCGTCGCGGTGCATGGAGCCGGGCCACCTCGACCTGAATGGAAGCCGGCGGCACCTCGCTAACGGATTCACCACTCCAAGAATTGGAGCCAATCAATTCTTGCGGAGAACTGTGAATGCGCAAACCAACCCTTGGCAGAACATATCCATCGCGTCCGCCATCTCCAGCAGCCGCACGCGGCGCATCTCGGGCAGCGTTGGGTCCTGGCCACGGGTGCGCATGATCGTGCTCCTGTCGTTGAGGACCCGGCTAGGCTGGCGGGGTTGCCTTACTGGTTAGCAGAATGAATCACCGATACGCGAGCGAACGTGAAGCGACTGCTGCTGCAAAACGTCTGCGACCTGAGCAACAACATGAATGGTCTTCGGTTTCCGTGTTTCGTAAAGTCTGGAAACGCGGAAGTCCCCTACGTGCTGCTGAAGTTGCCCGCAACAGAGAGTGGAACCAACCGGTGATACCACGATACTATGACTGAGAGTCAACGCCATGAGCGGCCTCATTTCTTATTCTGAGTTACAACAGTCCGCACCGCTGCCGGTAGCTATTGACTATCCGGCTGCACTAGCCCTGCGTCAGATGGCTCTGATCCAAGGCAAACTGCCAAAATATCTGCTGGCACCGGAAGTCAGCGCCCTGCACCATTATGTTCCGGATCTGCATCGCAGGATGCTGCTGGCTACCCTGTGGAACACCTACATCTGTATTAACGAAGCGCTGGCATTGACCCTGAGTGATTTTTCTCTGGTGCCGCCTTATCACTGTTGAAGGCCACCGCTCATCACGCGTTTGCTGACATTGAGCCCTGCCGGCCGATCGGCCTGAGACTCTCAGCACAGGAGACGGCGGGTGACGAGCGTATACTTTTTCGACGCTTGGTTGCGGTCGCGCTAGGCGTGGCCGCCGACGAACCCGCTGGTGTCGCCCTTGCGGAGCAGCGCAAGGCGGACCTTGCCACGACATCCCCTCGCCCGCCGATCGTCTAAATTCGTCGAGGTTAAGAAATTCCCGCTCCGGCGAGGCCATCACCATCACCGGCGTCAGGTAGTGGACATGGCAGCAGCGCACGCAGGGGCACTGTTGCAAAGTTAGCGATGAGGCAGCCTTTTGTCTTATTCAAAGGCCTTACATTTCAAAAACTCTGCTTACCAGGCGCATTTCGCCCAGGGGATCACCATAATAAAATGCTGAGGCCTGGCCTTTGCGTAGTGCACGCATCACCTCAATACCTTTGATGGTGGCGTAAGCCGTCTTCATGGATTTAAATCCCAGCGTGGCGCCGATTATCCGTTTCAGTTTGCCATGATCGCATTCAATCACGTTGTTCCGGTACTTAATCTGTCGGTGTTCAACGTCAGACGGGCACCGGCCTTCGCGTTTGAGCAGAGCAAGCGCGCGACCATAGGCGGGCGCTTTATCCGTGTTGATGAATCGCGGGATCTGCCACTTCTTCACGTTGTTGAGGATTTTACCCAGAAACCGGTATGCAGCTTTGCTGTTACGACGGGAGGAGAGATAAAAATCGACAGTGCGGCCCCGGCTGTCGACGGCCCGGTACAGATACGCCCAGCGGCCATTGACCTTCACGTAGGTTTCATCCATGTGCCACGGGCAAAGATCGGAAGGGTTACGCCAGTACCAGCGCAGCCGTTTTTCCATTTCAGGCGCATAACGCTGAACCCAGCGGTAAATCGTGGAGTGATCGACATTCACTCCGCGTTCAGCCAGCATCTCCTGCAGCTCACGGTAACTGATGCCGTATTTGCAGTACCAGCGTACGGCCCACAGAATGATGTCACGCTGAAAATGCCGGCCTTTGAATGGGTTCATGTGCAGCTCCATCAGCAAAAGGGGATGATAAGTTTATCACCACCGACTATTTGCAACAGTGCCCCGTAGAACAAGCAGGCATCACGAAGCCCGCCACACCGCACACCCTCCGCCACTCGTTCGCGACGGCCTTGCTCCGCAGCGGTTACGACATTCGAACCGTGCAGGATCTGCTCGGCCATTCCGACGTCTCTACGACGATGATTTACACGCATGTGCTGAAAGTTGGCGGTGCCGGAGTGCGCTCACCGCTTGATGCGCTGCCGCCCCTCACTAGTGAGAGGTAGGGCAGCGCAAGTCAATCCTGGCGGATTCACTACCCCTGCGCGAAGGCCATCGGTGCCGCATCGAACGGCCGGTTGCGGAAAGTCCTCCCTGCGTCCGCTGATGGCCGGCAGCAGCCCGTCGTTGCCTGATGGATCCAACCCCTCCGCTGCTATAGTGCAGTCGGCTTCTGACGTTCAGTGCAGCCGTCTTCTGAAAACGACACTTTTGAACTTGGGATTTACCGCTTTCCTGTCACTTTTCCTGTACCGAAATCAGTGTGAGAAAAACGTATGGGAAAGCGGATTGGGTATGCCCGAGTGTCGACTGATGATCAGAACCTCGACCTGCAGCGAGATGCACTTGCTCTGGCTGGGTGCTCAACAGTCTACGAGGAGACCATGAGCGGCAAGTCGGCGGACAGGCCGGAGCTTGGGCATTGCCTAACAGCTCTGCGTAGTGGTGACACTCTGGTTGTCTGGCGACTGGACCGTCTCGGTCGTTCTCTGCCTGACTTGGTTGGGATTGTCAGTAGCTTGGAGCGGGAAGGGGTGGCCTTCGAATCCATGACCGAACGAATCGAAACCACCAGCGCTGCCGGTAAGCTGATCTTTCACGTGTTCGCTGCCCTGGCGGAGTTCGAGCGCAACCTCATTCGAGAGCGAACTCGCGCAGGGCTGGCTGCGGCTCGTGCCCGTGGGAGAAACGGTGGACGCAAGCCTGCGCTGGATGATCGTCAGGTACGTGAGATACGAGCTCTTCTCAGAGATCCTGAGATACAGGTGACCGATGTTGCCCGACGGTATGGCGTTTCTCGAACAACGCTTTACCGCTACGTCGGTTCGCAGAAATCATCTGCGGTCGTTTAAGTGGTGGTGGTATTTTCCGCTGAAGTTGCCCAGATAATTTTGGGCGCTATGACCTGGCAGGCAAGTGACGGATGTCTCCGGCGCACTACGTGTGCCGGACTACCACTGAATAAAAATAGGGAGTTTTCATGTCGGTGTATTTTTCTGTGAAGGGATGCGTTGGTACCTTGCTGTTGGTTGCGCTAGTTGGGTGCTCCAGTACCCCGAGGGTCACGTTGCCAGAACCTAAAAATGTTCCTCGCGAGAAATGGTCCGATGCCATGCTGGTTCTGGAAGCCATGCGCATCGATGGTCAGCGCGATATTCCAAGGGAAATGGTCGGGAACGAGGTAAATAACTTGAGCGCGCTGGGGACTTCGGGAGGCTCTGGAGGTCTGGCGACGGCAGGTTTGGGATACGTGTCACCTCCAACTGGTTTTAGCAGCGCAGGAGCAGCCTCTCTTGGCGTCGGGTTGTTCTTGCTGGGTGGTGGCAGCGCTGGCCCTGTCTATCATTACCAGGTTGCTGCGTGGGTGCCTGAGGAACTCGCGTCTAACCCAAAGGAGGCATCTGCGTTGGTCAGGTTGGCCTGGCTGGATGCGAGAGAAAAATACTTCGGTGGGAAAATCTCAAAGTTGCGTCATGAGCCGGCTAAGTACGCTGACGGATCAGGCAAGAAATACGACAGGCTTGCAGATTTGGCTGCTGGGAACCCTGCACCGTTCGACGCTCCGGCGAGCGCTGCGCCAGCATTCATTTCGGCCGAGAAAGCCTACGGCCCGATTTTCCTGACCGATCCCTCAGGCGAACTATTTGCTGACGCTAGCAGAGCTGATAAGGACGGCATGGATGCGCTGGCGGGTATTGCTCGTCACCTGCCCGAATGGATCTATGCATACTACCCTGGACGGAATTGGCCTAAGGACTTCCGACCTGCCGCTATTTACAACAAGAACGGCAATCTCTATTTCATTGGGAAGTAGTTCGTGGTCGACCTGTGCGCCTGGCATGCTGGGGTTTTATCTGCGGAATCAGTCATACAAACTCTCTCGCGAGTCGAAGGCGTTCAATAAAAACGAAGATGCTCAACACGAGTATTGAGCACCTTCGACGTGCGTTGAGCGCCTTCAGGGAGCGGTGGGAAGCTCCCATGCCCATCCGCCCTGCATACCTGTTTTGTGTGAACGTATACCTAGCTGTTTCTGGGCTCTGCGAAGTGACGCCGAAGAAATGCAACGTTCTTCAGCTAAAGCCATCAACGCATTGATTGCAACAGGCCCAGCTTGCAACGTCTCCTCAAGAAAGCTACGCGCTTCTTGAGTAGCTGATGCGGGTCTGGCGTCACCCGCTTGCTCGATCGCAGCGAGAATGGCTTCAGCGCTACCATCGATGGCCTCTCCCCATCGGATGCAGGTTGTCTCCAACTGCTCGTCTATAACGATGGGCTCAACGAAATACTCGATTCCTCCGTTATCAATCGAAACGTTGGACTTGGCTCGGACAAGCACCCTGGCTTCTGAATTTTGATCCTTCTCTGCCACCAGTACAGTGCGAGCGAGCGCGGAGAATGCCTGGCTGCCGATTACACGATTAGCGGCGGAGGACTGGGCCGTACCTTTGCTCAGGTGAGATATGCCGAGGACAGCGCAACAATGCCGCTCTGCAAAATCCACTACCATTTGTAGCCCTTGCCGAACCTCGTTTGCTCGGTGCATATCTCCACGAATAAGATTGATCAGTGGATCGAAAATCAGCAATGAAACGCCGTCAATACGTGCGGCTGCCTCATTCAAAAGGGCAAAGTTGGCTGCAGGATCAAACTGTCGCCTGTTCCCGCGCTGATCACTTAGCCCTTCGATTATGTGCACGCGGGTTAGGTCTGCATCTGCAGCCGTAAGGCGGGGAATGATCGTGTCAGCGATACCATCCTCGCCGCTCCAGATTACGATGTTGCCTGCTGCCTCACATTTGCTGCCGTCTGGCCAGTCACCACCTCTGCTGAGCGTGGCGGCCAGCGAGATTGCCAGCGTGGTTTTGCCGCATCCACCTGCACCGGCAAGAATGGATAACTTTGCCTTTGGCAGCCAGCCTGGCCAAATCCACTGGGTTTTTTCCGCTGGGATATCGACCGCTGCTGTGAGTTCTATCATCCAGCCCGGTTGTTGAGGTGTTCGGCGCTGCATTACAGCGCCTCCCTTTGCCGAATCCAAGCCTGGACTTCGCTATTACGCCAACCGACGCTGGAGCCGCACAAAAGGCGCTGTCGCGGGAAAAGGCCTTCCGAAATTTTCCGATAGATCGTTGAACGTTTTAGGCCGACGATTGCCTCGACATCGCGCAAACGAAGAATTTTGTCATCGTCGCTGACATCGTCAGGGTTGCTAACGTGCATTGACATAGGTTTGAGTCCTAGGTTCTGAAGCGTGGGGCAGCGTCCTCCGGCACTACTGCTAAAAAGGGTAAAAGACGGATATCGGCTGGCTACATAGCGAGCAGGGGCATTTGCCACACGCATAGGTATATGCGCGTTTCCGAGATTGATGTTCGGTAGCGTCGGAGGTCGTTGTGGGCTACAGAAGTTCTAGGGCCCTAAGGCTTCTAGTGGCAGAACGGACTGAGAATGTCCTCGCCAGATACGCAAATCAACCAATGGCAGTTGATGCGGCCCGTTCAGCGGATGCGAACGAGGCGAAAGTTTTTAACATCGTTACCAGGGCGACGTGGCGGACCGTTGCGGATCGATATGGATCGCTTGGGACGAACACTATTTAACATGAGAGTGCCGGGCTGGCAATCAGCAGGTGCTCTGCCTTGGTTGGGAAAGGGTGGCCCAACCAAGGCAATAGTTGACTGAGTGCTCAGCGTTTTATCGGACTCAACTAGTCATCTGTACCGATATCGAGTTTGGGCAATCCCTTGACGATTTTCTGGGTTTCCAAGCTCACGGTGACCACGCGCTGGAACAGCTCCAGAGGGTATTTGGGGTTGCCCATGGTTTCGGTTGCCCAGTCGTTGGCGTCGTTGACGATGCCGCTGGCTTTGTCGGTGCGCACGGCTTGGCGTTCCATTACCCAATCCAGCGCAGCTTTGCCGTTGACCACGTAATCCCAAGCCACCTCGGGGATGTCCTTGAGGGTGATACGGGGGTTATAGATGACTGTGGTTTTGTCGCCCTTCTTGGCGAACTTCATCTTCTCCACTCGGTAGTCGGCATCGGCCAGCGTGCCCTTGGCCTCGATGGTCAACGGGTACGGCTCGACAGTTTCGTAGTTCAGGTGGAGGTCAGCCAGGGCGCGGCCTGCTTTGCTGAAAGCCCAGAAGTCGGCGGGCTTCTTCACAGCCGGGATGCGCGGCAGCTCTTTGCTCAGGTTGTCGGCAAAGCGCTCGCGGTAGTCTGGGGAGTGCAGGATGCCGTAGACGTAGTAGAACAGGTCTTCTTTGCTGATCTGCTCGCCGGGGTAGGTGGTATTGAAGTGTGCAAGGCCGGCATCGGTGATGGCATCGCGCCGGCGCAGCCCGGCTTCAGTGGGCTCGGAAAAGAGATCTTTTTTCGAGGCCTGTGCGGTTTCGTCGTAGAGGTACAGGGGGAAGCACTGCGAACCCTCAATATCCACGAAGTGAAGGCTTGGTACATGGCGAGAAATCAAGGCGCTAAATGCAACCTTTTCACCTGTGGCAGAAACGCCGATCACCAAATTCTCAGCCACGGCATCGGGAAAAATGCGCGGCATCTGGTAAACCATCTCGTTGAGTCGACGGTTGAAGTACAACCATTGCTTGGTGAAAGGGCGATAAAGTGCAGTCACCAAGCAGTCGACCTCGAAGGCATAGCTGCGATCTTTGCCAAGATCCTGCTTCAGTGCGCGAGTCCAACTGATGCGTGTCGGATCGGTGTCAATAAATCCATCCACCTGAGCCTGACGGCCCTTGGTATCCAGCCCCGGATGCGCCGCATTGAAGCGCTTTACTTCAGCGTTGTAGAAACCAATCATGCCTTCCATATTGGTCGCTAATTTGGCTTTGCAGGAATTGAAGGCCCAAGCATCACGCTGAGTTTTCACGCCATTGGAGTAGTTGTCGAACAGTGTAAGTGCGCTTTTTTCGTCCTTTTCGCCCAATACAATGAACTGGTTAAAGCTGTCGTCACGCTGCTTAACCCAGTCCCCGTGCTCATCCGGGGTGATCGGCTGCCACTGCTCGATGCCGGCCACGCTGCTAAAGCCGGCGATCTTCTTCAGCTTTTCCTCACGGCTGAGGTAGTCGCCTATGTCGTTGAAATTAATCTGGCCATAAGCCTCTGCGTTAGGATTCTTGACCAATAGGGAGATGGCAATAGGCGCTCGACTACCCATGCCAAACACGTTGTCCTTTTCCTTCCGGCGTGTTTCACCTGATGTGCGGGCGTTCCCGCGCAGATGGAACACATACAGGCTGGAAAACTCATCAGTTAGGCACTTCCGCAGTCCGTCAGTAGTGCTGGCATCGACAAAGCCGGCGTTGGTAACAAAGCCGATGATCCCGGCATCACCGATACGATCGCTGGCCCATCGGATGGCGCGAATGTAGCTGTCATACAGCGAGTTCTTGTTGGTTGCTTCAGAACGCGCTCCGTATGTATCACGAATGCGTGCGTCCAATGATGGATAGGGCACATTGGCATTGTTGGCATTGGCATCTCCTTGACCAACCGAATACGGCGGATTACCCACAATCACCCGTATATCCAAATCCTTCTGGCGCTGACGCCGGGCGCTGTTGTCCTCCAGCAGCGCGCTTACCAAATCGTCCTTTTCGTACATCTGGAAGGTGTCGGTCAGGCAGATACCTTCAAACGGGGTGTATTCGTCAATCACTTCGCCGTGGTATGCCGCTTCGATATTGATGGCCGCGATGTAGTAGGCCAGCAGTACCAGCTCGTTGGCGTGAATCTCGTGTCTGTATTTGTGCGGCAGCTCGTCCGGCTTGATCAGGCCTGACTGGATCAGGCGGGTGATAAAGGTACCGGTGCCGGTGAACGGGTCAATGATGTGGACGCCCTTGCTGCCCAAGGTCTGGCTGAACTCCTGCTGCAGCAGGTGATTGACGCTGTGCAGAATAAAGTCCACGACCTCAACCGGGGTGTAAACGATCCCTAGGCGCTCAGTCATCTTGGGGAAGGCATTGCGGAAAAACTTGTCGTACAGCTCGACGATGATCTTCTGCTTGCCTTGGGCATTGTTGATGCCGGCAGCGCGTTGCCGCACGCTGGCGTAGAACTTATCTAGGGTATCGGCTTCCTTGGTCAGGTGATGTTCATGAAGCGCGTCCAGTACGCCTTGCATGGCCTTGGACATGGGGTTGTGGCTGGCGAAGCTGTACTCATCGAACAGCGCGTCGAACACTGGCTTGGTTACCAGGTGCTGGGCGAGCATTTCGACAATCTCGCCATCGCTGATGCTGTCGTTGAGGTCGTCGCGCAGCTCGGTGGCGAAGGCATTGAATGCGGTCTTTTCCTGGATGTTGGCAGGGTTCTCCAGGATGCCCTGAATGCGGTCGATATGGGTGCGGGCGATCTTGGCGATGTCGTTGGCCCAGTCTTCCCAGTGGTGGCGGTTGCCGCACTTGTCAACGATCTTGGCGTAGATGGCCTTCTCGATTTCCCCCACCTCATAGGCCAGCTCGGCCTGCTGGGTCATCTGACCCTCGACATCGTACTTAGCGCGTTTCTCACCAATGCCGTATTGGCCTTTGCCAGCCTGGCCGTTGCTCGTTCCGCTGTTTTTCTTGGTCTTTTTGTCGGCCTTGTCGGTGATGGCGATGACTTCCATCTTGCGCGGGTCAGAGCCGATCAGGTCGAGCTTGTTGACCATGGCGTCGAAGCTGTCGTCGTGCGAGCGCAGGGCCTGAAGCACCTGCCAGACAACTTTGTAGGTCTGGTTGTCATTGAGCGCTTCGTGGGGCTCCATGCCGGCCGGAATGACCACGGGCAGCACCACATAGCCACGCTTCTTACCCGGTGCGTTGCGCATTACCCGGCCAACGGATTGCACCACGTCCACCTGGGAATTACGCGGGGTGAGGAAGAGAACGGCGTCCAGCGCTGGTACGTCCACACCTTCAGACAGGCAACGTACGTTGCTGAGGATGCGGCAGGTATTGGCTGGCGGTTCTTCTTTGAGCCAGTTGAGCTTGGCTTCTTTGGCACTAGCATTCATGCCGCCATCGACGTGTGCGGCTTCGCAGATGATGCGTGAGTCCTCATCGATATTTTCGGAGTCTTGATAAGCTTCCACCACCGACTGGAACATGCTGGCGATGTTGATCGAGCTGACCTTGTGCTTGGTGCCCTTGTAATTGGGCGAGATGACCTGGCAGAAAGCTACAGCGCGCCTCATGGGCTGATCATCACCCACCAAGTTTTCGGCCAATCCCTGCTTGGCCAGCGCCTTCCAGCAACCGACTATCTTGGCGGCGTCGTCTACCTTGAGCTGGTTGTTCTCGTCCTTCAGCATCTCCTGAAGGCGGCGGCTGATTGTGCTTTCCTCGACGGTGAGTACTAGCACCTTGTAATCGGTGAGCAGGCCGCGCTGGACGGCCTCGGAGAAGTTGATGACGAACAGCTCTTTGCCGTAGAGCGCTTCGTCATCCATTGAGCACAGGGTGACTTCGCCGGACTCGGCCTTGAGCTTGGCGTTGTCACCGTAGATGCGCGGCGTGGCGGTCATGTACAGACGTTTGGTGGCGCGGATGTAGTCGGCATCATGAACGCGCACAAAGTTGCTTTCGTCATCGTCGCCAAAGGTGGCACCCGTGGTGCGGTGCGCTTCGTCGCAGATCACCAGATCGAAAGCGGCCAGGCCATGATCAGTCTGGGCACGGCTGATCACATCGATGGAGTGATAGGTGGAGAACACCACGCTCATGTGTTCGGCATCGTGACGCTTGAGCATTTCTGCCGCGAGGCGATCTGCCTTGGTAGTGGCCGGGTATCGCAGTTCATGGGTGAACACCTGAACCGCGTCATCCTCTGCTTTTCGCTTCTTGCCTACGTCACTGTCGGAGCAGACGGCAAAGCTGTGGAGCGGGGTGGCGCTTTCCTGCGTCCATTCGGTTAGGGTCTGCGATAGCAGCGACAGGCTAGGCACCAGGAACAGGACACGCTTACCCTTGCCGGCCTGCTGTTCGGCAATTTTCAAGCTGGTGAAGGTCTTGCCGGTGCCGCAGGCCATGATTAGCTTGCCGCGTTCGGCGTCCTTGAGGCCAGCGGCCACGGCATTCAACGCGGTTTGCTGGTGCTCGCGCAGCTGCTTTTTGGCCTTGAGAGCGACTGCCTGATTGGGCTGGTACTTGGCCCAGTCTATCTGGCTGTCTTCCAGGGCTTGCAGGTCGATTTTACTGACCGGAGGCTGCTGACCCTGCAACGCGTCCTCGGCGTGCTCGCTCCAGTTGTTGGTGGTGGCGACGATGACGCGGTGCGAGAACGGCGCCTTGCCCGAGGCGGTGAAGAAACTGTCTATGTCCTTCTTCTGGACTTTGTAGTCCTCGGCGTACAGCTTGCACTGGATAGCGTGGTACTCGCCGGTGCCCTGGGTGCGAGCCACTAAATCAACGCCCGCATCCTTGCCACTGAGGCTTTGTTCCTTCGCCCACTCCGCATACGTCCATACTTTGTCGTAAAGGTCGCGGTAGGTGGCTTCGTTGCGGAGGTAAGTGCAAATCAGCTCTTCGAAGTAAGTACCTTTTTCGCGTTCGGTGACAGAAGCGCTGCGGTAGGTATTCAGCAAAGCTGATAAGGCTGACATCGGTAGGAATTCCTTTTGGATTGCGTCTGGCGCATTACAGGCGCCAAATCGGCGCAGTTTAGCAATTCAGCCAGTACTGGAGCGATAAGATAGTGCTCGTATTAGCTTGAGGGCTCGCTGACTGATGGGGGCGCTTGCATTCAGCGTTTTATCGAGTCCAAAAAGTCGGCCCAGATCTGCATCATTTCACGCCGTTCTGGCAAGAAGCTGGTTCGATCGTACGCGCGTCCCAGCGGATTTTTTACTGTGTGAGCAAGCTGATGCTCCAAGAGATCTGGGCGAAATCCCAGCACCTCCGCACCTATGGTTCTCGCTGTCGCACGAAAGCCGTGCCCAGTCATTTCGTCGCCGCTGATGTCCATGCGGCGTAATGCGCTGAGTACGGCATTGTTGGACATCGGCCGGTCGCCTCCTCGTGCCGAGGGGAAGGCGTATCGATGTCTGCCGGTGAGTGGTTTCAGCTCGCGCAGAACAGCGATTGCTTGCTGGCTCAGGGGAACCAAATGATCCGGACGATCCTGTTTGGTGGCAGTGAGCCCTTTCATCTTGTGGCCGGGAATCAACCACTCGCCCGCATCCAGATTGACCTCCGACCACTCCATGTGGCGCAGGTCACCGGGCCGGCAGAACAGCAATGGGGCCAGCTTGAGTGCACAACAAACAGGCATTGTCCCCGTGTAGCTATCCAGTGCTTTGAGCAGTGCCCCGAGTTTTTCAGGATCGGTCACGGCAGCAAAGTGTTTCACCCGCTTGGCTGGGAGTGTACGTGAGAGATTGCCAATCTGGTTGGGCGGGGTGATACCGGCAGCTTCGGCGAACTCGAAAATCTGTTTGTAGATCTGGGCAACACGACGCGCCGTCTCGCGAGCGCCGCGCTTGATGATGCGCTGCAGGTTTTCGACCAGCATGGGCGTGCTGATGCTGCTGATCGGGAGTTTTCCCAGCCAGGGGTAGACATTGAGCTCAAGGCGCTGCCGCACCGTGCGGGTATATTCCGGATCCCAGGTTGACTCGCGAATAGTGAGCCATTGCTTTGCGACCGACTCAAAGGTGTGTTGGTGATCGAGCTGGCTGACCACCTTGGCCATGCGTCTTTGCAGCGAAGGGTCTTGGCCGCCGGCAAGCTGAACGCGAGCATCATCACGCTTGCGCCGGGCCTCCTGCAGGCCGACCTCAGGATAAACACCAAGCGCTAAGCGCTTTTCCTTTCCCAGAAAGCGGTACTTCAAGCGCCAGTAACGACCTCCGTTGGGCTGCACTTCCAGGTACAAGCCCTGTTCGTCATACAGGCGGTACGGCTTGTCCTGGGGCTTGGCGTTGCGGCAGTTGGTGTCTTTCAAGGGCATTGGGGGCACATCCTCTCCGAACGAGCAGATGAGCGTTTTATGCCCCCATATGTGCCCCCGTCAATCGTGGGATGCCCTGGGATAAGGTGGGAAAACGCGGGCAATAAAAAAGCCGTAAAGCTTTGATTTCTCTAGGCTTTACGGCTTTTCTGGGTCTTCCTGGGAAGAAAAATTGGTGGAGCCGGGGGGATTTGAACCCCCGTCCGCCAGTACTCCGCTGTCGGTACTACATGCTTAGCCGTGTCTACTGAGTTAATCCGCAGCCGCCCGACGGGCAGGGTGCTTTGGACGAGTTGTGTAAGTTTTAGTCGCTTTGCCCACAACGTGCTACACGACGATCCTGTTCTGTATGACAATCACTTCGGGTTTACAGGCATCCCCTGGTGATTGCTGGAGCCGAAGCTACCAGGAGAGCGGGCTCAGCTGCTTACGCAGCGAGAGCGTAGCCCTCGTAGTTTTCGTCATTGGCAACTATAGAAAGTTGCAACAGTGGATTTACGAGTTCTGTTACCAACTCGGCATGCACCTAGAGTTTCGCTACCGGCGTCGAATCCTGATCGGCCCCACACTCAGCTCTAGCTGACGTGCCCTTCGACACGTGAGCGCAGTATACGCCTTTGCATGGGCTGCGTCGACTGCTGCGGCCGGCGTGCCTCAAGAGCCGCTGCCGGCGCCTCCGGTCGAGCCGCTGCCTTTCTCGGTTTTCTCCATGCGTTCGAGCACTTTGGAGGTGACGGCGATGCATTCCTTGGTATCGCCGGCGGCCTGGGCTGCCTTGGCTTTGTCGACCTGCTCGGTGATGGCTTTGTCCAGGCCTTCGGAGGTGGCGCCGACGGTGGCCATGTTGTCATCGATCTTCTGCAGGTTGATGGCGCAGAGGTCCTCGGCGGCGAACACCGGCGAGGCCAGCAGGGTTGCGGCCGCGAACAGGGCGGAAAGCGCAGTACCTTTCATGGGTGTCTCCTCGTGATGGCCTCTGGTAGGTGGGCCTGTAAGGGTGGACTCCCAGGATTTGGCGAGGGTTCAATCGAGGTGCAGGCGAGGGCTGCGCCCTCGAATCGCCGGCGAGCCGGCTCCCACCTGTCCTGCGTTGTTTTCAGAGGTTGTGGGAGCCGGTTTGCCGGCGATTGGGCCGGGCCCGGTATGGAAAAAGTCCGGGCAGGGCCGCCGGGAGGGATTACAGCGGACGCGGTCGGGTAACGCGATCCACCAGGTACACCAGCCCGTGATAGTCGATGCCGCTGTGGCTGGACAGGCCGATTTCGCAGGTGCGGCTGGTGGAAATGCCTTCGCTGCAATGTTGCACCGCATCCTTGAGAGTGCGCAGGGAGTGGGCGTTGAGCTCGGGTGTGGTGAAGCCTTTGTCGCCGGCGAAGCCGCAGCAATGGATGCCTTCCGGGATCACCACCTGCTGGCTGCACAGTCTGGCCAGGTCGATCAGTGCCTGGCTTTCGCCCAAATGCTGGGTGCTGCAGGTGACGTGTACGGCCACTGGCTCGCGCTGCGGCGTGAACTCCAGCTTGTCGACCAGGTGGGTGCGGATGAAGCGCACCGGGTCGTAGAGGTCCAGGCGGGTGTCGCCCAGGTCCTGGACCAGGCGCAGGGTGCAGGGGCTGGTGTCGCAGTAGATGGGGTCGAGGCCGCCGCGGCTGGCGTGCAGCAGGGCGTTGATCAGTTCCTGGCGCTTGTGTTCGGCCTGCTCGGGGTAACCCTTGGAAGCGAACGGCTGGCCGCAGCACAGGTTGTCGGCGTTTTCCGGGAATATCACTTGATAGCCGGCTTTTTCCAGCAGGGCGCGGGTCTTGTCCAGCAGTGAGCTTTGTTCCTTGTCGCCAGCGGCCGGGCCCATGACCCGGGACACGCAGGCAGCCAGGTAGACCACACGTGGGCGGGCGTCATTGATCGGCAGGGCTGGGGCGAAGGTGCGCAGCGGCTGCGGCATGGCTGGCGTCCACTGCGGCAGGCGGCCGTTGCTGGCCTTGCTCAGTGAGGCGCTCAGGCGGCTCAGGCGCGGGGCGCCGAGCAGTTTGCGCGCGCCGTTGGCGGCGGCCAGCGTCAGGCGTGCGCCGCGCAAGGCGGTATGGAAGTTGTCGGCGAGCCAGTCGGCGGCCTTGTTGTGCTCGGCCGCTTGGCTGCGCAGCTTCTTCACCAGCTCGCCGGTATTGATGCCCACCGGGCAGCGTTGGGCGCACAGGCCGGTGGCGGCACAGGTGTCGATGCCCTGGTACTGGTAGGTCCGCATCAGTTCGCGGGTATCGATGCCGGCGCGATTCTTGGCCTGGATGTCGCGCCATATGACGATCCGTTGGCGTGGGCTGAGGGTCAGCCCCTTGGATGGGCACACGGGTTCGCAGAAGCCGCATTCGATGCATTTGTCGACGATGTCATCGGCGGCCGGCAGGGGCTTGAGGTGCTTGAGGTGGATGTCCCGGTCGTCGCTGAGCACCACGTCAGGGTTGAGGATGCCGTTGGGGTCGAGCAGGCGCTTGAGCGTCCACATCAATTGGTAGGCCTCATGGCCCCACTCGAGCTCGACGAAGGGGGCCATGTTGCGACCGGTGCCGTGCTCGGCCTTGAGCGAGCCGCCGAACTCCACGGCCACCAACTGCGCCACATCGTCCATGAAGGCCTGGTAGCGCGCCACTTCCTCGGCGCTGTTGAAACCTTGGGTGAACACGAAGTGCAGGTTGCCCTCCAGGGCATGGCCGAAGATGATCGCTTCGTCATAGTGGTGCTTGTCGAACAGCTGGATCAGGCGGTTGACGCCTTCGGCCAACTGTTCGATGGGGAAGGTCACGTCTTCGATGATCACCGTGGTGCCGGTCTGGCGCACGGCACCGACGGCGGGGAAGGTGTCCTTGCGGATCTTCCACAGCTGGTTGTACACCGCCGGGTCTTCGCTGAAGTCGACCCGCTGCTCCAGCGGGAATTCGGCAATGGCGGCCATCACCTGATCAAGCTGTTCGTGCAGCAGACCCTGGCTGGCGGCGCGGGACTCGATCAGCAGGGCGCAGGCATTGGCCGACAGGCCTTTGACCCAGCTCGGCATACCGGGCATGTCCTGCACCGAGCGCAGGCTGCGGCGGTCGAGCAGCTCGACGGCGGAAACCGGCTGCGGCTTGAGTACGGTCACGGCGCGGCAGCAGCTTTCCACGCTGGGGAAGACCAGCAGCGCGCTGGCTTTGTGCGGATGGTCGGGCACGGTGTCGTAGGTGACCGCACTGATGAAGCCGAGCGTGCCTTCGGAGCCGACCAGCAGGTGCTGGAGGATATCCAGCGGCTGGTCGTAGTCGATCAGCGAATTGAGGGACAGCCCGGTGGTGTTCTTCAGGCGGTACTTGTGCCGGATCTTGTCGGCCAGGGCCGTGTTGGCGCGGGTTTCCCGGCCCAGGCGGGCCAGTTCGTCCAGCAGCGTGGCATGGCTCTGCTCGAAGGCGGCGACGCTGGCCGGGTCTTCGGTGTCCAGGCGGGTGCCGTCGGCCAGCACCAGGCGCATGCCGGCCAGGGTGTGGTAGGTGTTCTGCGCCGTGCCGCAGCACATGCCGCTGGCATTGTTGGCGACGATGCCGCCGATCTTGCAGGCGTTGATCGAGGCCGGGTCCGGGCCGATCTTGCGTCCGAAGGGCGCCAGCCAGGCGTTGGCCTGGGCGCCGATGACGCCGGGCTGCAGGCGGATCTGCTCGCCCTGGCCGCGGATCTGGCGGCCGTTCCAGTTGTCACCCAGCACGATCAGCACCGAGTCGCTGATGGCCTGGCCCGAGAGGCTGGTGCCGGCGGCGCGGAAGGTCACCGGCACGCGGTCGCGCTGGGCCAGGTGCAGCAGGCCCACAACCTCGTCCTCGGATTCGACCCGCACCACCAACTTGGGAACCAGCCGGTAGAAGCTGGCATCGGTACCGAAGGCCAGGGTCGAGGTCGGGTCGTCGAATCGGCGCTCGGCGGGAATCAAATGCTCGGTATCTCGCAGGAACGCGGCGGGCAAGCTCATGCAGTCTCCTCGCGGGGCCGCGGCGTCTGGCGCGCGGCGTGCCCCGGGCAATCAGGCAGTGTTCGGACGGGCGCTCAGGCGCCCAGTTCCCGGACCAGCGAGTCGCGGCTGATCTCGCTGATGGACTTGGCGCCGGTCAGCACCATGGCCACGCGCATTTCCTTCTCGAACAGCTCGAGCAGGTTCTTCACCCCGGCTTCGCCGTGGGTGGCCAGGGCGTAGAGGAAGGCGCGGCCGATCAGCACGGTATCGGCGCCCAGGGCGACCATGCGCACCACGTCCAGGCCATTGCGGATGCCGGAGTCGGCGAGGATCTTCAGGTCGCCCTTGACCGCATCGGCGATCGCCGGCAGGGCGCGGGCGCTGGACAGCACACCGTCGAGCTGGCGCCCGCCGTGGTTGGACACCACGATGCCGTCGGCGCCGAATTTCACCGCGTCCCGGGCGTCGTCGGGGTCGAGGATGCCCTTGATGATCATCGGGCCGTCCCAGAATTCGCGGATCCACTCCAGGTCCTTCCAGGAAATGGACGGGTCGAAGTTGGCGCCCAGCCAGCCGATGTAGTCGGCCAGGCCGGTGGGGTTGCCACGGTACTTGGAGATGTTGCCCAGGTCATGGGGGCGGCCCAGCAAGCCGACATCCAGGGCCCATTGTGGGTGGGTCATGGCCTGCCAGATACGCCGCAGCGGTGCGTTCGGGCCGCTCATGCCGGAATGGGCGTCGCGGTAGCGGGCGCCGGGGACCGGCATGTCGACGGTGAACACCAGGGTCTTCACGCCAGCGGCCTTGGCACGTTCCAGGGCGTTGCGCATGAAGCCGCGGTCCTTGAGCACATAGAGCTGGAACCACATCGGCCGGTCGATGGCCGGGGCGACCTCTTCGATGGGGCAGACCGAGACGGTCGACATTGTGAAGGGAATGCCCTTGGCCGCCGCCGCGCGTGCCGCCTGCACTTCGCCTCGGCGTGCGTACATGCCGGTCAGGCCCACCGGGGCCAGGGCCACGGGCATGCTCAGGGTTTCGCCGAACAGCGTCGTCTGCAGGCTTAGCTCGGACATGTTCTTCAGCACCCGCTGACGCAAGGCGATGCTCGCCAGGTCCTCGACGTTGTGGCGCAGGGTGTACTCGGCGTAGGCGCCGCCGTCGGCGTAATGGAAGAGGAAAGGAGGCAGCTTGCGTTGGGCCGCGGCGCGATAGTCGGTGGAGGCGGAAATGATCATGGATTCTCGCAGCGTGGGTGGGTGTGGTTGCCGGGCGCGCCAGGGCGCCCGGCCCCTTTCACTTTAGTGATGAACCAGCATGCCGGTGAGCCAGTAGGCCTGGACCAGGGTGATCAGGCCGACGATGGTGGCGAAGAACAGGCTGTGCTTGACGGTGAAGCGGAACAGGTCGGATTCCTTGCCGACCAGGCCGGTAGCGGCGCAGGCCACGGCGATCGATTGCGGCGAGATCATCTTGCCGGTCACGCCGCCGCTGGTGTTGGCCGCTACCAGCAGGGTGTCGTTGACCCCGATCTGATGCGCGGTAGTGGCCTGCAGCGAGCTGAACAGGGCGTTGGACGATGTATCGGAGCCTGTCAGGAACACGCCCAGCCAGCCCAGGAACGGCGAGAAGAACGGGAAGGCGGCACCCGTACCGGCCAGCACCAGGGCCATGGTCGAGGACATGCCCGAATAGTTGGTGACGAAGGCGAAGGCCAGGACCATGCCGATCGACAGGATCGGCCAGCGCAGCTCCCAGAAGGTTTCCTTCAAAGTGGTCAGACCGGTTTTGACGTTGATCTTCAGCACCATCATCGACAGCAGCGCCGAGAGGAAGATCGCAGTGCCGGTGGCGGAGATCGGGTCGAGCTTGAAGATCGCCGGCATGGCGGTTGGCGTGGCGGCGATCGGTGCGCCCTTGATCACCAGTTGGTCCAGATGCGGGATGGCGAAGTTGAACACGAAGTCGTACATCGAGCCACCCGCGGCGAACGCGGCCTTGAACGGCTTCAGCGTCCAGATGGTCACCAGTACGGTGAGGATCAGGAACGGCGACCAGGCCTTGAAGATCTCGCCCAGGCTGTACGGGGAAGGCTGGCTGCCACCGCGGCTGACCACGGCCGCGCCGACGCTGCCCTTGGCTTCGGCGAAGGCGCGCTTGGGCTGCCAGACTTTCAGGAACAGGGTCAGGGCAATCAGGCTGGCCAGGGCCGAGGTGATGTCCGGCAGTTCTGGGCCGATGAAGTTCGAGGTGAAGTATTGGGTGACGGCGAAGCTCAGGCCAGCGACCAAGGCGGCAGGCCAGGTTTCCTTCACGCCGCGCAGGCCATCCATCATGAACACCAGCCAGAACGGCACGAACAGCGACAGCAAGGGCAGCTGGCGGCCGGTCATGGCACCGATGTGGAAAGCGTCGATGCCAGTCACCTGGCCGGCGACGATGATCGGGATGCCCAGGGCGCCGAAGGCCACGGGGGCGGTGTTGGCGATCAGGCAAAGGCCCGCGGCGTACAGCGGGTTGAAGCCAAGGCCCACCAGCAGCGCGGCAGTGATGGCCACCGGCGCGCCGAAGCCGGCCGCACCTTCCAGGAAGGCGCCAAAGCAGAAGCCGATCAGCAGCACTTGCAGGCGCTGATCGTCGGTGATCGACAGGACCGAGCTACGGATCACTTCGAACTGGCCGCTCTTGACCGTGAGTTTGTACAGGAACACCGCGGCGACGATGATCCAGGCGATGGGCCATAGGCCGTAGAGGAAACCATAGCCTGCGGCGGCCAGGGCCATGTCGACGGGCATCTGGAAGGCGAAGATCGCCACCAGGATCGACAGGGCAAGGGTGATGCTGCCGGCGACGTGGCCTTTGAGGCGGAACACGGCCAGGGCAAGGAAGAAGAACACGATGGGAATGACTGCCGCCAGCGCGGACAGGCCAAGACTACCAAGCGGACTATAGAGCTGTTGCCAGGTTTGCATATGGGGTGGCCCCTAATTGTTGTTGGTCAGGCACTGGCATTGGATAATTGGTAAGACCAATTTACAATGGCTGGTCGCTAGGTTAAAAGCCTCGTTGAGGCCGTGTCAATTTGTCTCGGGGAAAACTTTGGTCGGATGTCGATGAATGGGCATCTGCCGGGTAGGGAAAATCGTCATCTGATGGGTGTCGTCGTGGCCGGTATCGGCGAGAATAGGCGGCCCCGGTGTTCGTGGGGTTTGTGGAGAACATGTGATGGTTTTTGATCAGGTCCGCCAACGGCGCCTGTCCGACGATATTGTCGACCGGTTGGAAGGAATGATTCTCGAGGGCACGCTGACCTCGGGGCAGCGCCTGCCGGCCGAGCGTGTCCTGGCCGAGCAGTTCGGCGTATCCCGACCGTCCCTGCGCGAGGCGATCCAGAAGTTGGTGGCCAAGGGCCTGTTGGTCAGCCGCCAGGGCGGTGGCAACTACGTCGCCGAGACGCTGGGTTCGACCTTCAGCGACCCGCTGATGCAGTTGTTCGAGCGCAACCCCGACGCGCAGCGCGACCTGCTGGAGTTTCGTCACACCCTTGAGGCTTCATGCGCCTTCTACGCAGCCCAGCGCGCCACCGAGCCTGACCGCGAGCGGCTCAAGGCGGCATTCGATGCGTTGCAGGACTGCTATTCCCGGGCCAGTGAGGTCAGCCGGGCAGAGGAGGGCGCGGCCGATGCGCGTTTCCACCTGGCGATTGCCGAGGCCAGCCATAACGCAGTGCTGCTGCACACCATCCGCGGCCTGTTCGACCTGCTCAAGCGCAACGTGGTGACCAACATCGGCGGCATGTACCAGCAGCGCTCCGAGACCCGGGACATGCTGATCAGCCAGCACAGGGAGCTGTACCAGGCGATTGTCGAGGGCAGGGCGGAGGATGCGCGGGAGGTGTCGAGCCGGCATATCCTGTATGTGCAGGAAGTGCTCGAGGAAGCGCAGGAAGAAGCCCAGCGGGTGGCGCGGGCGGAGCGGCGCAGCGGGCGTTGATTGCCTGTGGCCGACGATCCGTACGGTCGTTGTAGGAGCGGCCTTGTGCCGCGAAAGGGCCGCTTGGCCGCCCCGGGGGCTTGTCGTTGGCGCTCGGAGTGCTGGGGCTGCTGGGCAGCCCTTTCGCGGCACAAGGCCGCTCCTACAATAACTGCGCCAGCTGGCTAGGGGGGATTACTCGTCCTTGCCCTTGTTACGCACAGCCCGCTGCAGCTCGCGGTTGGAATCGCGTTCGCGCATGGTGTCGCGCTTGTCGTATTCCTTCTTGCCCTTGCCGAGTGCGATCTCGCACTTGATCAGGTGCTTGCTCCAGTACAGCGACAGGGCCACGCAGGTGTAGCCCTTCTGTGCCACGGACGCTTCCAGGCGCTCGAGCTCGCGCTTGTTCAGCAGCAGCTTGCGGGTGCGCGTGGGGTCGGCGATGACGTGGGTGCTGGCGGTGGTCAGCGGGGTGATGTGGCTGCCGAACAGCCAGGCTTCGCCGTCCTTGAGCAGCACGTAGCTGTCGGTCAGGTGCGCCTTGCCGGCCCGCAGGCTCTTTACTTCCCAGCCGGACAGGACCAGCCCGGCCTCGAACTTATGCTCGATGAAGTAATCGTGTCGCGCTTTCTTGTTCTGCGCGATGGTCCCGGTCGGATGTTTCTTTTGCTTAGCCATAGGGGCCGCATTATAGGGAGTCGTCGCGTTGTCGGCTACGGGGTTTAGGTGTGCTTGAGCCTGTAGGATGAATCCCGGACAATGCAGGGCCTGTTTCTGTGAACAGCACTGTTTTCGAAGCGCTGAGAAGCGCTGCCGCCCTGTCTTGGAAGTGACGCCTGGATGACTACCCATATTCAACGCTCTGCCCTGCTGCCATACCCTGCCCAGGCGCTCTACGATCTGGTCAACGATGTGGCCAGTTATCCGAAGTTCCTGCCGTGGTGCTCGGCCGCGACTGTGATCGAGGCCAGCGAGACGCACATGCGGGCGAAGCTGGAAGTGGCCAAGGGCGGCATGAGCCAGCAGTTCGTCACGCGCAATGTGCTGGTGCCGGGGCAGTCGATCGAGATGAACCTCGAAGAGGGGCCGTTCACCCAGCTGCATGGGCTGTGGGTGTTCAAACCGTTGGGCGAGAAGGCCTGCAAGATCAGCCTGGACTTGTCCTTCGACTACGCCGGGCCACTGGTGCGCGCCACCCTGGGGCCGCTGTTCAACCAGGCAGCCAACACCTTGGTCGATGCCTTCTGCCAGCGGGCCAAGCAGCTCAATGGCTGACGCGGGCCTGAATATAGAGGTCGTGTATGCCACGGCCGAGCGCCAGTGGTTGTTGGCGTGCGTAGTGCCTGAAGGGACGTGCGTGCGTGAGGCGCTGCGCCTGTCCCGGCTCGCCGAGCAGGTGCCTGGCCTGGATCTGGAAGCGTGCCCGGTAGGGATCTTTGGCAAGGTGGTAGCGGACCCTGCGCAGCGCAGGGTGGAAGAGGGCGATCGCCTGGAGGTCTACCGGCCACTGCTGGCCGACCCCAAGGAAGTGCGCAAGCAGCGGGCAGCCAAGGCGCGGGCGGCGCGGCAAGGCTGAGGGGCATGCGGGCTTCTGTAGGCGTGGGCTCGGCAGCCTTGCAACAAAAAGCCCGGGCACTGCCCGGGCTTTTTCGTGTCCGCCGCGTTTACTGCGGGGAGGTTTCCAGTGGTGCTGGCGTCGGGACCGGCGTGGTCTCGATGGTGTCGATCTCTTTCTGGATCGACTCCTCCAGCGAACCTGGCTTGGCTGGTTTTTCTTCCGGCTGGCCCTGTTCGGCAGCTGGGCTGACGGTGGTGTCGCCGCTGCCACCGAGGATTTCCTGGTCGCGGCTCACGCCTGGCATGAAGTCGCCGGACAGGCTGACCAGTTGGTCGCTGTCGTTGAAGAAGATGCTCATGCGCTCTTGCTGGCGCTGGCCACCGCCGGGCTGGAGGCTGTAGAGGTAGTCCCAGCGGTTGGTGTTGAAGGTGTCCTGAATCAGTGGGTTGCCCATGATAAACCTTACTTGCCGGCGGGTCATTCCGGGGCGCAATTGGTCTATCATGTCCTGCGTAACGACATTGCCCTGCTGGATGTCGATTTTGTAAACCCCGGGAAACGAGCAACCGGCGAGTGCGAGCAGTCCCACGAGGGTGAGGCTGGTTAGCAAGAGCTTGGTGTTTTGCATCGGTGGGCGACTTCCACTATCTTGGCTGGACAACGTAAACCCCGATCATACCCGTATTAAGAGAAGCTGCGAAGCAGCATCGGCGAGAAAGCTGACCATGGTTGAAAATAGCGAATTGCGCAAAGCCGGTCTCAAGGTGACCCTGCCTCGAGTCAAGATCCTACAGATGCTCGACTCCACCGAGCAGCGTCACATGAGCGCCGAGGATGTCTACAAGGCGCTGATGGAGGCTGGCGAGGATGTTGGCCTGGCGACCGTGTATCGCGTACTGACCCAGTTCGAAGCGGCGGGTCTGGTGGTTCGCCACAACTTCGACGGCGGTCATGCAGTATTCGAGCTGGCTGACGGCGGCCACCACGACCATATGGTCAACGTGGATTCCGGCGAGGTCATCGAATTCATGGATGCCGAGATCGAGAGGCGCCAGAAAGAGATCGTTGCCCAGCACGGCTACGAGCTGGTGGATCACAATCTGGTTCTGTACGTACGCAAGAAAAAGTAACGATTTTCTCGTTACCAAAAGCAAAGGCGACCTTCGGGTCGCCTTTGTGCTTTCAGCAGGTGATGCCCGCCCCTGTAGGAGCGGCCTTGTGCCGCGAAAGGAGTGCGTAGCGCTCCCTAATTTCAGCTTCGCAGCAGAGATTGCAGGGCCGCTTTGCGGCCCTTTCGCGGCACAAGGCCGCTCCTAGAGCATTGATGTCAGGACTTCACTACCATCTTGCGTGCATGGGCCAACGATTCCTTGGTCAGGTCGATGCCCCCCAGCATTCGCGCCACTTCCTCCACCCGCTCGCGCTTGCCCAGGCTGGCGACTGCAGTATGGGTGGTGTCGCTGTTGCGCATCTTGTGCACGAACAGGTGATGGTGCCCTTGCGCGGCGACTTGGGGCAGGTGGGTGACTGTCAGTACCTGGCCACGCTCGCCCAGGCGGCGCAGCAGTTGGCCAACGATCTCGGCGGTAGGGCCGCCGATGCCGACGTCCACTTCGTCGAACACCAGGGTGGGAATGCGCGAGGTCTGTGCGGTGATGACCTGGATCGCCAGGCTGATGCGTGACAGTTCGCCGCCCGACGCTACCTTGGCCAGGCCCTTTAGCGGTTGCCCGGGGTTGGCACTGACCAGCAGTTCGACCCCTTCCAGGCCATGGGGCGACAGTTCATCGCCTGCATAGGGGGTCAGCTCGATGTAGAAACGCCCGCCAGGCATGCCCAGGCGCTGGATTTCCTGCTCGACGGCGGTCGCAAGCTGTTTGGCAGCCTGCTGACGCAAGCCGCTGAGCTCGGTGGCCTTCTCGCGGTAGTGCTGGGCATAGGCCGCGAGCTCCTCGCCCAGGCGCTCGATCGACTCATCGCTGGCGTTGAGCCCTTCGAGCTCCTCCATCAGGCGCTGCTGCAGGTGCGGAAGCTCGGTGGGGTGCACGCGGTGTTTGCGTGCCAGGGTATAGATGGTGTCGAGCCGCTCCTCCAGAGCCTGCAGGCGCATGGGATCGGCGTCGAAATGGTCGAGGAAGCGGTTGAGCTCGCCCACGGCCTCTTCGATCTGGATCTGCGCGCTGGCGATCAGGTTGGCCGCTTCACCGAGTGCCTTGGGTGCATTGGCCACGGCGCTCAGGCGGTTGAGGCTGGCTGTCAGGGCGCTGAGCACGTTACCCGAGTCGCTTTCGCTGCATTGGTCGATGACCTGGCGGCAGATGCCGAACAAAGCCTCGGCGTTGGTCAGGCTCTTGTGTTCCTGTTCCAGTTGCTCCAGTTCGTTCTCGCCCAGGCCGAGGTTGTCCAGCTCCTCCAGCTGGTAGCTGAGCAATTGATGGCGGGCGCGTTGCTCGTCGCCGGAATTGGACAGGCGCTCCAGCTCCAGGCGGGTCTGGCGCCAGCGCTGGGCCGCCAGGTGTACTTGGCGGGCCAGGTCGATGGCGCCGGCGTATTCGTCCACCAGGCGGCGATGGGTGTCGGTCTTGAGCAGGGACTGGTGCTCGTGCTGGCTGTGGATGTCGATCAGCAGTTCGCCGAGTGCCTTGAGGTCGCCCAGCGGGCAGGGCGTGCCATTTATATAGCCACGGCTGCGGCCTTCGCCGGTTATCACCCTGCGCAGGATGCACGGGCCGGCGTGGTCCAGGTCGCGTTCGGCGAGCCAGTTGCGGGCCTCCGGGATTTCGTCCAGGTCGAAGGTGGCGAGGATGTCCGCCTTGTCCGCACCCGGGCGCACCACGCCGCTGTCGGCGCGATCGCCCAGGGCCAGGCCGAGGGCGTCGAGCATGATCGACTTGCCCGCGCCGGTCTCGCCAGTGATCACGCTCATGCCGCGGGCAAGCTCGAGATCCAGGTGTTCGACGATGGCGTAGTTGTGAATGGACAGGTGCACCAGCATGGGGCGGCTCCCGAAGGCTTTTGTCTGGTTATTTATACAGTACTTTTTTCAGGCCTGCCAATCCCCGCAGGACGAACAGGGTGAGTCATGAAAAGCGGCTTGCCCCTTGAACCCGGTTTTTCCGACCCCATATAGCCGGCAAGACAAGACGAGCTCGGCTCGCCCACCAAGAAATTGCGGAGGAGAAACCTAATGGCTGACGAACAGCTGGATGAGAAGAACCTTAACGCCGAAGAGGCTGGTGCAGAGGATCTCGGTGCCCGCGTCCAAGTGCTCGAGGAGCAGCTGGCCGCCGCCAAGGACCAGTCCCTGCGTACTGCCGCCGAGCTGCAGAACATCCGCCGTCGCGCCGAACAGGATGTCGAGAAGGCCCACAAGTTCGCCCTTGAGAAGTTCGCCGGCGACCTGCTGCCGGTGGTCGACAGCCTGGAGCGTGGCCTGGAGCTGTCCAGCGCCGACGACGAGACCATCAAGCCGATGCGCGAAGGCATCGAGCTGACCCTGAAGATGTTCCACGACACCCTCAAGCGCTACAACCTCGAGGCGGTCGACCCGCACGGCGAACCCTTCAACGCCGAACACCACCAGGCCATGGCCATGCAGGAAAGCGCCGAGGTCGAGCCCAACAGCGTGCTCAAGGTGTTCCAGAAGGGCTACCTGCTCAATGGTCGCCTGCTGCGTCCCGCCATGGTGGTGGTCAGCAAGGCACCGGCGGCGCCCCAGCCATCGATCGACGAAAAGGCTTGAAATCCTTCCGGGCATCCCCATCTAGGTGTCAAGCATTCAAGTATTACCGCAGTTGGCCAAAGTAGTCGCTGCTACCTAATTCAAGTTTCGGGAGAGTAAACATGGGCAAAATCATCGGTATCGACCTGGGGACCACCAACTCGTGCGTCTCCATCCTGGAAAACGGTAACGTCAAGGTCATCGAAAACGCCGAAGGCGCGCGTACCACCCCTTCGATCGTGGCCTACGCCAACGATGGTGAGATCCTGGTCGGTCAGTCGGCCAAGCGCCAGGCCGTCACCAACCCGCACAACACCCTGTTCGCAGTGAAGCGCCTGATCGGCCGTCGCTTCGAAGAAGACGTCGTGCAGAAAGACATCAAGCTGGTGCCGTACAAGATCGTCAAGGCCAACAACGGTGACGCCTGGGTCGAAGCCGGCGGTAAGGAAATGGCGCCCCCGCAGATCAGCGCCGAAGTCCTGAAGAAAATGAAGAAAACCGCCGAAGACTACCTCGGCGAGCCAGTCACCGAAGCGGTCATCACCGTTCCGGCCTACTTCAACGACAGCCAGCGCCAGGCCACCAAGGACGCAGGTCGCATCGCCGGCCTGGACGTCAAGCGTATCATCAACGAGCCGACCGCTGCTGCGCTGGCCTACGGCATGGACAAGGCCAAGGGCGACCACACCGTCATCGTCTATGACCTCGGTGGTGGTACCTTCGACGTCTCGGTCATCGAAATCGCCGAAGTCGACGGTGAGCACCAGTTCGAAGTACTGGCCACCAACGGCGACACCTTCCTGGGTGGCGAAGACTTCGACATGCGCCTGATCGACTACCTCGTCGACGAGTTCAAGAAAGAGTCCGGCATGGACCTGAAGAACGACCCGCTGGCCCTGCAGCGCCTGAAGGAGGCTGCTGAAAAGGCCAAGATCGAGCTGTCGTCCTCGCAGTCGACCGACGTCAACCTGCCGTACATCACTGCAGACGCGACCGGTCCTAAGCACCTGAACGTGAAGATCTCCCGCGCCAAGCTGGAGTCGCTGGTCGAAGACCTGGTCAAGCGCACCATCGAGCCTTGCCGCATCGCCCTGAAGGACGCCGGTATCGACGTCAGCAAGATCGACGATGTGATCCTGGTCGGCGGCCAGACCCGTATGCCGCTGGTACAGAAAGCCGTTGCCGACTTCTTCGGCAAGGAAGCGCGCAAAGACGTCAACCCGGACGAAGCCGTGGCCATGGGTGCAGCCATCCAGGGTGCGGTACTGGCCGGTGACGTGAAGGACGTGCTGCTGCTGGACGTCAGCCCGCTGACCCTGGGTATCGAAACCATGGGTGGCGTGATGACCGCGCTGATCGAGAAGAACACCACCATCCCGACCAAGAAGTCGCAGGTGTTCTCGACCGCCGACGACAACCAGAGTGCTGTGACCATCCATGTACTGCAGGGTGAGCGCAAGCAGGCTGCACAGAACAAGTCGCTGGGTAAATTCGACCTGGCCGACATTCCGCCGGCTCCGCGTGGCGTGCCACAGATCGAAGTGACCTTCGACATCGACGCCAACGGCATCCTGCACGTCGGCGCGAAGGACAAGGCCACCGGCAAGACCCAGTCGATCGTGATCAAGGCCAACTCCGGCCTGTCGGACGAAGAAATCGAGCGCATGGTGCGTGACGCCGAGGCCAACGCCGAGGAAGACCGCAAGTTCGAAGAGCTGGCCGCTGCCCGTAACCAGGGTGACGCGCTGGTGCACTCGACCCGCAAGATGGTCGCCGACGCCGGTGACAAGGTAACCGCCGAAGAGAAGGCTGCCATCGAGGCTGCTGTCGTTGCCCTGGAAGCCGCTGTCAAAGGCGACGACAAGGCCGCGATCGATGCCAAGGTCGAGGAGCTGTCCAAGGTCTCCGCGCCGGTTGCCCAGAAGATGTACGCCGAGCAGCAGGCCGAGCAGCCTCAGGGCGGTGCCCAGCAGGCCGAGCCGGAAGCCAAGCACGACGACGTGGTCGATGCCGAGTTCGAAGAAGTGAAAGACAACAACAAGCAGTAATCCCTGCATGTTGTCGGCCGGCTCACCGTCGTTTGTCGGTGAGCTGGTAGGATGTCGCCGCGCGGGGGCTTGCTCCCGCGTTGGCGTATCTGGAATTCGAGAATTTTTACAGCATCTGTCAGCGCCGAGCGGCGGCAGGTGTTGATGGCGTGGCGCAGATGCCAGACGCCCAACAAGGTGCAAATGACCTATGTCCAAGCGTGATTATTATGAGGTACTGGGTGTCGAGCGCGGCGCCAGCGAAGCAGACCTCAAAAAAGCCTATCGCCGGTTGGCGATGAAGTACCACCCGGACCGCAACCCGGGCGATAAAGAGTCGGAAGACAAGTTCAAGGAGGCCAACGAGGCCTACGAAGTGCTGTCTGATGCGAGCAAGCGCGCAGCGTTCGACCAGTATGGCCATGCTGGCGTCGATCCGAGCATGGGTGGCGGTGGTGCAGGTTTCGGTGGTGCCAACTTCTCCGACATCTTCGGTGATGTGTTCAGTGACTTCTTCGGCGGTGGTCGGGGTGGTGGACGTGGCGGTGCCCAGCGCGGCAGCGACCTGCGTTACACCCTGGAGCTGAACCTCGAGGAGGCGGTGCGTGGCACCACGGTCAGCATTCGCGTGCCGACGCTGGTCAACTGCAAACCGTGCGATGGCTCCGGTGCGAAGAAGGGCTCCGCTCCGGCGACCTGCCCGACCTGCGGCGGTATCGGCCAGGTGCGCATGCAGCAGGGCTTCTTCTCCGTGCAGCAGACCTGTCCGCGCTGCCATGGCCAGGGCAAGATCATCACCGACCCATGCTCGTCCTGCCATGGCGAAGGCCGTGTCGAGGAATACAAGACCCTGTCGGTCAAGGTGCCGGCCGGTGTCGACACCGGCGATCGCATCCGCCTCTCTGGCGAGGGCGAGGCGGGTACCCATGGGGGTCCGACCGGTGACCTGTACGTGGTCATCAATGTGCGTGAGCACGCGATCTTCCAGCGCGACGGCAAGCACCTGTACTGCGAAGTGCCGATCAGCTACACCGATGCCGCCCTGGGCGGCGAGCTGGAGGTGCCGACCCTCGATGGCCGGGTCAAGCTCAAGATCCCGGAAGGTACCCAGACCGGCAAGCAGTTCCGCCTGCGCGGCAAGGGCGTGGCCCCGGTGCGTGGTGGTGCGGCGGGCGACCTGCTGTGCCGTGTGGCGGTGGAAACGCCGGTCAACCTGAGCCGCCGCCAGCGCGAGCTGCTCGAGGAACTGCGTGACTCACTCCAGGGCGACAGCTCCCATTCGCCCAAGGCCAGCGGCTGGTTCGAGGGTGTGAAGCGCTTCTTCGGCGATCTCTGACAAGGAACAGGTTATGCGACGTATTGCAGTGATGGGCGCGGCGGGGCGGATGGGCAAGACCCTCGTCGAGGCCGTGCAGCAACAGGCGCCCCAGGCGGGCCTGACGGCGGCGATCGATCGCCCCGACAGCACCCTGGTCGGGGCCGATGCGGGTGAGCTGGCAGCGCTGGGGCGCATCGGCGTGGAGATCTGTGGTGACCTGGCCAAGGTCGCCGACGAGTTCGACGTGCTGATCGACTTCACTCACCCCTCGGTGACCCTGAAGAACCTGGCGTTCTGCCGCAAGGCGGGCAAGGCCATGGTGATCGGTACCACCGGCTTCACGCCGGAAGAGAAGGAACTGCTGGCTGAGGCGGGCAAGGAGATCCCGATTGTCTTCGCTGCCAACTTCAGCGTAGGCGTCAACCTGTGCCTGAAGTTGCTGGATACTGCGGCGCGGGTGCTGGGTGATGAGGTGGACATCGAAATCATCGAAGCGCACCACCGGCACAAGGTCGATGCGCCGTCCGGTACCGCGCTGCGCATGGGCGAGGTGGTGGCCCAGGCGCTGGGGCGTGACCTGGGTGAAGTGGCGGTCTATGGGCGCGAAGGCCAGACCGGTGCCCGTGATCGCCGGACCATCGGTTTCGCCACGGTGCGGGCCGGCGACGTGGTGGGTGACCACACCGTGCTGTTCGCCGCGGAAGGCGAGCGCGTCGAGATCACCCACAAGGCCTCCAGCCGCATGACCTTCGCCAAGGGGGCGGTGCGTGCCGCGCTGTGGCTGGATGGGCGCGAGCCGGGTCTGTACGACATGCAGGATGTGCTCGAACTGCGTTGATCGCATCGCCGTCTTTGTAGGGCGGGCTCGGCCCGCTCCTGCAAGAGACTGGCATCGCCTGTCGCATTCCTGTGTTTCAGAGACACATACGCGGTAGACCTAAAACGTAATTTTCTGTAAGCTACAGCTTTAGTGTGTCCACTAAAAGCGCGCAGACAAATTCAGCATAAAAGCGGGGTGACGTGTCCATACGTCATTCCGCTTTTTTGCAACCTGCGATCGCCCTTTCAGGCTTGATTTACGGGAGGTCTTCTTGACTAAGCCAGCCATACTCGCCCTTGCCGATGGCAGCATTTTTCGCGGTGAAGCCATCGGAGCCGACGGTCAAACCGTTGGTGAGGTGGTGTTCAACACCGCTATGACCGGCTACCAGGAAATCCTTACAGACCCTTCCTATGCCCAGCAAATCGTCACCCTGACTTACCCGCACATCGGCAACACCGGCACTACCCCTGAAGACGCTGAGTCCAACCGCGTCTGGTCCGCCGGCCTGGTCATCCGCGACCTGCCGCTGCTGGCCAGCAACTGGCGCAACACCCAGTCGCTGCCTGAATACCTGAAAGCCAACAACGTCGTGGCCATCGCCGGCATCGACACCCGCCGCCTGACCCGTATCCTGCGCGAAAAAGGCGCTCAGAACGGCTGCATCCTGGCCGGTGACGACATCAGCGAAGAAGCCGCCATCGCCGCTGCCCGCGCCTTCCCGGGCCTCAAGGGCATGGACCTGGCCAAGGAAGTGTCCACCAAGGATCGCTACGAGTGGCGCTCCAGCGTGTGGAACCTGGAAACCGACAGCCATCCGACCCTGGAAGCGGCCGACCTGCCCTACCACGTGGTGGCCTATGACTACGGCGTCAAGCTGAACATCCTGCGCATGCTGGTCGCCCGTGGCTGCCGCCTGACCGTGGTGCCGGCCCAGACCCCAGCCAGCGAAGTCCTGGCCCTGAACCCTGATGGCGTGTTCCTCTCCAACGGCCCTGGCGACCCCGAGCCGTGCGACTACGCGATCCAGGCGATCAAGGACATCCTCGAGACCGACATTCCGGTCTTCGGTATCTGCCTGGGTCACCAGCTGCTGGCCCTGGCCTCCGGCGCCAAGACCATGAAAATGGGCCACGGCCACCACGGTGCCAACCACCCGGTCCAGGATCTGGACAGCGGCGTGGTCATGATCACCAGCCAGAACCACGGTTTCGCCGTCGACGAAGCCACCCTGCCGGGCAACGTTCGCGCCATCCACAAGTCGCTGTTCGACGGCACCCTGCAGGGTATCGAGCGTACCGACAAGAGCGCGTTCAGCTTCCAGGGCCACCCTGAAGCGAGCCCAGGCCCGACCGACGTCGCGCCACTGTTCGATCGTTTCATCGATGCCATGGCCAAGCGCCGCTGAGCATCCTGCATCAAGGCCCCGGGGCGGCTTGCGCCGCGCCCGGAAGCGCCTGACCCAGATTGTTCAAGACGGCTTGCCGACTGACCCGCGGATTTGAGTGACAACCCATGCCAAAACGTACAGACATCAAAAGCATCCTGATTCTCGGCGCCGGCCCGATCGTGATCGGCCAGGCCTGTGAATTCGATTATTCCGGCGCCCAGGCCTGCAAGGCCCTGCGCGAGGAAGGCTTCCGCGTCATCCTGGTGAACTCCAACCCGGCCACCATCATGACCGACCCGGCCATGGCCGACGCCACCTACATCGAGCCGATCAAATGGCAATCGGTGGCCAAGATCATCGAAAAGGAGCGCCCGGACGCGCTGCTGCCGACCATGGGTGGCCAGACCGCCCTGAACTGCGCCCTGGACCTCGAGCGCCACGGCGTGCTGGAGAAGTTCGGCGTGGAAATGATCGGCGCCAATGCCGACACCATCGACAAGGCCGAAGACCGTTCGCGTTTCGACCAGGCGATGAAGGCCATCGGCCTGGAGTGCCCGCGTTCCGGTATCGCCCACAGCATGGAAGAAGCCAATGCGGTGCTCGAGCGCCTGGGCTTCCCCTGCATCATCCGCCCGTCGTTCACCATGGGCGGCACCGGTGGTGGTATCGCCTACAACCGTGAAGAATTCGAAGAAATCTGTGCCCGCGGCCTGGACCTGTCGCCGACCAAGGAGCTGCTGATCGACGAATCGCTGATCGGCTGGAAGGAATACGAGATGGAGGTTGTCCGCGACAAGAAGGATAACTGCATCATCGTCTGCTCCATCGAGAACTTCGACCCGATGGGCGTGCACACCGGCGACTCGATCACTGTCGCTCCGGCGCAGACCCTGACCGACAAGGAATACCAGATCATGCGCAACGCCTCGCTGGCGGTGCTGCGTGAAATCGGCGTCGAAACCGGTGGTTCCAACGTGCAGTTCGGTATCTGCCCGAACACCGGCCGCATGGTCGTGATCGAGATGAACCCGCGGGTATCGCGTTCCTCGGCCCTGGCCTCGAAGGCCACCGGCTTCCCGATCGCCAAGATCGCCGCCAAGCTGGCCGTCGGCTACACCCTCGACGAGCTGCAGAACGACATCACCGGCGGTCGTACCCCGGCATCCTTCGAGCCTTCCATCGACTACGTGGTCACCAAACTGCCGCGCTTCGCCTTCGAGAAGTTCCCGAAAGCCGATGCCCGCCTGACCACCCAGATGAAGTCCGTGGGTGAGGTCATGGCCATCGGCCGTACCTTCCAGGAGTCCATGCAGAAAGCCCTGCGCGGCCTGGAAGTCGGCGCCTGCGGCCTGGACCCGAAGGTCGACCTGGCCAACCCGGAAGCCATGAGCATCCTCAAGCGTGAGCTGACCGTGCCGGGCGCCGAGCGTATCTGGTATGTCGCCGATGCCTTCCGTGCCGGCATGAGCCGTGACGAAATCTTCGCCCTGACCAAGATCGACCACTGGTTCCTGGTGCAGATCGAAGACCTGATCCAGGAAGAAGAGAAGGTCAAGACCCTGGGTCTGGCCGCCATCGACAAGGCACTGATGCTGCGCCTCAAGCGCAAGGGCTTCTCCGACCAGCGTCTGGCCAAGCTGCTGGGCGTGACCGACAAGAACCTGCGCCGTCACCGCCACAAGCTGGAGGTGCTGCCGGTCTACAAGCGCGTCGACACCTGCGCCGCCGAGTTCGCCACCGACACCGCCTACCTGTACTCCACCTATGAGGAAGAGTGCGAGGCCAACCCGTCGACCCGCGACAAGATCATGATCCTCGGCGGTGGCCCGAACCGTATCGGCCAAGGCATCGAGTTCGACTACTGCTGCGTGCACGCAGCCCTGGCGCTGCGCGAAGACGGTTACGAGACCATCATGGTCAACTGCAACCCGGAAACCGTCTCCACCGACTACGACACCTCCGACCGCCTGTACTTCGAGCCGCTGACCCTGGAAGACGTGCTGGAAATCTGCCGTGTCGAGAAGCCAAAAGGCGTTATCGTCCACTACGGCGGCCAGACCCCGCTGAAACTGGCGCGCGCGTTGGAAGAAGCCGGCGTGCCGATCATCGGTACCAGCCCGGACGCCATCGACCGTGCCGAAGACCGTGAGCGTTTCCAGCAGATGGTCCAGCGCTTGAACCTGCGCCAGCCGCCAAACGCCACCGTGCGCAGCGAAGACGAAGCCATTCGCGCCGCTGGCGACATCGGCTATCCGCTGGTGGTGCGTCCGTCCTACGTGTTGGGTGGCCGTGCCATGGAAATCGTTTACGAGCTGGACGAGCTCAAGCGCTACCTGCGTGAAGCGGTCCAAGTGTCCAACGACAGCCCGGTACTGCTCGACCACTTCCTTAACTGCGCCATCGAGATGGACGTGGATGCGGTCTGCGACGGTACCGACGTGGTGATCGGCGCGATCATGCAGCACATCGAGCAGGCCGGCGTGCACTCCGGTGACTCCGCGTGCTCGCTGCCGCCGTACTCGCTTCCGGCCAATGTCCAGGACGAAGTCCGCGAGCAGGTCCGCAAGATGGCCCTGGAGCTGGGCGTGGTCGGCCTGATGAACGTGCAGCTGGCCCTGCAGGGCGACAAGATCTACGTGATCGAGGTCAACCCACGCGCTTCGCGTACCGTGCCGTTCGTCTCCAAGTGCATCGGTACTTCGCTGGCGATGATCGCGGCCCGTGTCATGGCCGGCAAGTCGTTGAAGGAGCTGGGCTTCACCAAGGAAATCATCCCGAACTTCTACAGCGTCAAGGAAGCCGTCTTCCCGTTCGCCAAGTTCCCAGGTGTTGACCCGATCCTCGGCCCTGAGATGAAATCCACCGGTGAAGTCATGGGTGTCGGCGACAGCTTCGGTGAAGCCTTCGCCAAGGCCCAGATGGGCGCCAGCGAAATCCTGCCTTGCAGCGGTACCGCGTTCATCAGCGTGCGCGATGACGACAAGCCACAAGTGGCCGGTGTCGCCCGCGACCTGATCGCCCTGGGCTTCGAAGTGGTCGCTACCGCGGGCACCGCCAAGGTTATCGAGGCGGCAGGCCTGAAGGTGCGCCGCGTGAACAAGGTGACCGAAGGTCGCCCGCATGTGGTCGATATGATCAAGAACGACGAAGTGTCACTGATCATCAACACCACCGAAGGCCGTCAGTCGATCGCCGATTCCTACTCGATTCGTCGCAATGCGCTGCAGCACAAAATCTACTGCACCACGACCATTGCGGCAGGTGAAGCCATCTGTGAAGCGCTGAAATTCGGTCCCGAGAAGACCGTTCGTCGCTTGCAGGATCTGCACGCAGGATTGAACGCATGAGCATTACCAAGTACCCAATGACCGTCCAGGGCGCTCGCGCCCTGGAAGAGGAACTGCTCTTCTTGAGCAAGACCGAGCGCCCGCGCCTGAGCCAGGCGATTGGCGAGGCGCGTGAGCTGGGTGACCTGAAGGAAAACGCCGAATACCATGCCGCCCGCGAGGAGCAGGGTATGGTCGAGGCGCGTATCCGTGACATCGAGGGTCGCCTGCAGAACTCGGTGGTGATCGATGTCACCACCATTGCGCACACCGGCAAGGTGATCTTCGGGACCACCGTGGACCTTGAGAATACCGAGACCGGCGATCAGGTGACCTACCAGATCGTGGGCGAGGACGAGGCGGACGTAAAGAAAGGCAAACTCTCGAACAGTGCGCCGATCGCCCGTGCCATCATCGGCAAGGAAGAAGGTGACACCGTTGTCGTCAAGACACCAAACGGCACGGTCGAGTACGAGATTGTCGAAGTCAAGCACATCTGACCGGCATCCGCGGGCGCCATCCCTCGAAGGGATCCTCTGGCAGCTGGCCCAGGTCTTCTGGGTCGGCGGCCTATGGGTATTTCATGTAGGGCTGGTGCCGGCGCTCAAGGTGACCGGCCTTGCGCCATTGCTCGTGCAGGACGTGGCTGCGCAGATCGACCGCTGGTTGATCGGCGTCGCGTTGCTCGGCCTGATGACCCAGCTGGCGGTATTGGCGAGGGTGGATGGCCTTTCGGCCTGGTGGCGGCAGTTCCGTGGCCAGATGCTATTGCTCGGCTTCGGTGCCTGCGTCGGCTACTACACACTGCGCTACGGGATCTCCGTGGGCGAGCGGTGGCAGATGTTCTGTTTCCTGGTGCTGGGCTTTTCCGGCATCGTGCTGGTGGCCCAGCCCGTTCCGGTCAGGGCGCGAAAATCGCGCCATTGACCTGGCTATCCATGCCTTTGTGGGAGCCGGCTTGCCGGCGATGAAGGCATCGCAGTACTTGGCCCCGGCTGCGCCGGTGATCGCCGGCAAGCCGGCTCCCACAGGTTTGTACGGTTGCGTCCGTACCGTTACTTGTAACGGTGGATGTTGGACAGTTGCTTGTTCGGCTGCGGGTTCTTGCGGTAGATCAGCGCCTTCTTGCCGATAGTCTGTACCAGCTCGGCACGGCCGGCCTTGCACAGTTCCGTGATGGCGGCGGCACGCTCTTCACGGTCTTCCGAGCGGATCTCGACCTTGATCAGTTCGTGATCGGTCAGGGCGCGCTCCAGTTCGGCGACCACGCCTTCGTTCAAACCATTGCCCGCGACGATCAGGACCGGCTTCAGGTCGTGACCAATCGATTTGTATTGTTTCTTCTGCTCGTTATTGAGCGGCATAATCTGACCCTTTTCGTCTGATTCTGTAAAATTGGTGGCCATTTTACCCGAGGGCCACTGGCTCCGCCCAGTCAATCACGACGCATATCATCGAGGTGCCCTGTGGCGCAACGTTCCAAGAGCAGCCATAACTGGCTGAGAGAGCATTTCAACGATCCTTTCGTCAAGCAGGCGCAAAAGGACGGCTACCGCTCGCGCGCGAGCTACAAACTGCTGGAGATCCAGGAAAAGGACAAATTGATCCGCCCTGGCATGAGCGTGATCGACCTGGGCGCAGCCCCGGGAGGCTGGTCACAGGTGACCAGTCGTCTGATCGGCGGGCAAGGGCGCCTGATCGCTTCGGACATCCTGGAAATGGACTCGATCCCCGACGTTACCTTTATCCAGGGCGATTTTACCCAGGATGAAGTGCTCCAGCGCATCCTCGAGGCGGTGGGCGATTCGCACGTGGACCTTGTGATTTCCGACATGGCCCCCAATATGAGTGGTACGCCCGCCGTGGACATGCCGCGCGCCATGTTCCTCTGTGAGCTGGCCCTGGATCTCGCGACCCGCGTATTGCGCCCTGGTGGGGACTTCTTGATCAAGATCTTCCAGGGTGAGGGCTTCGACCAGTACCTCAAGGATGTACGCAGCAAGTTCGACAAGGTACAGATGCGCAAGCCTTCGTCCTCCCGGGATCGTTCCCGCGAACAGTACCTGTTGGGGCGCGGCTTCAAAGGGGCGTGAGTGACGTTTTGCGGGGCCTCCGATAGTTATTTCCAATCGGCGGTTCCGTCAGGATCGTCCGAACTTCGTGTAGTCTAGCTTTCACAAAGGGTTACAGACGGCGCCTGCGGATGCGTAGGTAATGTAGTAAGTTAGGGCGGTGAATATCATGCGAGGCACGGCAGCGTCGTGCGCCGGCCTCAGAGGGTAGCTAATTGAACGACATGGCAAAGAATTTGATCCTGTGGTTGATCATCGCGGCAGTCCTCGTGACGGTGATGAACAACTTCTCCAGCCCGAACGAGCCGCAGACCCTCAACTACTCCGACTTCATTCAGCAGGTCAAGGACGGTAAGGTCGAGCGTGTCACCGTCGACGGCTATGTCATTACCGGCAAGCGCACCGACGGTGACAACTTCAAGACCATCCGCCCGGCCATCACCGACAACGGCCTGATCGGCGACTTGGTCGACAACCATGTCACCGTCGAAGGCAAGCAACCTGAGCAGCAGAGCATCTGGACCCAGTTGCTGGTGGCCAGCTTCCCGATCCTGGTGATCATTGCCGTATTCATGTTCTTCATGCGCCAGATGCAGGGTGGCGCGGGCGGCAAGGGCGGCCCGATGAGCTTCGGCAAGAGCAAGGCGCGCCTGTTGTCCGAAGACCAGGTCAAGACCACCCTGGCTGACGTCGCCGGTTGCGACGAGGCCAAGGAGGAGGTCGGCGAACTGGTCGAGTTCCTGCGCGACCCGGGCAAGTTCCAGCGCCTGGGTGGCCGCATTCCGCGTGGCGTACTGATGGTCGGCCCGCCCGGTACCGGTAAGACCCTGCTGGCCAAGGCCATCGCAGGCGAGGCCAAGGTGCCGTTCTTCACCATTTCCGGTTCCGACTTCGTCGAGATGTTCGTCGGCGTGGGTGCCAGCCGCGTCCGTGACATGTTCGAGCAGGCGAAGAAGCACGCGCCTTGCATCATCTTCATCGACGAGATCGATGCCGTGGGTCGCCATCGTGGTGCCGGCATGGGCGGTGGTCACGACGAGCGCGAGCAGACCCTCAACCAGTTGCTGGTGGAGATGGACGGCTTCGAGATGAACGACGGCATCATCGTGATCGCCGCCACCAACCGTCCGGATGTCCTGGACCCTGCGCTGCTGCGTCCTGGCCGCTTTGACCGCCAGGTGGTGGTCGGCCTGCCGGATATCCGTGGCCGTGAGCAGATCCTCAAGGTGCATATGCGCAAGGTGCCGGTCGGCGAGAACGTCAACGCGGCCGTCATCGCCCGCGGTACCCCCGGTTTCTCCGGTGCCGACCTCGCCAACCTGGTCAACGAGGCCTCGCTGTTCGCCGCTCGCGCCAGCAAGCGCCTGGTCGAGATGAAGGAGTTCGAGCTGGCCAAGGACAAGATCATGATGGGTGCCGAGCGCAAGACCATGGTCATGTCCGAGAAGGAAAAGCAGAACACGGCCTACCACGAGGCGGGCCATGCCATCGTCGGTCGCCTCGTTCCCGAGCACGACCCGGTGTACAAGGTTTCGATCATCCCGCGCGGTCGTGCGCTGGGCGTGACCATGTTCCTTCCCGAGGAAGATCGCTACAGCCTGTCCAAACGCGCGCTCATCAGCCAGATCTGCTCGTTGTATGGCGGCCGTATCGCTGAGGAAATGACCCTGGGCTTCGACGGCGTCACCACCGGTGCTTCCAACGACATCATGCGCGCGAGTCAGATCGCCCGGAACATGGTTACCAAGTGGGGCCTGTCCGAGAAGCTCGGCCCGCTGATGTATGCCGAGGAGGAGGGCGAGGTGTTCCTCGGCCGCAGCGCGGCGAGCCAGCATGCCAGCGTGTCGGGTGAGACGGCCAAGCTGATCGACTCCGAGGTGCGCAGCATCATCGATCACTGCTACGCCACGGCCAAGCAGATCCTGACCGACAACCGCGACAAGCTCGACGCCATGGCCGAGGCCCTGATGAAGTACGAGACCATCGATGCCGACCAGATCGACGACATCATGGCCGGCCGTACGCCGCGTGAACCGCGTGACTGGGACAACGACGCCGGTACCTCCGGCAACCAGGCCTCCCAGGGTGATCGCCCGGAGTCGCCGATCGGCGGTCCTGCGGCTCAACACTAAGGGCATCTATGACTTCAAAGCAGTACCCGACCCGGTTGCCTTGCGGCAACCGGGTTCTTGATTTGTCCCGTACCCATGTCATGGGTATCCTCAATGTCACCCCCGATTCCTTCTCCGATGGCGGGCGCTTCAGTCAACGTGACGAAGCCTTGCGCCACGCCGAAGCGATGGTGGCGGCCGGCGCGACCCTGATCGACATCGGTGGAGAGTCCACCCGCCCTGGGGCGCGGGCGGTTTCGCCCACCGAGGAGCTGGAGCGCGTGGCGCCCATGGTCGAGGCGATCAACAGCCGCCTTGACGTGGTCATCTCGGTCGACACGTCTACGCCAGCCGTCATGCGCGAGTCGGCCCGCCTGGGCGCAGGCCTGATCAACGATGTGCGCGCCCTGGAGCGCGACGGCGCGCTGGATGCCGCCGCGGCTACCGGGTTGCCGGTGTGCCTGATGCACATGCGTGGCGAGCCGGGCAACATGCAGGACAATCCACACTACGACGATGTGTCCGTGGATGTGACGCGCTATCTTGAAGAGCGGATGGCGGCATGCGCGGCCGCCGGAATCGACGCCGAGCGGATCATCCTCGATCCGGGCTTCGGTTTCGCCAAGACGCTCGAGCATAACCTGAGCCTGTTCAAACACATGGAAGTGCTCTACCGCCTGGGGCGCCCGTTGCTGGTCGGGGTCTCGCGCAAGAGCATGATCGGCCTGACGCTGGATCGTCCTGTCGGTGAGCGGCTTTACGGCAGCCTGGCGCTGGCCGCGCTGGCCATGGCCAAGGGTGCGAGCATCCTGCGCGTGCACGACGTGGCTGAAACCGTCGACGTGGTACGCATGATTGCCGCGGTGCAGAACGCCGAATAAGAACATTGGAGTCCCTATGAGCAGAAAATACTTTGGTACCGACGGCATCCGTGGCCGCGTCGGCGAATACCCGATCACTCCCGACTTCATGCTGAAGCTGGGCTGGGCGGCGGGCATGGCCTTCCGCAAGCAGGGCAATTGCCGCGTACTGGTGGGCAAGGACACGCGCATCTCCGGCTACATGTTCGAGTCCGCCCTCGAGGCCGGCTTGTCCGCGGCGGGTGCTGATGTGTTGCTGCTGGGGCCGATGCCGACGCCGGCGATCGCCTACCTGACGCGTACCTTCCACGCCGAAGCCGGTATCGTCATCAGCGCTTCGCATAACCCGCACGATGACAACGGCATCAAGTTCTTCTCCGGCCAGGGCACCAAGCTGCCCGACGAAGTCGAGCTGATGATCGAGGAGTTGCTCGACCAGCCCATGACCGTGGTCGAGTCGAGCAAGCTGGGCAAGGTGTCGCGTATCAACGACGCGGCCGGTCGCTACATCGAGTTCTGCAAGAGCAGCGTGCCGAGCAGCACCAGCTTCGACGGGCTCAAGCTGGTGGTCGATTGCGCCCATGGTGCGACCTACAAGGTGGCGCCAAGCGTCTTCCGTGAGCTTGGCGCCGAAGTCACCGTGCTGCACGCCCAGCCTGACGGCCTGAATATCAACGAAGGCTGCGGTTCGACCCATATCGAGTCGCTGCAGGCTGCCGTACTGGTAGGCCATGCGGACCTGGGCATCGCCTTTGACGGTGACGGTGACCGTGTGCTGATGGTCGATCACACCGGTGCCATCGTCGACGGTGACGAGCTGCTGTATATCATTGCCCGTGACGCCAAGGAGCGTGGTCGCCTGCAGGGCGGGGTGGTGGGTACCTTGATGAGCAACCTGGGCCTGGAGCTTGCGCTCAAGGACCTCGATATCCCGTTCGCCCGTGCCAAGGTCGGCGACCGCTACGTGATGGCCGAGCTGCTCGAGCGCGACTGGCAGCTGGGAGGCGAGAACTCCGGGCATGTGGTGTGTGGCAATCACACCACCACGGGTGATGCGATCATCGCGGCGCTGCAGGTGCTGATGGCGCTCAAGCGTCGCGGCGAGACCCTGGCCCAGGCGCGCCAGGGGCTGCGCAAGTGCCCTCAGGTGTTGATCAATGTGCGTTTCGGCGCGGGCAAGGACGACCCGCTGGAAAATCCCGCCGTGCAGGAGGCCAGTGCCAAGGTCACCGAGGCCATGGCCGGTCGCGGCCGGGTGCTGCTGCGCAAGTCTGGCACCGAGCCATTGGTGCGCGTGATGGTCGAAGGTGACGACGAAAACCAGGTCCGTGGCCATGCCGAGGCATTGGCCAAGCTGGTTGGCGAAGTTTGTGCCTGAAAGACGCTTGCCAGCACAGTTCGGGTTGGGTAAGATCTGCGCCCACTTTGACCGACGAGGTAAAGCATGCGTCGCCCCATGGTAGCTGGTAACTGGAAGATGCACGGTACCCGCGCCAGCGTCGCTGAGCTGACCGAGGGCTTGAGCAATCTGGCCCTGCCGAGCGGTGTGGAAGTCGCGGTGTTTCCACCGGCCCTGTTCATCAATCAAGTGATTGATGGGCTGCAAGGGAAGGGGATCATCGTCGGAGCCCAGAATTCTGCTGTACAGCCCGAACAGGGCGCGCTGACCGGGGAGATCTCACCGGCTCAGCTAGCTGAGGTGGGTTGCAAGCTTGTGTTGATCGGGCATTCGGAGCGTCGCCAAGTCATTGGCGAGAATGACGAAGTGCTCAACCGCAAGTTCGCAGCCGCCCAGGCAAGTGGTTTGAAGCCCGTGCTCTGCGTAGGGGAAACCCTCGAGGAGCGCGAGGCAGGCAAGACGCTCGAAGTCGTTGGGCGTCAATTGAGCAGTATCATCGACGCGTTCGGTGTTGCCGCTTTTGCCAACGCAGTAATCGCCTATGAGCCTGTTTGGGCCATCGGCACAGGTCTGACGGCCTCGCCCCAGCAAGCCCAGGATGTGCATGCAGCCATTCGGGCGCAGTTGGCGGCGCTGGACGCTGAAGTTGCCCAGAACGTGCAGCTTCTCTACGGCGGCAGTGTGAAGGCGGCCAATGCGGCCGAACTGTTCGGCATGCCGGATATCGATGGGGGGCTCATTGGTGGAGCGTCCCTGAACGCAGACGAATTCGGTGCAATTTGTCGCGCCGCAGGAAACTGAACAAATGCTGGAAACAGTCGTAGTTGTTTTTCATCTGTTGGCGGCCGTGGCACTCGTAGTGTTCGTGTTGCTGCAACAGGGTAAAGGTGCGGAAGCAGGTGCATCTTTCGGCGCAGGTGCTTCAAATACTGTGTTCGGAAGCCAAGGTTCCGCTACCTTTTTGAGTAAAGTTACTGCTATACTTGCTGCCACTTTCTTTTTGACTGCTCTTGGGTTAGGATACTTCGCTAAAGAGAAAGCTCATCAGCTGACTCAAGCAGGTCTGCCAGATCCAGCAGTGCTGGAAGTCAAAGAGCAGAAGCCGGCAGTAAATGATGATGTACCGGTGCTCCAGGAGAAGAAGAGCGAAACCACCAACGCTGGTGATGTACCTCCTCCAACCGACGAGCAGAAGTAACGGGTTTCAAGAAGTAGTATTGCCGAGGTGGTGGAATTGGTAGACACGCAACCTTGAGGTGGTTGTGCCCATAGGGTGTAGGGGTTCGAGTCCCCTTCTCGGTACCAATTGAAGCATGAGAGCCCGCTTTAGCGGGCTTTCTTGCAGGTGGAGGTCGGATTGACCCTGTAACGGGTTCGGTCTTATACTTTCGCCCCAGCTTTGTCGCGGGGTGGAGCAGCTTGGTAGCTCGTCGGGCTCATAACCCGAAGGTCGTTGGTTCAAATCCAGCCCCCGCAACCAGCTTCAGCGGAGCCCCTTTTCAGGGGCTTTTTGCTAGCTGAACAGTTCTTCGCGTCGTTGTCCAACGGCGCTTTCAGGGATGGGCGCTTTGCCCATTTTTTATTTGCACAGCATGCACGAGGGGGTTCAGGTGTCGAGCAAGCTAGAACAGTTGCAGGCCTTGTTGGCCCCGGTGGTCGAGGGTCTGGGCTATCAATGCTGGGGGATCGAGTACGTTTCCCAGGGTAAGCATTCGGTACTGCGTATCTACATCGACAAGGAAGGCGGGATCCTGGTGGACGACTGCGAAGCGGTCAGTCGCCAGGCCAGCGCCATCCTCGATGTGGAAGACCCGATCACCAACGAATATACCCTTGAGGTGTCCTCTCCTGGCATGGACCGCCCGCTGTTCACTCTGGAACAGTTTGCCTCGCATGCCGGCGAACAAGTGAAGATCAAGCTGCGTACGCCCTTCGAAGGTCGTCGTAACTTCCAGGGCCTTCTCCGCGGCGTGGAGGACCAGGATGTGGTGGTCCAGGTGGACAACCATGAATTCCTGCTGCCGATCGACTCGATCGACAAGGCCAATATTATTCCCAGTTTTGACTGAGACGTGCCGGGCCCGGCGGACTATCCGGGCCCAATGGCTTGCGCAAGGCGAGGCGTACGATGAGCAAAGAAGTACTGCTGGTTGTTGAATCGGTATCCAACGAAAAAGGTGTACCGCCCGGCGTCATTTTCGAAGCGCTGGAAGTGGCTCTGGCCACTGCAACCAAAAAACGTTTTGAGGACGAAGTCGACCTGCGTGTGGAAATCAACCGCCACACCGGTAGCTACGAGACCTTCCGTCGCTGGACCGTGGTTGACGAAGCCGATCTGGACGATCCGGCAATCGAGACCTGGTTGAGCAAGATCCACGAGACCCACCCGGATGCCAAGGTCGGTGACGTGATCGAGGAGAAGATCGAGTCGATCGAATTCGGCCGCATCGCCGCCCAGACCGCCAAACAGGTGATCGTGCAGAAGGTTCGCGAAGCCGAGCGCGCCCAGGTGGTCGACGCCTACCGCGAACGTGTTGGCGAGATCATCTCCGGCACGGTCAAGAAGGTGACCCGCGACAACGTCATCGTCGACCTGGGCAACAACGCCGAAGCGTTGCTGGCCCGTGAAGACATCATTCCACGTGAGACCTTCCGTGTCGGCGTGCGCCTGCGCGCACTGCTCAAGGAGATCCGCACCGAGAACCGCGGCCCGCAGCTGATCCTGTCGCGCACCGCGCCTCAGATGCTGATCGAGCTGTTCCGCATCGAAGTGCCGGAAATCGCCGAAGGCCTCATCGAAGTCATGGCCGCCTCCCGTGATCCGGGGTCGCGTGCCAAGATCGCCGTCCGCTCCAAGGACAAGCGCATCGACCCGCAAGGTGCCTGCATCGGCATGCGCGGTTCGCGCGTCCAGGCCGTATCCGGCGAGCTGGGCGGTGAGCGTGTGGATATCGTCCTGTGGGACGAGAACCCGGCGCAATTCGTCATCAACGCCATGTCGCCTGCCGAGGTTGCAGCGATCATCGTTGACGAGGACGCCCATGCGATGGACATTGCCGTCGCCGAAGACAACCTGGCCCAGGCCATTGGCCGTGGCGGTCAGAACGTTCGCCTGGCCAGTCAGCTGACCGGCTGGACCCTGAACGTGATGACCGAAAAGGATATCCAGGCCAAGCAACAAGCAGAAACCGGCGACATCCTGCGCAACTTTATCGAGGAACTGGAAGTCGACGAGGAGCTGGCCCAAGTGCTGGTCGACGAAGGCTTTACCAGCCTCGAAGAAATTGCCTACGTACCGTTGGAAGAAATGCTCAACATCGATGGCTTTGACGAGGACATCGTCAATGAGCTTCGCGCTCGTGCCAAGGACCGTTTGTTGACCAAGGCCATCGCTACCGAAGAAAAACTGGCAGACGCCCACCCGGCCGACGACCTGCTCTCCCTCGAGGGCATGGACAAGGACCTGGCGGCGGAACTGGCGGTGCGCGGCGTGGTTAACCGCGAAGACCTGGCCGAGCAGTCGATTGACGATCTGCTCGACATCGACGGCATCGACGAAGAGCGTGCCGGCAAGTTGATCATGGCCGCCCGAGCCCACTGGTTCGAGTAATTAGGCGTGGCCTGAGGAGAGAAGTGCATGACGCAAGTCACGGTGAAAGAGCTGGCCCAAGAGGTCGAGGCACCGGTAGAGCGCCTGCTGCAGCAGATGCGTGAGGCAGGTCTGCCGCACACCGACGCCGGTCAGGTAGTGACCGACAATGAAAAGCAGGTTCTGTTGACTCATTTGAAGAGCAGCCACAAGAGCAAGGCGGAAGAGCCGCGCAAGATCACCTTGCAGCGCAAGACCACCAGCACCCTGCGTGTCGCCGGTAGCAAGAGCATCAGCGTAGAAGTACGCAAGAAGAAAGTATTCGTGCAGCGCAGCCCGGAAGAAATCCAGGCTGAGCAGAAGCGTGAGCTGGAAGAGCGTCGTGCAGCCGAAAACGCTGCTCGCGAGAAAGCCGACGCTGAAGCGCGCCAGCGCGCCGAAGAGCAGGCTCGTCGCCAGGCTGCCGAAACCGCGTCCGCGGCCCCTGCGGCCAAGGCTGAGCCGGCTCCGGCGCCTGTTGCCGCACCGGTAGTGGCCGAGGCCCCGGTCTCCGAAGACGCAGCGGCCCGTGCCGCCGAGCGCAAGAAGGACGAGACCCGCCGCAACGAAAGCCGTACCCGTGACGACGACCGTCGCGGGGGTGGCGAGCGCCGTGGCGAAGCCCCGCGCGTTTCGATCAAGGTCAAGGTCAAGGAAAAGGAAAAAGCGCCTACGCCTCGCGCAGCGCCTCGTACCACCGACGAAGAGAGCGATGGTTTCCGTCGCGGTCGCGGTGGCAAGGGCAAGCCGAAGAAGCGCAACCAGCACGGCTTCCAGAACCCGACCGGTCCAGTCATCCGTGACGTGACCATCGGTGAGACCATCACGGTTTCGGAACTGGCGCAGCAGATGTCGATCAAGGCTGCTGAAGTCGTCAAGTTCATGTTCAAGCTGGGTACCCCGGTCACCATCAACCAGGTGCTCGACCAGGAAACCGCCCAGCTGGTAGCCGAGGAACTGGGCCACAAGGTAACCCTGATCAGCGACACCGCCCTGGAAGACTCCCTGGCCGAATCGCTGAAGTTCGAAGGTGAAGTCGAGCCGCGTGCACCGGTCGTGACCGTCATGGGCCACGTCGACCACGGTAAGACCTCGCTGCTCGACTATATCCGTCGTGCCAAGGTTGCCGCTGGCGAGGCCGGTGGTATCACCCAGCACATCGGTGCCTACCACGTGGAAACCGACCGCGGCATGGTCACCTTCCTCGACACCCCGGGCCACGCCGCGTTTACCGCGATGCGTGCCCGTGGTGCCAAGGCCACCGACATCGTCATCCTGGTGGTGGCGGCGGACGACGGCGTGATGCCGCAGACCCGCGAAGCGGTACAGCACGCCAAGGCTGCCGGCGTTCCGCTGGTGGTCGCGGTGAACAAGATCGACAAGCCGGGTGCCGATATCGACCGCATCCGTAACGAGCTGGCCGTCGAAGGCGTGACCTCCGAGGACTGGGGTGGCGATACCCCGTTCGTCAAGGTCTCCGCGAAGATGGGTACCGGCGTCGACGAACTGCTCGAAGCCGTGCTGCTGCAGGCCGAGATTCTCGAGCTCACCGCTACCCCGACCGCTCCAGGTCGTGGTGTCGTGGTCGAGTCGCGCCTGGACAAGGGCCGTGGCCCGGTGGCGACCATCCTGGTTCAGGACGGTACCCTGCGTCAGGGCGACATGGTCCTGGTCGGCTCGAACTATGGCCGCGTGCGTGCCATGCTCGACGAAAACGGCAAACCTGTGAAGGAAGCTGGCCCGGCGATCCCGGTCGAGATCCTCGGCCTGGATGGCACGCCTGAAGCCGGTGACGAGATGTCCGTGGTCGCCGACGAGAAGAAGGCCCGCGAGGTTGCCCTGTTCCGTCAAGGCAAGTACCGCGAGGTCAAGCTGGCCCGTGCCCACGCCGGCAAGCTGGAAAACATCTTCGAGACCATGGGTCAGGAAGAGAAGAAGACCCTCAACATCGTCCTCAAGACCGATGTTCGCGGTTCCCTCGAAGCGCTGCAGGGCTCGCTCAGCGGCCTGGGCAACGACGAAGTGCAGGTCCGTGTGGTCGGCGGCGGTGTCGGTGGTATCACCGAGAGCGATGCCAACCTGGCCCTGGCGTCCAACGCGGTGCTGTTCGGCTTCAACGTGCGTGCCGATGCCGGTGCGCGCAAGATCGTCGAGCAGGAAGGTCTGGATATGCGTTACTACAACGTGATCTACGACATCATCGAAGACGTCAAGAAGGCACTGACCGGCATGCTCGGCAGCGATGTTCGCGAGAACATCCTGGGCGTCGCCGAAGTGCGTGACGTGTTCCGCTCGCCGAAGTTCGGCGCCATTGCCGGCTGCATGGTCATTGAAGGTACCGTGTACCGCAACCGTCCGATCCGCGTACTGCGCGAAGACGTGGTGATCTTCGAAGGCGAACTGGAATCGCTGCGTCGCTTCAAGGACGACGCCTCCGAAGTGCGTAACGGCATGGAGTGCGGTATCGGCGTCAAGAGCTACAACGACGTCAAGGTCGGCGACAAGATCGAAGTCTTCGAGAAAGTCCAGGTGGCTCGTACCCTGTAAGGGGCGAGCGTGGCGCAGCCCCCGCCCCAGGGCGGCTGGCAGCGCCTCTGAAGGTAGCGCCCGGTCAGGCTTGAGCCTGTCCGGGCGTTTGCCGCTTTAGTTACAGGTAGCAAGAATGGCAAAAGAATATAGCCGTACCCAACGCATCGGCGATCAGATGCAGCGTGAGCTGGCCGAGCTGATCCGTCGTGAAGTCAAGGATCCGCGAGTTGGCCTGGTGACCATCACCGCCGTGGATGTCAGTCGCGACCTGGGCCATGCCAAGGTCTTCATTACCGTCATGGGCCAGGACGGTGCCGATGCCGTGCAGCAGACGCTCAAGGCGCTCAACAGCGCCGCAAGCTTCCTGCGCCTGCACTTGGGCCGTGTCATGCAATTGCGTAGCGTGCCGCAGCTGCACTTCCACTTCGATGAAAGTGTCAGCCGGGGTGCCCACCTGTCGGCGCTGATCGAGCGGGCCGTGGCTGAGGATCGCCTGCACAAGGATGCCGACAAAGCGGACGCCGAGGAGTAACCGGTGGCCCAGGTCAAACGAATCCGCCGCAATGTCAGCGGCATCATCCTGCTGGACAAGCCGCTGGGGTTCACCTCCAACGCCGCCTTGCAGAAAGTCCGTTGGCTGCTCAATGCCGAAAAGGCCGGCCACACTGGCAGTCTCGACCCCTTGGCCACCGGCGTGCTGCCGCTGTGCTTCGGCGAAGCCACCAAGTTCTCCCAGTACCTGCTCGATTCCGACAAGGGCTACGAGACGGTCATGCAGTTGGGGCAGACGACCAGCACCGGCGATGCCGAGGGCGAAGTTCTGCAGACCCGCGAGGTGACCGTTGGTCGTGCCGACATCGAGGCCGTGCTGCCGCGTTTTCGCGGTCAAATCAGCCAGATTCCGCCGATGTACTCGGCCCTCAAGCGTGACGGCCAGCCGTTGTACAAACTGGCGCGTGCAGGAGAGGTAGTGGAGCGCGAGGCGCGTTCTGTTACTATTAGCCGCTTGGAGTTGCTCGAGTGCGAAGGCACCCGGGTTCGCCTGTCGGTTGGTTGCAGCAAAGGCACCTATATCCGCACCCTGGTGGAGGATATCGGTGAGGCGCTGGGCTGTGGTGCCTATGTCGCCGAATTGCGCCGTACCCAGGCCGGCCCGTTCGAACTGGCCCAGACCGTGACCCTCGAGGCCCTTGAGCAGGCCCATGCAGACGGCGGCAACGAAGCGCTCGATCGCTTCCTGATGCCGTCCGACAGTGGGTTGCAGGACTGGCCGCTGGTGCGTCTCTCCGAGCACAGTGCGTTCTACTGGCTGCATGGCCAGGCTGTTCGCGCCCCGGATGCCCCGCAGTTCGGCATGGTCCGGGTACAGGATCACAATGCACGCTTCATCGGTATCGGTGAAGTGAGCGAAGACGGGCGTATTGCGCCGCGTCGACTGATTCGGTCGGAATGATCGAAATCGCAGGCCGAGGCCCCGGCCGAAACCTGCGGAACCGAGGGTGGCTGTCAATAGGCACGGTCACTCCTCTTCTCATTAATACAGGGACTTGTCCCTGGCCTATTGGAGACCGTTCGCGGGATCCGTTTATCAGGAGAAGCCAAATGGCCCTCAGCGTCGAAGAAAAAGCTCAGATCGTTGCCGAATACCAGCAAGCCGCCGGCGATACCGGTAGCCCGGAAGTGCAGGTTGCTCTGCTGACCGCCAACATCAACAAGCTGCAAGGCCACTTCAAGGCCAACGAGAAAGACCACCACTCCCGTCGTGGCCTGATCCGTATGGTCAACCAGCGTCGTAAGCTGCTGGACTACCTGAAGGGCAAAGACACCACTCGTTACAGCGCCCTGATCGGTCGCCTGGGCCTGCGTCGCTAATAGCGTCCTGGCCAGTGGTGTGCATGGCGTGTCGCATGTTTCGGGAATGCTGCCTGGCAGCATTCGCGTCAGGCACGCCACGCGTATCTCCGAGGTTGGCAGCCTGGCTGTGCTGAGCGGATTTTCCGCCCGGCGGTCAGGCTCCCAGCCTCGTGTTGTATCTGGACGGTCAATGGGGCCGATTCCCCGTTCTGCCCAAGAATTCGCAAGAACAAGTTCCCCCCAGAGCCACTGAAAAAGGTAGGAAACCGTGAACCCGGTAATCAAGACGTTCCAGTTCGGTCAGTCGACCGTTACTCTCGAGACAGGCCGTATCGCCCGTCAGGCCACCGGTGCTGTACTGGTCACCGTCGATAACGATGTCACCGTGCTGGTGACCGTGGTCGGTGCCAAGCAGGCCGATCCAGGCAAGGGTTTCTTCCCGCTGTCTGTCCACTACCAGGAAAAGACCTACGCCGCCGGCAAGATCCCGGGTGGCTTCTTCAAGCGTGAAGGCCGTCCTTCCGAAAAGGAAACCCTGACCTCGCGCCTGATCGACCGTCCGATCCGCCCCCTGTTCCCTGAAGGGTTCATGAACGAAGTGCAGGTCGTCTGCACCGTGGTTTCCACCAGCAAGAAGACCGACCCGGACATCGCTGCGATGATCGGTACCTCGGCTGCCCTGGCCATCTCTGGTATTCCGTTCGAAGGCCCGATCGGCGCAGCACGCGTCGCCTTCCATGAAAGCACCGGCTACCTGCTGAACCCCACCTACGAGCAACTGCAAGCGTCCAGCCTGGACATGGTCGTCGCCGGTACCGAGTCCGCCGTACTGATGGTCGAGTCCGAAGCCAAGGAACTGACCGAAGACCAGATGCTGGGCGCCGTGCTGTTCGCCCACGACGAGTTCCAGGCCGTGATCCAGGCCGTCAAGGAACTGGCTGCCGAGGCCGGCAAGCCGACCTGGGACTGGCAAGCACCTGCTGCCAACACCGAGCTGCTGAATCTGGTGCGTGCCGAGTTCGGCGAGGCCATCTCTCAGGCCTATACCATCACCCTGAAGGCCGACCGCTACAACCGTCTGGGCGAGCTGCGCGACCAGGCTGTTGCCCGCCTGTCCAACGAAGAGACCGGCCCGACCGCCGGCCAGATCAAGGACATCTTCGGCGAGCTGGAATACCGCACCGTCCGCGAAAACATCGTCAACGGCAAGCCGCGTATCGATGGCCGTGACACCCGCACTGTCCGCCCGCTGAACATCGAAGTCGGTGTTCTGCCCAAGACCCATGGTTCGGCCCTGTTCACCCGTGGCGAAACCCAGGCCCTGGTCGTCGCGACCCTGGGTACTGCCCGTGATGCCCAGCTGCTGGACACCCTCGAAGGCGAGAAGAAAGACGCCTTCATGCTGCACTACAACTTCCCACCGTTCTCGGTCGGCGAGTGCGGCCGCATGGGCGGTGCCGGCCGTCGCGAAATCGGCCACGGCCGTCTGGCTCGTCGTGGCGTCCAGGCCATGCTGCCGAGCGACGACGAGTTCCCGTACACCATCCGCGTGGTGTCGGAAATCACCGAATCCAATGGCTCCAGCTCCATGGCCTCGGTGTGCGGTGCTTCCCTGGCCCTGATGGACGCAGGTGTACCGATGAAGGCGCCGGTTGCCGGTATCGCCATGGGCCTGGTCAAGGAAGGCGACAAGTTCGCGGTCCTGACCGACATCCTGGGTGACGAAGACCACCTGGGCGACATGGACTTCAAGGTTGCCGGTACCGCCAAGGGCGTCACCGCGCTGCAGATGGACATCAAGATCAACGGCATCACCGAAGAGATCATGGAAATCGCCCTGGGCCAGGCCCTGGAAGCGCGCCTGAACATCCTCGGCCAGATGAACCAGATCATCGCCCAATCGCGCAGCGAGCTGTCGGCCAACGCCCCGACCATGCTGGCCATGAAGATCGACACCGACAAGATCCGTGACGTCATCGGCAAGGGCGGCGCCACCATCCGCGCCATCTGCGAGGAAACCAAAGCTTCGATCGACATCGAAGACGACGGCTCGATCAAGATCTTCGGCGAAACCAAGGAAGCCGCTGAAGCTGCCAAGCAGCGCATCCTGGGTATCACTGCCGAGGCCGAGATCGGCAAGATCTACGTGGGCAAGGTCGAGCGTATCGTCGACTTCGGCGCCTTCGTCAACATCCTGCCGGGCAAGGACGGCCTGGTGCACATCTCCATGCTCAGCAACGAGCGCGTGGAGAAGGTCACCGACGTTCTGAAGGAAGGCCAGGAAGTCGAAGTACTGGTACTGGACGTGGACAACCGCGGCCGTATCAAGCTGTCGATCAAGGACGTGGCAGCTGCCAAGGCCTCCGGCGTCTAAACCTCGGCGACAAAAGAAAGAGCCCTTCGGCAGATTGTGTGAAAACCTAGCAATCTGCCCGGCCCTTTAAGAGAATGCTCCGTATCGAAAGATACGGAGCATTTTTCGTTATGGCCTACATACAAGGAGAGTCTCGCAGCCAGACCAGTCTGTTCCCGGTCTCGCTGGAGGAACTGATCCCGGAAGATCACCTCGTACGGGTCATCGACCTGTATGTCGCGAGGCTCGATCTGGGCCAGCTCGGCTTCGAAAAGGCCCAGCCGAAGGCCACTGGGCGCCCAGCCTACGACCCCGCCGATCAGCTCAAACTCTACCTTTATGGCTATTTTCAGCGCATCCGTTCCTCGCGGCGTCTGGAAGCCGAGTGCCAGCGCAACATCGAGGTGATGTGGCTGATCAACCGACTCAAACCTGACTTCAAAGACCATCGCTGACTTCCGAAAGAACAACAAAGTCGCTTTCGTTACGACGTGCCGGGCCTTTGTGCAGTTTTGCCGAGCTGCCGGTTTGATTGCCGGTGACCTGGTTGCCATCGACGGGAGCAAGTTTCAGGCAGTTGCTTCTTCGCGACGCCATTTGGACTTGAATCAACTCAAGCGTCAGGACGAGAAGCTGGATAAGCGGATCGCTCAATACCTGGCTGACCTGGATGCCGCTGACAAGTCTGAGGGCGAGCAAGTGGTAGATCGCGCAGCGATCAAAGCGGCCTTGGCGAAGCTTGAGGCCAAGCAGCAAGACAACCACACTTGCCAGGCCTTGATGAAATCGATGGGGCTGGAGCAGTTCAACACGCACGAAAGCGATGCCCGAATGATGCGCACGCCCAAAGGAGCGCGTGTTGCCTATACGTGCAGACCGCCGTCGACGCAGAGCACTGCCTGATTTTGCATCATGAGGTGACGCAAGAGGGTGACGACCGCAAGCAGCTTGAACCCATGGCTAAAGCGGCCAAGGCTGAGCTGGGGCAGGAAGCGCTAACCGTGACAGCTGATATGGGCTACTCGAATGGCCAGCAGTTCCAAGCGTGTGAGGAAGCCTCCATTACCGCGTACGTGCCGCCAAACCGAACCTCCAACCCAGGCGGCGAGACATTATTCGAGCGCAAGGACTTTACCTACGACGCCGAACAGGATCGGTACCAGTGCCCAGCAGGTCAGTGGCTAACGCTGAAGCAGCGTCACAAGGGTGACCGGATCTACCAGGCGGCAATCGGCGACTGTGCCGGGTGTGCGCTGAAAGCCCAATGCACGACGGCCAAGCGCCGCTATGTCTCGCGTCACGCTCAAGAGGAAGCCTTTGAGCGTATGGCGCAGCGGATGGAGCTGCATCCAGAGATGATGGAACGGCGTAGATCTATCGTGGAACACCCGTTTGGCAATCTCAAACAATGGCTATTTGGGAACGGGCGTTTCTTGCTGCGACAACTCGAAGGCACAAGAGCTGAAATGGCTCTGGCCGTGACCGCTTACAATCTCAAGCGAGCGATCGGCGTCCTGGGTGCCAAGCAAATGATGCAACTGATGGGCTGAAGAGCCTTTTTCACCACAAAAACAAACGCCCCGAACAAGTCGGGGCGTTTGGTCTAGGACCTGTCAGTGTGTTTTCACACAATCTGTCGGGGCTCTTTTTTTTGCCTCGATTTTTACTTTGCCCGCTTGCATCTTGCATGCAGGATTTTGCCCAGGGTTGCAAATTGCACGATGGCATTTGTTTGTCACCCATTGTAACTGGCTGATTTTAAAGGGGTTGCTAATCTGGGAAAGCTGGCACAGCGCGTGCAATGGTATTCACACCTGCTGCCAGGAACGACGGCGCAGGCCTTTCGAACAACAGGAGTGACTCACATGAAGAAATTCGCCATTGCTGCCGCTACTGCCACCGCCTTGACCCTGACCATGGCTAATGCGGCATTCGCCCAGCAACCCGCCCAGCCAATGACGCTGGCGGCCGGTGAAATGACCAAGGCCAAGGAAGAAACCAAAGACACTTGGATCACCACCAAAGTGAAGGCCGACCTGATGACAGAGAAAGGCATCCCTGGCAGCGACATCAAGGTCGAGACCAACAAAGGCGTGGTCTCCCTGTCTTCTGACGTAGCCATTACCCAATCGCAGAAAGAGCAGGCGATCGCCATCACCAAGAAGATCAAGGGTGTGCAGGCCGTATCCGCTGATGGCCTGAAAGCCGAATAAGGCATGTCCCGTCGGCCAAACGGAATTGGCCACCCCTTCGCACAAGGCCGCTTCTGTCTGCAGGAGCGGCCTTGTGTTGCGTCAAGAGCTGGGGGCAGCGGCTGCGCTCACTCCCCGCCCAGGCGCACCGGGTTGAAGGCGATCACATCGCTCTCGAAGCATTCCTGCTCAAGGATCAACGGCTCGACCAGCGGCCTGCTGTCGCGGAAATGGGCCGTCTGGGTATGGGCTTCGTACGCTGCGTCATCACGGTAGATCTCGTAGAGATAGATCACCTCGGGATCGACACGGTCCTGGGACACATCGAACACCAGGCAGCCCGGCTCGTTGGCCACCGAAGCGGCGGCATTGACCTTGATGGCCGAAAGAAAGGCTTCGGCGCTACCGGGTTTTACACGGGTCTTGATGAACAAACTGTACACAGGGCGATCCTTTTGTTTTAAATTCGGCTTCAAATTGTATACATAATAGGAGCCGAGTCCATGTCCGATTTACCCGTCCGTCCTGGCCGCCTGAATGGCTTGCGCCATCTGGCCCTGCTGGTCCCGAATCTGGAGGAGTGCGAGCGTTTCTACGTCGACCTGCTCGGCATGGAAGTGCTGCACCGCGCCCATGAAGACCTGGTGTACCTGACTTGCGGTAACGATAACCTGTCCCTGGGCCGTGCCGCAGGGGCGGCCAATGGGTTACAGACCATGGACCACTACGGGTTCATCGTCGATAGCGTGGAAGAACTCGATGCCTGGTACGCCTATTTCAAGGCCCATGGCGTGACCCTGCTGGACCGCCCGTTCGACCACGGCGATGGAGCGCGCAGCTTCCATGTGCTCGACCCGGCAGGTAACAAGGTGCAGCCGCTGTATCACCCGGCGGTATCCGGGCAGCGGTTGGTCTGAAGGAAAAGGACTGCCAAGAGATTCGCGGGTAAACCCGCTCCCACAGGGTTGCGCAAAATCCTGTGGGAGCGGGTTTACCCGCGAAAATGACACGCTTCTGGGCGAGAAATGCCGCTGGTCCCTACTCGGCATCCAGGTGCATTGGCGTAATGACCTGCCCATCGCTCTCGGCCTGCCCCAGGGTGGTATCGAGGAAATACACCCGATCATCCTCCAGCTGGCCCTTGTCCACCAAGTAGTCCTTGATGCTGCTGGCGCGCTCCTGGCCGAGGGTACGCAGCAGTGCTGCGCTTTCGGCCCAGGACTTGATCACCGCATCGCGCAGCTTGATGGTACGTTCCTCGCGGCCGAGCTCTTTCCATTCGGCCGGGGGCTGCTGTTTGAGGCGGTTGCGGTAGATGCCTTCGAGCATGGCTGGCTTGTCGCTGTCGTCGACCACCAGCATCGAAGCATTGGCCGGTACCTTGTCACCGCGGCGTTGGAGCATCTTGTACCAAGTGGCCTGATATTCACGCTCCAAGCGCTGTTGGGCAATCAATGGGCCGTCGCTGCTCTGGGCGCTGGTACCCTCGATTTCCAGGCGCAGTTCCGGGCGTTCCTTGAGGGCCGCTGCCAGCTTGTCCAGGGCCGACTGGGCATCGCCGCTGAGCTCGCTGGAGCCAGGCGCGAATTTTACGGTGCCAAGGTCTTCCGAGCCGCCGCCGGCGATCAGCCCACCGATGAACTTGAACGGCGCCTGTGCCGCGCGCAGCACCAGGTTGCGCAGGGTCTGCCAGACAATCGGCATGACACTGAACTGAGGGTTGTTCAGGTCGCCTGAAACCGGCAGCTCGATGGAGATCTTGCCCTCGGTATCCTTCAGAAGCGCGACCGCCAGGCGGATCGGCAGGTCTACGGCATCGGGGCTGTCCACCTTCTCGCCCAGCTGCAACTGTTCGACCACCACCTTGTTCTCGGCCTTGAGCTGGCCGTTGGTGATCAGGTAGTGCAGGTCGAGGTTGAGCCGGCCCTTGCGGATGCGGAAGCCCGCGAACTTGCCGGAGTAGGGCGTCAGGGTGGTCAGCTCGACCCGCTTGAAGCTGGTGGCGATGTCCAGGCTCGCCAGAGGATTGAACGGGTTGAGCGCCCCTTTGATGGTGACCGGGGCGTAGCGGTCGACCTTGCCCTTGACGTCCACTTTGGCCGGTGCCGGCTTGCGGTTGTCGATGGTGCCGATCTGGCCGTTGAGCTGCTGCACCGCCGTGGCGAAGTTGGGCGTGAGGGTCAGGTCGGCGAAGTTGGCCGAACCATCGTTGATGTCGATCTGCCCGATACGAATGCCCAGCGGCTTTTCATTGCTCGCACTGGCCGGTTTGGCCTGGTCGCTGCCCGGTGCGCCTGCCGGTTGGGGGATCAGCAGGTCGTCGACGTTGGTGGTGCGGTCTTCGTTGATGATGAAGCGTGCATAGGGCTGCAGCAGGCTCACCTTGTCGATCGACAGGGCGTCGCCATGAACGTAGGACAGGCCGCTCAGGTCCAGTTGCTGCCATTTGACGAAGTCCCGGTCCTTGATGGTGTCCAGGGTATGCAGCTGGCTGACCTGGGCCTTGCCGCCAACGGTGAAGGCCAACGGTTCGATGCTCTTGAGGTCGACCTTGAGGTCGCTGGCAAGCATGCCGCTGCGCAGTTCCAGGCGGATATACGGGCTGATGTAGGCCTGGGCCACGCGCAGGTCGATGTCGCGGGTGCTGACGTCGAGCTTGGCCGTGACCGGGGCCAGGTTGACCTGGCCTGCCGCCTGCAGCTTGCCTTGTTTGCCCACGCCGGTGTCCAGCTTGAGCGTAAATGGCGACTGGTTGAGGCTGTCGAAATTCTGCAGGTCCAGGTTGAGCGGGCCGACATCCAGCGCAACCGGCGCCTTCTGGCTGCGGTCGGCCAGGTGGACCTGGTAGTTGCGCAGTTGTACATCCTTGAGCAGCACCTGCCAGGGTTTGCTCGGCGCCTTGGCGGCCTTTTCCGTGTCGCTCGGTTCGGCGGCGGCGGGCTCGGCCTTTTCCTTCGGGGTGGCCTTGGCCGGCTGGCTGGCGAACAGCTTCTGCCAGTCGAGCTGGCCATCCTGTTCCAAGGCGGCCCAGGTCTCCAGCTTTTCGCTGCGGACCTTGCCTACGATTACCTGCTGCCTGGCCAGGTCGATGGACGTCTCGCTGACATCCAGGCTGGCCAGGCGCGCCAGTTGGCGGCCATCAGGGGCCTTGATGGCGAACGGTGCGATGCGCAGCGAGGTCTTGTCCAGCAGCAGCTCGGTTTCCTTGGCGAGGTTGAGCTTGTAGTGGGTATCGAGGCTCACCACGCCATCCTCCAGCACCAGCGGGACGGCATCGCGTACGTAGGGCCAGAAGGACTTCATTCGGCCTTCGGTGACCTTGAGGGTGCCTTCGGAGGCGATGGGGGCCAGGCTCAGGGTACCGTTCCAGTCGATGCGCCCGCCGTTGGGGCCGTTGGCCACCAAGGTCATGTCGGCGTTGTCGTCGGGCAAGGTGCTGAGGTTCTTCAGCTCCAGGTTCATGGAGTCGTAGAGGAACTCGATGGGCTCGCTGGGGCGCAGGTCTTGGAAATGCAGGTAGCCTTCGCTGAGCTTGATGCTGCCGATACGCAGCGGGAAGGGATCGCTGGGCGGCTCGTCAGGCTTGGGCTCGCTGGCCGGGAGCTTGAACAGCTGGGTCAGGTTGAGGCTGCCGTCCTTGGCGAACAGCACTTCGTTGCGTGGCTTGTCCAGCTCCACGGCATCCAGGTGCAGGGCCTTGGTCCACAGGCTGTCCAGCGAGAGGTTGGCGTACAGGCGTTCGAAGCCGACCTGTTCCTTGCCGGGCTCGCCGATCTGCAGGCCCCAGAGCGTCAGCTCCAGGCTGAAGGGGTTGAATTCGATGCGCTGCAAGTGCGCCGGCACCGTGGCGTATTGCGCCAGTTGCTGGTTGGCGATACGCAGGCCGACACCGGGGAGAATGAGAAAGCCAAGCAGGCTGTAAGAGGCAACGATGGCCAGCAAGGCGCCGAGGGCGCGAGTCAATCCTTTGGGCATGTAAGGCGTCATCTGTCTGAAGCGAGGTGCCTTGGAGTATGGCACGTTAAAGCGGTTCCGACGAAGCGACCAAAATACCTTACTCGATACCCATGCGGCGCCGCGCGCGATGCGCGGACCCGTCGCGCATGGCCCAGCGCAGCACGGGCGCGGTGCCTTTGATGCCCAGGCGGATCAGGCGCTGCTGCAACGGGCCTTGGTGCAGGCCAAGCAGGCTGCGGCCCCAGTCGGGCAGCAGGTCGATGCCGGCGTGGAGCATCAGCTTGCCCACCGGCTCGGCCATGCGGCTGGGGGCGGGGGCGTCGAGCAGGATCTTCACCACTTCATGGCTGCGTGCATCGCACTGGAGCTGCGGGCGCATGCGCTGCAGGTAGTGCTCGACCTGCTGGCAGGAGCGTGGCACCTCCCGGGCACCGAGGCGTTCGGCGATGAGAGCGATCTCGTCGTAGTAGGCATCCTGGTCGGCGCGTGGCAGGTTGGGGTTGCGGTAGCGCAGGTGGGCGGCGAGGAAGCTGCTGACTTCGGCGACATGCACCCAGGTCAGCAGGTCCGGGTCGCTGGCCGCATAAGGGCGGCCATCGGGCGCGGTGCCGACCACCTGCAGGTGAATGGTGCGGACCTTGTCGATCAGCCATTGGGCGTCGCGGGTCGAGCCGAAGGTGGTGCCGGAAATGAACTGGCTGGTGCGGCGCAGGCGGCCGAGCAGGTCGTGACGGAAGTTGGAGTGATCCCACACCCCGGCCAGCGCCAGGGGGTGCAGCAATTGCAGCATCAGGGCACTGATGCCGCCAACCAGCATGCTGGGGAAGTCGCCGTGCACCTGCCAACTGACGCTCTGCGGGCCGAACAGCCCTGGGTCACCCTTGGGCGACTCCAGGTCGAGCTGGCCGAGGGCCAGCCCGGTGAGGCTCATGACCTGGGTTTCGATACGGCGACGTAGGGCTTCCATGGCGGTCCTGCAGGCCGCCATGGCGGCCATTTACTGGTTGAGGCGTTTGTCGATCAGCCCCTGGACCACGCCTGGGTCGGCCAGGGTCGATGTGTCGCCCAGGTTGTCCAGCTCGTTGCAGGCGATCTTGCGCAGTATACGCCGCATGATCTTGCCCGAGCGGGTCTTGGGCAGGGCCGGGGCCCACTGGATCAGTTCCGGCTTGGCGAAACTGCCGATCTCCTTGCTGACCAGGGCGAGCAGCTCGGCCTTGAGCGCGTCGTCCGGGGTAACACCGTTCATGGGCGTGATGAAGGCGTAAATGCCTTGGCCCTTGAGGTCGTGAGGGTACCCCACCACGGCGGCCTCGGCGATGCTGTCGTGCAGCACCAATGCGCTTTCCACCTCGGCTGTGCCGATGCGGTGGCCGGAGACATTGATCACATCGTCCACGCGTCCGGTGATCCAGTAGTCACCGTCTGCATCGCGACGGGCGCCGTCACCTGTGAAGTAGTAGCCGGGCATGGGTTTGAAATAGGTATCGACCATGCGCTGGTGATCGCCATAGACGCTGCGGATCTGCCCAGGCCAGCTGGCCTTTATTGCCAGCAGGCCGGCACCTGGCCCATCGATCAGCTTGCCTTTCTCGTCCAGCAGCACCGGCTGCACGCCGAACATCGGCTGGGTGGCACAGCCTGGCTTGAGGTGCGTATTGCCGGGCAACGGGGTGAGCATGATGCCGCCGGTCTCGGTCTGCCACCAGGTATCGACAATGGGGCAGCGCTTCTGCCCGACTGCTTCGAAGTACCACTCCCAGGCTTCCGGGTTGATCGGCTCGCCCACGCTGCCCAGCAGGCGCAGGCTTTGTCGCGACGTGCCCTGCAGCGGCGCCTCGCCTTCGCGCATCAGGGCGCGCAAGGCCGTGGGGGCGGTATAGAAAATATTCACCTGATGCTTGTCCACCACCTGCCAGAAGCGCGAGCTGTCCGGGTGGTTGGGCACGCCTTCGAACATCAGCGAGATCGCGCCGTTGGCCAGAGGGCCGTAGACGATATAGCTGTGTCCGGTGACCCAGCCGACATCGGCAGTGCACCAGAACACCTCGCCGTCACGATAATCGAACACCACCTCGAAGGTGAGGGCGGCCTGCAGCAGGTAGCCGGCGGTGGTGTGCAGCACGCCCTTGGGCTTGCCGGTGCTGCCGGAGGTATAGAGGATGAACAGCGGGTCTTCCGCGTCCATGGGCTCGGGTGCGCAGTCGTCACCGGCCTGTTCCGTCGCGTCGTGGTACCACAGATCGCGACCTTCGCTCCAGGCGACGTCGGCCCGGGTGCGGCGTACCACCAGCACGCTGGTCACATTGGGGCAGCTTGCCAGGGCCTTGTCGACGTTCTGCTTCAGCGGGATGCGTTTGCCGCCGCGCACGCCCTCGTCGGCGGTGATCACCGTGCGGCAGTCGGCATCGAGGATGCGGTCACGCAGGGCATCGGGCGAAAAGCCGCCGAACACCACCGAATGAATGGCGCCGATGCGTGCGCAGGCGAGCATGGCATAGGCCGCCTCAGGGATCATGGGCATGTAGATGCACACCCGGTCGCCTTTCTTCACGCCCCGGGCCTTGAGGGTATTGGCCAGCCGGCAGACCTGGCGGTGCAGTTCGCGGTAACTGATCGCCTTGGCGTCCTTGGGATCGTCACCTTCCCAGAGCAGCGCGGTCTGGTCGCCTCGGGTGGCCAGGTGGCGGTCGATGCAGTTGTAGCTGACGTTGAGCTGGCCACCGTCGAACCAGCGCGCCGCGCCGGTACTCAGGTCGCATTGCTGCACCTGGCGCCAGGGCTTGATCCAGTCCAGGCGTTTGGCCTGCTCGGCCCAGAAACTGTCGGGGTCTTCGACCGACTGACGGTAGAGGCGGCGGTACTCGTCGGGGGAAAGGCGTGCGGACTGGCTGACGGCCAGGGCCTGGGGGTAGTCGCGGATATCGAACATGGCGGGTGGTCCTGCTCTTGTCGGGCGATGGACTGCACGACATCCCGATACGCAAGGCAATGACATGATCGCCGGCAGGATGAGGTGCAACGGCTATTCGATTGGACAGTGTAGCCCGCGAAGGTGTTCCGGGGAGCAGTAGCCCAATCGCCGGCAAGCCGGCTCCCACGGGTGCGAGTCTGCACGGGGCGGGTGGGAGCCGGCTTGCCGGCGATTGGGCCTGTTGGTTCAGCCGCGGTGGCGGCCGCGGAAGTAGTTGATCAGGCCCTGGGTGGAGCCATCCTCGGCGCTGTCTTCCAGGCTGCCGACCAGGCGCTGGTATACACCCTTGCCCAGCTCCTTGCCCAATTCCACGCCCCACTGGTCGAAGGCATTGATACCCCAGACGACGCTCTGCACGAACACCTTGTGTTCGTACATGGCCACCAGCGCCCCGAGACGACGTGGGCTGATGCGCTCGACCACCAGGGTGTTGCTCGGGCGGTTGCCCGGGATCACCTTGTGCGGTGCGAGCTTCTCGATGTCCGCTTCGTTCAGGCCCTTGGCCCGCAACTCGGCTTCGGCTTCCGCGCGGGTCTTGCCGAGCATCAGCGCCTGGCTCTGGGACAGGCAGTTGGCATACAGCCATTGATGATGGTCGGCCACCGGGTTGAAGCTCACCACCGGCACGATGAAGTCGGCGGGAATCAGCTGGGTGCCCTGGTGCAGCAACTGGTGGTAGGCGTGCTGGCCGTTGCAGCCGACACCGCCCCAGATCACCGGGCCGGTTTCGGTCTTCACCGGGGTGCCGTCCTGCAACACGCTCTTGCCGTTGGACTCCATGTCCAATTGCTGCAAATGCTTGGTGATGTTGCGCAGGTAGTGGTCGTACGGCAGGATCGCGTGGCTCTGGGCGCCCCAGAAGTTGCCGTACCATACGCCCAGCAAGGCCAGCAGCACCGGCATGTTCTTCTCGAACGGGGTGTTCTGGAAGTGCTGGTCCATGGTGTAGGCACCGGACAGCAGTTCCTTGAAGTTGGCGGTGCCGATGGCCAGGGCGATCGGCAGGCCGATGGCCGACCACAGCGAGTAGCGCCCACCCACCCAGTCCCACATAGGGAAGATGTTCTCTTCGCGGATACCGAAGGCCACGGCAGCGGTCTTGTTGCTCGATACGGCGATGAAGTGGCGGTAGAGCTCGGCCTCGGAGCCGCCCTGGGCCAGGTACCAGGTGCGTGCGGCAGTGGCGTTCTTCAGGGTTTCGAGGGTGTTGAACGACTTCGACGAGACGATGAACAAGGTGGTCTCGGCGCGCAGCTTGGCCGACAGCTCGTGGAATTCGCTGCCGTCGATGTTCGCCAGGTAATGGCAGCGCACGCCGCGCTGGGCGTAGGGCAGCAGCGCCTCGGAGACCAGCTCCGGGCCCAGGAACGAGCCGCCGATGCCGATGTTCACCACGTCGGTGATCGGCTTTTCGCTGTAGCCGCGCCACAGGCCGTCGTGGATGCGGCCCACCAGCTCGGTGATCTGGTTGAGCACCTTGTGCACTTCGGGCATCACGTTGACGCCATTGACGCTGAGCTTGTCGCCTACCGGGCGGCGCAGGGCGGTGTGCAATACCGGGCGACCTTCGGAGGCGTTGATGATTTCGCCGCTGAACATCGCTTTGATCGCGTCCGCCAGGCCCACTTCATTGGCCAGGTTCACCAGCAGGTCACGGGTCTGCTCGGTGATCAAGTTCTTCGAGTAGTCGAGGAACAGGCCGCAACTGCTGAGGGAAAACTGGTCGAAGCGCTTGGGGTCGGCTGCGAAGGCTTCGCGCATGCTGAAACCTTGCATGGCGTCGCGGTGTTGCTGGAGCGCCTGCCAGGCGGGCAGCGCCGTCACATCGTGGGGAGTACGGTAATACGCCATTGCGGATGCTTTCCTTGGTGCGTGGTCTGGCCTTGGACATCAGGCCGTGGCTGCCAGTTGCAGGCCGGCCATCATTATAGGCATTGGTGGCGCGGGGGGAATGGGGGGGGCGCCGTGCGCCCCTTTACGGGGCACGATCTCTTAATGTGGGCGCGGGCCCAATCGCGGGGCAAGCCCGCTCCCACATGTCGGGCGTTATGCGGTTTTTTCGTCCAGATGCACGTACAGGTTGTCGATCAATCGCGTCGTGCCCATGTACGCGGCGGCCAGCACCACCACATCACGGTCGTCGACCATTGCCGGGCGCAAAGTCAGGGCATGGCGCACTTCCAGGTAGTCCGGGCGGAACCCGGCAGCCACCAGTTGAGCCTGGCCATCGGCGATCAACGCGGGAAAATCACGCTGGCCCCTGCGGATGGCCTCGGCCATGGCGCTCAAGGTGCGGTACAGCGCAGGCGCGGCGGCACGTTGCTCTGGGCTCAGGTAACCGTTGCGCGACGACAGTGCCAGGCCGTCTTCGGCACGCACGGTAGGCTCGCCGATGATCTGGATCGGCATGTTCAGGTCACGCACCATTGCGCGGATCACCGCCAGTTGCTGATAGTCCTTCTCGCCGAACACGGCGAGGTCCGGCTGGACCATGTTGAACAACTTGCTGACCACCGTGGCCACGCCTTCGAAGTGGCCGGGCCGGCTGGCGCCGCACAGGCCTTCGGACAGTTGCGGCACGCTGACACGGGTCTGTACTGCCATGCCGTCGGGGTACATCTCCTCCACGCCCGGGGCGAATAGCAGGTGGCAGCCGGCCTGGAGCAGGCGCTCCTGGTCGGCTGCCAGGGTACGCGGGTACTTGTCCAGGTCTTCGCCGGCGCCAAACTGCAGCGGGTTGACGAAGATGCTGGCGACCACGAAGTCGGCGCGTTGGGCCGCCTTGGTTACCAAGGCTGCATGTCCGCTGTGCAGGTTGCCCATGGTCGGCACGAAGCCGATCCGCTTGCCTTCGCCGCGGGCGCGCGCCACGGCGGCGCGCAGTTCTCGGACGGTCTTGACTGTATTCATGCGCTGAACCCGTGTTCGCTGCCTGGGAAGCTGACGTCCTTGACCGCCGCGACATAGGCGGCAAGGGCGCTGTGGATGTCCGGCTGGCCGGTCATGAAGTTCTTCACGAACTTCGGCACGCGGCCGCTCAGGGAAAGGCCGAGCATGTCGTGCAGTACCAGCACCTGCCCGTCGGTGGCGCTGCCGGCGCCGATGCCGATGACCGGAATGCTCACGGCCTGGGTGATTTCCGCCGCCAGCTCGCTGGGTACGCATTCGAGCAGGAGCATGGCCGCGCCGGCTTGTTCCAGGGCGATGGCGTCGGCGCGCATCTGCCGCGCCTGGGCTTCCTGGCGGCCCTGAACCTTGTAACCGCCCAGGACATTGACCGACTGTGGCGTCAGGCCCATGTGCGCGCACACAGGCACGCCGCGTTCGGCCAGCAGGCGGATGGTTTCGGCCAGCCAGGCGGCACCCTCGAGCTTGATCATGTGGGCGCCGGCTTGCATCAGGGTGGCGCAGTTGGCGAAGGCCTGTTCGGGTGTAGCGTGGGCCATGAAGGGCAGGTCGGCGAGGATCAGCGCCCCGCTGTTGCCGCGCTTCACACAGGCGGTGTGGTAGGCCATCTCGGCGGTCGTCACCGGCAGGGTGCTGTCATGGCCCTGCAGGACCATGCCCAGGGAGTCACCCACCAACAGTATTTCCACGCCGGCCTCGCTGGCGGCCTTGGCGAAGGTCGCGTCGTAGCAGGTCAGCATGGCGATTTTCTCACCCTTGGCCTTGAGGCCGTGCAGAGTGGTCAGGGTTACTTCAGGCATGTAGGAAATCCTCGTTCAGGCGCTGTGAAAAACGACTGCGTACAACGCGTGTAATCATCTTTCGGAGCGGCACATCATCGCGCGTGATGTTTGGGCACAGGTCCGTCCGAGCCTAAATCGGTCAATGAGGCGGCACTTTGGTGCCACGGGACGCCTATAGTCGTGAGCGAGGGGGGGGAAGTCAATCACCCTGTTACCGCATTGTTACGATCAGGGTGTTACTGGCGTTACCGATGGCCGGAACGCCCGATTTACAGGCGTTCCAGGCCCACGAAGGGGCAGGCTTCGAGCAGTTGCGCCAAGCTGCGGCCGTCGGCAAGGCGAAAGTCGGCGGGCACCAGTTCGGCCAACGGGTAGAGCACGAACGGACGGGCTTGCATGTGATAGTGCGGCACTTTCAGGCGCGGCACGTCGATCACTTCTTCGCCGAACAACAGGATATCCAGGTCGAGGGTGCGCGGGCCCCAGCGCTCCTTGCGTACCCGGCCCTGGTCGTTCTCGATGCCTTGCAGGGCATCGAGCAGGTCCAGCGGCGCGAGGCCGGTGTCGAGGGCCGCTACCGCGTTGGTGTAGCGCGGCTGGCCGGGCAGCAGCGAGTCGCTGGTGTACAGCGCCGAGGCCGCGGCCAGGCGGGTGTCAGCGATCTGGTCCAGAGCCTGCAGGGCGCTGCGCAGTTGGTCGGCGGGGGCATCGAGGTTGCTGCCCAGGCCGATATAGGCGCGCACCGTCATGCTCAGTCCCAGGCCTCGTCATTACTGCGCTTGCGTTTGCTGCCACTGCGCTTGCGCTTGCGTGGGGCGGCACCGGAGGCGTCGTCGCGGCTGCCCAGCTCACGGATCATTTCGCGCCGCTCGCTGTCGTTGGCGTCCTGGTAGTCGGTCCACCATTGGCCCAGCTCATCGGTTTCCTCGCCGGCGCTTTCGCGCAACAGCAGGAAGTCGTAGCCGGCGCGGAAGCGCGGGTTGTCGAGCATCACGTCGGCACGCTTGCCGCTGCGGCGTGGCAGGCGTTCCTGCATGTCCCAGATTTCGCGGATCGGCAGGGTGAAGCGCTTGGGAATGGCGATGCGCTGGCATTGCTCGGCGATCAGGTCGTGGGCTGCGCCGTTCATGGCCGGAATCGGCGGTACTCCCTGGCTTTGCAGGTACAGGACGCGACCGGGCAGTGCCGGCCAGAGCAGGGCGGCGAACAGAAACGCCGGCGTGACCGGCTTGCCCTGCTTGACGCGCAGGTCCGTGTTGGCCAGGGCCTGGCTGATCAGGGTATGGGTGTAGGTCGGGCGTTCTTCCAGCGCGTGGGCGCTGGCTGGGAACAGTGGGTCGAACAGTTGCAGGTCGACCAGCATTTCGAAGGTGATAGCGCCCTGGCCAGAGAGGAACAGCTTGAGGCTTTCCTCGAACAGGCGCGCGGGCGGGATTTCGCGCAGCAGCGGTGCCAGTTCGCGAATCGGCTGCACGGTGTGCTTCTCGATGCCGAAGTCGAGCTTGGCGGCGAAACGCACGGCCCGCAGCATGCGCACAGGGTCTTCCTGATAGCGCTGGGTCGGGTCGCCGATCAGGCGCAGCAGACGGTTGCGAATGTCATGCACGCCATTGGCGTAGTCGAGGACGCGCTCGCTGACCGGGTCGTAGTACAGGGCATTGATGGTGAAGTCACGACGCTGTGCGTCGTCCTCCAGCGTGCCGTATACGTTGTCGCGCAGGATGCGCCCGCTGGCGTTGTGCGACGAACGGTGGCTGTCGCCTTGGTCTTCTTCGGAATGGTGGGCACGGAAGGTCGCGACTTCGATGATCTCGCGGCCGAAGTGCACATGGACCAGCTTGAAGCGCCGGCCGATGATCCGGGCATTGCGGAACTCGGCGCGCACTTGTTCGGGGGTGGCGCTGGTGGCGACATCGAAGTCCTTGGGGGTGATACCCAAAAGCAGGTCGCGCACGCAGCCACCGACCAGATAGGCCTGGTAGCCGGCGCCCTGCAGGCGCTCGACGATGCTCACCGCGTGGCGGCTGAACTGGCTGCGCTGCAGCGAGTGCTGGCTTTTGTTGATCACTTCAGGCGTGGTGCGCCTGTGGTGTTGGCCACGAAGGGGAGGGCGGAACGACTGGAACAGCTTCTTCAGCATGGGATGCACTGTTTGAAGGAATGTTCGGCCAAGAATAGGAGAATGGCCGCATGATGGGCGGGGATTCTAGCATTTACTCTGGGAATGGTGTAGGCGGTACGCCCGGGTGTCGCTGCGGGGGGTAGAAACGACATGGGGAGCCGAAGCTCCCCAGGAAAGTCGTTGCGTGCTCTTATTGTTTTTCTGCCGGGCTTCTTGTTTTTGTTGAATGCCCTGCCCACAAATCTCGAAGCTTGTGGACGACCCCCAACCCGGGGGTGAAGAGCAAACGGATTGCTTTGGTCGCTGATGTTATGCTGATCGATCGATCCAACCAGTTCAGGCGCTGCTTTTTAGTGCAGTTTTTATTGTTCTCTGCCTGGTTGTGGGGCAAGCCCCAAACACAACTCCTCTCCAAAAGAATCAGTTAGCTGCGCCTCCGCCGTCTTGTTTTTATTGTGCGTGAGCCGTTTCGTCTTGTTCTTATTCTGGATTGCAGTGCTTGTTATTGTTCTTGTACCAAAGATATAGCAGGTGCCGTGCCAACTTTTCAAAAGCCAGCAAAATCAGGGGTTTGAGAGGTGTGTGCAGCGTCTGGAAGGCTGGAAATGTGGAAATTTCGTTACCGTACGCCTCGGTGGATGTTACGGCTGGGCAGGTTGGGTAACAGATTTCGGCGCAGTGAGGGTGCCCTTGCCTATGCCATTGCGATAGCAGGGCCGTCCCGCGATTGCGGTATCGAGAACGAGCAGAGAAAGAGGCGGGAAGCTGTGTTCCCGCCCAGGAAGGATCAGTTATCGCTGGTGGCGTTGCTCTTGCGCCGTGGAATGCCCAGGCGCTGGCGGCGCTCCCACAGGCATTTGCGGCTTACGCCGAGCTTGCGGGCCAGTTCGGTCTCGGTCATATGGTCCTGGTGCTCGAGGACGAAGTGCTGGAAGTAGTCCTCCAGGGAGAGGTCCTCGGTCGGCTCATGGCTCGCGTTGTTGGCGCTGGCGCCCGAAGCGGCTGGCGCGATATCGAAGGCTTCTTCATCTTCCAGGCCGCTCAGCTCGATGTCGATGCCCAGCAGATCTGCGGAAATTTCCGAGCTCTCGCTGAGAATCACCGCGCGCTCCACGGCGTTTTCCAGCTCGCGCACGTTACCCGGCCAACTGTAATGGCGGATGGCTTGCTCTGCTTCGGTGGAGAAGTGCAGGTCGTCACGACCGATACGGGCGCTCTGCCGGGCCAGAAAGGCGTCGGCGATTTCATTGACGTCGCTGCCGCGTTCGCGCAGGGCCGGAAGCTTCAGCGCAATGACATGCAGGCGGTAATAAAGGTCTTCGCGGAACTGGCCGGCCTTGGCCAGGTTCTTCAGGTCCCGGTGGGTCGCGGCGATCAAGCGCACGTCGACCTTCTGCGATTGCACCGAGCCGACCCGGCGGATCTCGCCCTCCTGCAGCACGCGCAGCAGGCGGGCCTGGGCTTCTAGCGGCAATTCGCCGATTTCATCGAGGAACAGGGTGCCGCCGTCGGCCGCTTCGACAAGGCCCGCACGGCCAGCGCTGGCGCCGGTGAAGGCGCCCTTTTCGTGGCCGAACAGTTCCGACTCGATCAGGGTTTCCGGAATGGCCGCGCAGTTCACCGAGATCATCGGTGCCTTGGCCCGACGCGACAGGTTGTGCAGGGCTCGGGCGACCAGCTCCTTGCCGGTACCGGACTCACCCTGGATCAGCACATTGGAGTCGGTGGGCGCGACTTTGCGGATTTTGCTGAACATATCCTGCATGGGCGGGCACGAGCCGATGATGCCGATCTCGCCGGTTGCGGGTGCAGGACTGCCCTTGTCGGAGACGACGGGCTTGCCGTTGGCCCGCGGCTCGGTGCCGCCGACGGCCGCGGCAGGTGCCGGGGCGTTTTGCCGGTCGCGCAGGATGCGCGCCACGGCCTGGAGCATCTCGTCATGGTCGAAAGGCTTGGCGATGTAGTCCACCGCGCCCATCTTCATGGAGTCGACCGCCGAACGCAGGCTGGCGTAGCTGGTCATGATCAGCACCGGCGTGCCCTGGCCGAGCTTGATCAGCTCGGTGCCCGGGGCGCCGGGCAGGCGCAAGTCGCTGACGATCAGGTCGAAGGTGGCAATGCTGAAGCGTTCCTGGGCTTCCTGCACCGAGCCGGCTTCGCTGACCTGGTACTGGTTCCGCTCGAGCAGTCGACGCAAGGCCGAGCGGATGATGGTTTCGTCTTCGACGATCAGAATGTGCGGCATTGATTCAATTCTCTCGACGGTCTCGAATTTCAGGGGACGTCGCTACGACATGCCGGGGCAGGGTCACGCGGATCCGGGTGCCACGCTGCCGTTCGATATCGGCGGGGCTGTCGATGGTGATTTGCCCATAATGCTCTTCCACGATGGAATAGACCAGAGCAAGCCCAAGTCCGGTGCCTTCGCCCGGGTCCTTGGTGGTGAAGAAGGGTTCGAACAGACGGTCCATGATGCTTTTCGGGATCCCGCTGCCTTCATCCTCGACGACCAGGTCGACGGTGTGCTCGTTGACCTCGCTGCGCACACGCACGGCACTGCCGGGCGGGGATGCGTCGCGGGCGTTGGAAAGCAGGTTGATCAGCACCTGGGCCAGGCGTTGCGGGTCACCTTCTACCCAGTGGTCCGGGTCGCAAAGGTTGAAGAACTGTACTTCGAAATTGCGCCGGTTCAACGCCAGCAGACCAATGGCATCCTGCGCCACCTCGGCCAGGCATACCGGCTCCTCGCTGTTCTGGTGGCTGCCGCCGGCATGGGCGAAGCTCATCAGCGACTGCACGATGCGCGAGACGCGCTTGGTCTGCTCGATGATCTGGCTGGACAGCTCGATGATCTCGCCGTCGCCTTCGCGTTCTTCGCGCAGGTTCTGCGCCAGGCAGGCGATGCCGGTGATGGGGTTGCCGATCTCGTGGGCCACACCCGCGGCCAGGCGGCCGATGCTCGCCAGGCGCTCGGAATGCACCAGCTTGTCTTCCAGGGCCTGGGTCTCGGTGAGGTCCTCGACCAGCAGCACCAAGCCGCTGTTGCCCGGTGCTAGTGGCTCGGCGATGGCGGCCTTGTGCAGGTTCAGCCAGCGGGTCTGGCCGTCCAGGGCCAGGCGCTGCTTGTGCAAATGTTCGTCCGGGACATTGATGAAGTTCTGCAGCAGCCCGCGCCAGGGCTCGGAGACGGTGACCAGGCGCGAGCCGACCACATGCTTGGCGGCAACACCGGTCAATTCCTCCATGGCCTTGTTCCACATCAGGATCTCCTGATCCTTGGCCAGGGAGCAGACGCCCATCGGCAGCTCCTGCAGGGTCTGGCGGTGGTAGCGACGCAGGGCGTCGAGCTCGGCGGCAAGGCCGGTCAGGCGCGAGTGGTAGTCTTCCAGGCGGCTCTCGATGAAGTGGATGTCTTCGGTGACGTAGTTCTCGTTGCCCGACTTGTACGGCAGGAAGGTCTCGACCATGTCCTGGGCCACGCTTGGCCCCATCAGGCCGGACAGGTTGGCCTCGATGCGGTCGCGCAGGCGGCGCAAGGCGTAGGGGCGGCGTTCATCGAAGGGCAGGTAGAGGTCGCGCAGGGCCTGCTCCACCTCCTTCTGCGCCGCCTTGGCGCCCAGCGGCTTGGCCAGCTGGGTGGCGAACTCCTGGGGCGAGGCGGCGTGCAGCTCCCGACGCTGCGGGCGGCGGACGTTGTCGACGGCACAGGCCTCGGCGGCGCTGACCTCTTCGCTGCTGGCGTTGGTGAACAGCGAGATCAGGGTGAACAGCAGCACGTTCGCTGCCAGCGAACCGATGGCGGCCATGTGCCAGCTGGTGTCGTCCAGCACATAGATCATATCCAGCAAAGGAATATAGAAGCCCTGCAGGTTGCCCAGCAGCGGCAGCAGCATGGTCACCATCCACACCGCGATACCGGCCATCAAGCCGGCGATGAAGCCGCGCCGGTTGGCGGTCGGCCAGTACAGCACCGACAGCACGCCAGGCAAGAACTGCAAGGTGGCGACGAAGGCGACGATGCCTAGGTTGGCCAGGCTCTGATGGTTGTTCTGGGTCAGGTAGAACACGAAGCCTGCGGTGATGATGGCCACGATCAGGGCCCGACGGGTCCACTTCAGCCAGCGGTAGATGTTGCCTTCGGCCGGCGGCTGGTAGAGCGGCAGCACCAGGTGGTTCAGCGCCATGCCGGACAGCGCCAGGGTGGTGACGATGATCAGGCCACTGGCGGCCGACAACCCGCCCACGTAGGCGAGCAGCGCCAGCGCTGGGTTGTCGGCGGCGATGCCCAGGCCCAGGGTGAAGTACTCGGGGTTGGTGCTCGCGCCCAGGCGCAGCCCTGCCCAGAGTACCAGCGGCACGGCCAGGCTCATCAGCAGCAGGAATAGCGGCAGGCCCCAGCTGGCGCTGACCAGCGAGCGCGGGTTGAGGTTCTCGGTGAAGGCCATGTGATACATGTGCGGCATGACGATCGCCGAGGCGAAGAACACCAGCAGCAGGGTCCGCCAGGGGCCTTCCTGCAGCGGGGTGTGCAGCGCGGCCAGGGCGGTCTGGTTCTGCAACAGCCAGACCTCCAGCTGGTGCGGGCCGCCGAATACTCCATACAGCGCGTACAGGCCGATGCCGCCCAGGGCCAGGAGCTTGATCACCGATTCGAAGGCAATGGCGAATACCAGGCCTTCATGCTTCTCGCGGGTGGCGATGTGGCGCGAGCCGAAGAAGATAGTGAACAGAATGATCAGCGCGCAGAAGGCGAAGGCCACCCGTGCCTTGACCGGCTCACCGGTGAGAATGCTGATCGAGTCGGCGACCGCCTGGATCTGCAAGGCCAGCAGCGGCAGCACGCCGATCAACATGAAGATGGTGGTCAGCGCGCCGGCCCAGGTGCTGCGAAAGCGAAACGCCAGCAGGTCGGCCAGTGACGAGAGCTGGTAGGTGCGCGTGATCTTCAGGATCGGGTAGAGCAGCACCGGGGCCAGCAGGAAGGCGCCGGACACCCCCAGGTAGCAGGCCAGGAAGCCATAGCCGTACTGATAGGCGAGGCCTACCGAACCGTAGAAGGCCCAGGCACTGGCGTAGACGCCCAAAGACAGGGTGTAGGTCAGCGGGTGGCGAATGATCGAGCGCGGGATCAGCCCGCGCTCGCTGATCCAGGCCACGCCGAACAGCACCAGCAGGTAGGCGGCGCTGATCAGGATCATCTGGGTCAGGCTAAAGCTCATCGGCATCTCGTTGGCTCTGCAGAATGAAGGTGACGACGATGAGGATCAGCCAGAGCAGGTAAGGGCGGTACCAGGCACCGGTCGGCTCGATCCACCAGTCCATGATGGCCGGGGAGAAGAGGTAGATCCCCACGACCAGAAGCAGGACCAAACGATAGATGTACATGCTGGCCTCGTTGATTGGGCGCTGCGGGCTTGGACTTATTATTGGCGCAAATGGCTGGAGCGATGCTAGCGGGAATCGGTAGGGTTCGCCAAGAGTTTGAATTTATTGGCCTTTTGTTTTTCAGCCTGCACGCCGCTCCTACATCGATCGTGTCCGCTGTATCAGTGCAGGTCAGCCTCAGGCACGCTCAGTTGCCGTGCAATCGCCTCCGGCCGCCAGCGTTGCCGGGCAACAGCCAGCACCTCGGCGGGGCCAGCACTTGCCATGGCAGGCTCGGTGTCCTGCCCCAGCGCACGCAAGGCCCGCAACAGCAAAGGTGTTGCCTGGTCGGCCTCGAGCGGCGGCGAGCGGTATGACTTGCCCAGCTTGTGCCCATCCGGCTGCACGATCAGCGGAATGTGCAGGTAACGCGGCTGCGAGAAGCCCAGCAGCTCCTGCAGGTACAGTTGGCGTGGGGTGTTGTCGAGCAGGTCGGCGCCGCGCACGATGTCAGTGACACCCTGCCAGGCATCGTCCAGCACCACCGCCAACTGGTACGCATACAACCCGTCGCGGCGCTGGATGACGAAATCGCCCACCTCGCGGCCCAGGTGTTGCTGGAACTCGCCTTGCACCCGGTCGGTGAAGCGGTAGATCAGCTCCGGTACCCGCAAGCGGATCGCGGCCCCCTCTCGGGCATGCCCGGCGTTGCGGCACAAGCCCGGGTAGATGCCGTTGTACTCCTCCAGTTGCTTGCGTGAGCAAGTGCAGGCATAGGCCAGGCCCATATTGAACAGGCGGTCGACCACGGCGGCATAGGCGTCGTGCCGCTGGCTCTGGAATACCACCTCGCCATCCCACTCCAAGCCGTAGCGCTCCAGGGTCTGCAGGATGGCATCGCGGGCGCCGGGCATTTCCCGTGGTGGGTCGGTGTCTTCCATGCGCAGCAGCCAACGGCCGCCCACCGCGCGTGCATCGAGCCACGAGGCGAGGGCGGCGACCAGGGAACCGAAATGCAGAAAACCACTGGGCGTAGGGGCGAAGCGTCCGATGTAGCGGGAGTCGTTCATGGGGTACAGGCTATATAAATGAAACGGGGCGCCTCGAGCGCCCCGTTCAGATGGGAATCAGGTCAGGCCTTGCCGACCTGCTTTTCCTTCTTCTCCGCCAGCTCCTTGCAGTCGAAGCACAGGTCGGCGGTCGGGCGGGCTTCCAGGCGACGCAGGCCAATCTCGACGCCGCAGGCATCGCACCAGCCGTATTCGTCTTCCTTGATCTTGTCGAGGGTCTTGTCGATCTTCTTGATCAGCTTGCGCTCGCGATCACGGTTACGCAGTTCCAGGGCGAATTCTTCTTCCTGGCTGGCGCGGTCGGCCGGGTCGGGGAAGTTGGCCGCTTCGTCCTTCATGTGATCCACGGTGCGATCCACGCTGGTCATCAGTTCCTGCTTCCAGGCACTGAGGAGCTTGGTGAAGTGCTGTTTCATGGGCTCGCCCATGTACTCTTCACCCTTGGTTTCGACGTAGGGTTCGACACCGTACATGGTCTGACCGGCTTTTTGCTTTTCTACGGTGGACATGAATAGACCGCCTCTTACTCATCTGATCCAATGCGCAGGCTGCTCCATCTCCGGCACCCGCCGGCCCTGCGACTGCGAGCCGCCGAACTTACCAGATAGATCGGGGGTGCGCTACCCCGCCCGATCCTAGGTGTTGACAGCGACGCAAGCCGCACGTTCGATGCCGCGCAGAGGTAGAATCACCAGTTTAGACCCAATTGAGAGAAGGCCCATGGCTCAGCCACACAGTGCGCGCAGTCGCGCCATCGAACCCTTCCACGTCATGGCCTTGCTGGCGCGCGCCAATGAGCTGCAGGCGGCCGGCCATGATGTCATCCACCTGGAGATCGGCGAGCCGGACTTCACCACAGCGGAACCCATCGTGGCTGCAGGCCAGGCGGCATTGGCCGCAGGCCACACCCGCTACACCGCGGCGCGTGGCCTGCCGGCGCTGCGCGAGGCGATCGCCGGCTTCTATGCCCAGCGCTATGGCGTGAGTGTGGACCCGGAGCGCATCCTCGTCACCCCGGGCGGTTCGGGTGCACTGCTGCTGGCCAGCAGCCTGCTGGTCGACCCGGGCAAGCACTGGCTGTTGGCCGACCCTGGCTATCCCTGCAACCGGCACTTCCTGCGGCTGGTCGAAGGTGGGGCGCAGCTGGTGCCGGTAGGGCCGGAGGTCAACTACCAACTCACTGCCGACCTGGTCGAGCGCTACTGGGACAAAGACACCGTCGGTGCGCTGGTGGCCTCGCCGGCCAACCCCACTGGCACGGTCCTTGACCGCGCCGAGCTGGCCAGCCTGTCCAAGGCCACCCGTGAACGCCACGGGCACCTGGTGGTGGACGAGATCTACCACGGCCTGACCTATGGCATGGACGCGCCCAGCGTGCTGGAAGTGGACGACCAGGCGTTTGTCCTGAACAGTTTTTCCAAGTACTTCGGCATGACGGGCTGGCGGCTCGGTTGGCTGGTAGCGCCTCCCAGTGCCGTGGGCGACCTGGAAAAACTCGCTCAGAATCTCTACATCAGTGCGCCCAGCATGGCCCAGCACGCAGCGCTGGCGTGTTTCGAGCCTGCGACCCTGGCCATCCTCGAGGAACGCCGGGCCGAGTTCGCCCGGCGACGCGACTACCTGCTGCCGGCCCTGCGCGAGCTGGGCTTCGGCATTGCCGTGGAGCCCCAGGGCGCCTTCTACCTGTACGCCGATATCAGCGTCTTCGGCGGTGATGCCTTCGCGTTCTGCCGGCATTTCCTGGAAACCGAGCACCTGGCCTTTACCCCCGGCCTGGACTTCGGCCGCCACCAGGCCGGCCACCACGTACGGTTCGCCTACACCCAAAGCCTGCCGCGCCTGGAGGAGGCGGTGCAGCGCATCGCCCGTGGCCTGAAGAGCTGGCAAGGCTGATGCTGTTCTTTCCCGCACTTGAACAGGCGCGCCTGCTGCGCCGCTACAAACGCTTCCTGGCCGATATCGAACTGGCCAGTGGCGAACAACTGACCATCCATTGCCCGAATACCGGGTCCATGCTCAATTGCATGCGCGAGGGCGGGCAGGTCTGGTTCAGCCGCTCCAATGACCCCAAGCGCAAGCTGCCGGGCACCTGGGAAATCAGCGAGACGCCCCAGGGACGCCTGGCCTGCGTCAACACCGGTCGGGCCAATGCCTTGGTGGAGGAGGCCCTGCGCGGTGGGCAGATCGCCGAGCTGTCCGGCTTCACCGCGCTCAAGCGCGAGGTGGCCTATGGCGAGGAAGGCAGCCGGGTGGACTTTCGCCTGGAGTTTCCGGACGGGCCGGCCTACGTGGAGGTCAAGAGCGTTACCCTGGGCTACCCGGATACGCCGATTGCCGCCTTTCCCGATGCGGTGACCCAGCGCGGCGCCAAGCATCTGCGCGAGCTGGCGGCGCTGGCGCGCCAAGGTATTCGCGCGGTGCAGCTGTACTGCGTCAACCTCACCGGCGTGGAGGCGGTGCGCCCGGCCGAGGAGATCGACGCGGCCTACGCGCAGGCTTTGCGGGCTGCAGTGGCAGATGGCGTCGAAGTGCTGGCCTACGGTACCCGGCTGGATGCCGAGCAGATCGTCATCGACCGGCCATTGCCGGTGTTGCTCACGCCTTGACCCAGATGCCCTGGCTGTCTTCCAGGCAATCCAGGGCGTCCAGCTGCTCGCCTTCGCAAGGGCCGGCCACGCATTCACCACTTTCGATCAGGAACAATGCGCCATGGTGGGCGCAATGGATCAGGCTGGCACTGTCGTCGAGAAAGGCATCGACATCCCAGTTCAAGGGGATGCCGCGGTGCGGGCAGCGATTGCGGTAGAGATAGACCCGGCCCTGGCGGCGCACACCGAACAGGTGCTCGCCGGCTACGCTGAAAGCGCGGCTGGCACCTTCGGCCAGGTCGGTTGAAGCGCAGAGAAAATGCATCGATGCAGACGACTCGTGTAACAAAGGGATGGCTTGACGCTTCAATGCGAATAATTATCAAATTGCCCGCACGCGCTGCGTCCGGCTGTCTATGGTGCGCAGTTCCGCCGCCTGCGACAAGCGTGTGGCCCCCCTCTGCAAAGGAATACGATGATGCGTCGTCCTGCTGCCCTGATCGCCCTGTTTGTGGGGGCCTTTCTGTCCACCCAGGCCTGGAGCGCAGAGCTGCCGCAGCGCTGGGTCAGTGCCGGTGGTGCGTTGAGTGAATGGATCAGCGCCTTGGGGGGCGAGCCGCGGTTGGTCGGGGTCGATACCACCAGCCAGCACCCGGCATCGCTCAAGGCGCTGCCCAGCATCGGCTACCAACGCCAGCTGTCTGCCGAAGGCATCCTCAGCCTGCGACCAGACGTGCTGGTCGGTACCGAGGAAATGGGGCCACCCCCTGTGCTGGCACAGATCCGTAAGGCGGGTGTGCGGGTCGAGCTGTTTTCCAGCAAAGCCGAACTGGGCGCCGTGGACGGCAACCTCAAGCAATTGGGCAGCCTGCTTGGTGCCGAGCAGAAGGCCGCCGAGCTGAGCGCCGGTTATCACCAGCAACTGAAGGCCGTGCAGGCGAAGGTCAAGCGGGCCCAGGCCAGCGGGAAAGTTCCGGGAGTCCTGTTGTTGGTCGGCCATGCCGGCGCCAAGCCCCTGGTCGCAGGCCAGGGGACGTCCGGCGATTGGCTGCTGCGCCAGGCCGGTGCCCACAACCTGGCCGATCACCAAGGCTACAAGAACTTCTCCGTCGAGACCCTCGCCGCCCTGGACCCGGACGTGGTGGTGTTTTCCGACCGCGCCCTGGAGGGGGAGCAGGCCATACAGGCGCTGCTCAAGGAAAACCCAGCTCTGGCAGCCTCCCGTGCAGCGCGTGACAAACGCCTGGTTTCCCTGGACCCGACCTTGCTGGTCGGTGGCCTAGGCCCGCGCCTCCCAACGGCCTTGAACGGCCTGGTCGAGGCCTTCTATCCGGCCGCCCAATGAGACAACGTGTCCAGCCTCGTTCCCTGTTCATCGGCCTGACCCTGCTGTGCTTGTTGGCGACCTGGTTGTCGCTGGCATTGGGCCCGGTCAGCCTGCCGTTGTTCGATACGTTGCGTGCAGGGTTGCGCCTGTTGGGGTTGCCCATGGCCGCCGATGGCCTTGAACAGGCTGAGATGATTCTCGGCCAGATCCGTCTGCCGCGTACCCTGCTGGGGTTGGCGGTGGGTGCGGTGCTGGCGCTGTCGGGTGTGGCGATGCAGGGATTGTTTCGCAACCCGTTGGCCGACCCCGGGCTCGTCGGCGTTGCCAGTGGCGCGGCCTTGGGCGCGGCAGTGGCGATCGTCGGCGGCAGCTGGTTAGGCGGGATCCCGGAGTGGTTCGCCCCTTACCTGCTGTCGGCGTGCGCTTTTCTTGGCGGTCTTGGCGTCACTGCGCTGGTCTATCGTCTGGGGCGGCGCGACGGCCAGACCAACGTCGCCACCATGCTGTTGGCGGGCATCGCCCTGACCGCGCTGGCGGGTTCGGCCGTGGGGCTGTTCACCTACCTGGCCGACGATGCCACCTTGCGTACATTGACATTCTGGAACCTGGGCAGCCTCAACGGCGCCAGCTACGAGCGCCTGTGGCCTTTGTTGCTGGTGGCGACGGCCGTCTCGTTGTGGTTGCCACGCCGAGCCCAGGCGCTCAATGCCCTGCTGCTGGGCGAGTCGGAGGCGCGGCACCTGGGTATCGACGTGGAAGCGCTCAAGCGCGAGCTGGTGTTCTGTACTGCCTTGGGAGTGGGAGCCGCCGTTGCTGCAGCCGGGCTGATCGGCTTCATCGGCCTGGTGGTGCCACACCTGGTACGTCTGCTCTGCGGGCCGGACCATCGGGTGCTGTTGCCGGCATCCTTGTTGGCCGGCGGGGCGCTGTTGCTGTTCGCCGACCTGGTGGCGCGCCTGGCGTTGGCACCCGCAGAGCTGCCGATCGGTATCGTGACCGCATTCATCGGTGCGCCATTTTTCCTGTTCCTGCTGATTCGAGGGCGCGCCTGATGTTGCAAGTCGACGGCCTGCACCTGCGGCGTGGCAGCAATGATGTGCTGCACGGGATAGACCTGCAGGTGCGGCCCGGGCAGGTCCTGGGTGTGCTAGGGCCCAATGGCGCCGGCAAGAGCAGCCTGTTGGGCGCCTTGTGTGGCGAGTTGGTGCCCAGCCAGGGGCAGGTGCAGTTGCAGGGGCGCCCGTTGGCAGACTGGCCGGGCCAGGAGCGCGCTCGTCGCCTGGCGGTGTTGCCACAGGTCTCCAGCCTGGGTTTTGCTTTTGGCGTCGAAGAGGTGGTCGGGCTCGGCCGGCTGCCTCATGCCAGTGGCCGCCAGCGTGATCGGGAAATCGTCGAGGCGGCCTTGCGTGCGGCAGATGCCTGGCACCTGCTGGAGCGCAACTACCTGGCGCTGTCCGGCGGCGAGCGCCAGCGGGTGCACCTGGCCCGGGTATTGGCGCAGTTATGGCCAGGCGAGGCGGGCAGCACGTTATTGCTGGACGAACCCACCTCGATGCTTGACCCCTTGCACCAGCACACCACCTTGCAGGCGGTACGTCGATTCGCCGACCAGGGGGCTGCGATCCTGGTCATCCTGCATGATCTCAACCTGGCGGCGCGCTACTGTGACCGTATCCTGTTGCTGGAGCAGGGGCGCAGCCATGCCCTGGGTACGCCGCAACAAGTTCTTGCACCCGCAGCGCTCAAGGCGGTGTTCGGCATCGATGTGTTGGTGCAGGCGCATCCGGAGCGTGGGCATCCGCTGATCATCATCCGCTAGGAGGTTCTGCCATGCGCCATGGGTTGTTGTCCGGCTTGTTGGTTCTGGCATTGACCGGCTGCCAGGCCAGCCTGCCGCCCTTGCCCGCCTGGCAGGGCTCCGAGGGGCGGAATGATGCGCAGCTAGGGGCGATCCGCAACTTGGCCGATGGTCAACAGCTCACCCCTGACCAGCTCGTGGCGCAGTTGGCCCGAGCCCCTCGGGTGCTGGTGGGCGAAAAGCACGACAATCCCGACCACCACGCCCTGCAGTTATGGTTGCTGCGTGCGCTGGAAACCCGGCGTGCGCAGGGCAGCCTGTTGCTGGAAATGCTACAGCCAGCGCAGCAACCTTTGGTCGATGCACTGCAAGGGCAGGCGACACAGCCCGAGAAGCTGCCGCAGGCCCTGGCCTGGCAAGAGGGATGGGACTGGCGGTTGTACGGGCCTATCGTGCGTGAGGCCTTGCAGCGGCAGATCCCTTTGCTGGCGGCCAACCTGACGCCGGATGAAATGCGCCAGGCCTATCGCAACCCGCAGGTGCTGGAAGGGCAGCACTCGAATGCTCCGGCGGTGAAGGCTGCGTTGCTCGAACAAGTCCGTGCTGGCCATTGTGGGTTGCTGCCGGAGCCGCAACTGCCAGCCATGCTTGCCGTCCAACAACAGCGCGACCGGCGTATCGCCGAGCGGATGATGGCTGCGCCGGCCCCGGCCTTGCTGTTCGCTGGCAGCTACCATGCACGCAAGGACCTTGGCGTGCCGCTGCACTTGGCAGACCTGGGGGCGCCGGGCGAGACGAAGGTCTTGCTGCTGGTGGAGGTCGGAGAGAAGGTCGAGCCAGGCATGGCGGACTATGTGTGGTACACGGCGGCATTGCCTGCCCAGGACTATTGCGCTCAGTTGCGGCGATGAGATACCGCCGTTGCCGAATGCCGGCCAAAAAAAGACCCGGCAAAACTGCCGGGTCAATAACCGTGATTAGCCTGATGAGGAGATAATCTGAGCGTCCGAACCAGGGACCTTTCAGCTTATCCAACCAGTCTCGCGACCAGTTGTGCTAATCATAACGATTCTCATTTCGACGTCAATCCCTCCACCCGATTATTTTGGTTTTTTTTGCGCAGGGGTCTTGGCATCCAGTTGATCGTCGAGCGCCTGCTTGCGCTCGGCGGGCAAATCGTTCCAGTGCATGTCCAGCAATGCTGCCTCGATGGAGTACAACAACACCTTCGAGGCCCGGAACCCTCGCGACTTCACGGCCTGATAGGCGCCCACCGCGCCCAGGCGGCGCAGGTCCGATGCACTGTGGATACCGACGGCGTGAAGCCATTGTGCGGAGGTCTTGCCAAGATTTCTCAGATGCTGCAATTCATCGTTCATCTGGCCTCCTGGCGATGGCTGAACGAGGTCTGTGGAATAAATCGCGAGCAGGTCAGAAAGGAGTGTAGCGGGGGTTGGGAAATACGCGGCCTTTTGCCATCGACCCCCGACGAGGTCGATCCTGAAAGCTGGGCATTGGCGTCCGTGAGAGCGGCTTTTCCCGGCCGCGATGGCATGCAGAAAAAAGGGCTGCAAAGCAGCCCTTCATGAACCGTTCAGATGCCCGGGAGGCGCTGGCGGATCTGCTCGATCAACTGGTCCATGCTGGCGCTTTCCTGAGTGTCCACCCGCTTGCAGTGGGGCAGTTCTTCGGCGCTCAGCGGTTCGCGGCTGGCCTGCTGGGCCTTGACCACTTCCAGGGTCGCATCGGAGGGGTCGTTAGCCTCGGTCTGGCGCTGGGCCAGCCAGCTGGCAATGACGGCGTCGGGCGCCTGGCAATCGAGGATCAGGAACGGAACGCCCGTTTCGTTGGCAACCTGGGCCGCGGCCTGGCGCTGGGCCAGCTTGAGGTACGTGGCATCGAGCACCACCGGGAAGCCTGCACGCAGGATGATCGCCGCCAGCTCATGCAGGCGCTGATACGTGGCGCGGCTGGCGTCCTGGTCATAGATGCCGGCCTGCAGTTGGCCAGCGCTTTGTTGCTGTTGCTCGCCGAACAGGCGCTTGCGCTCGACATCCGAACGGACACGAATCGCGCCCAGGGCTTCGACCAGGCGCATGGCCACGTGGCTCTTGCCCACGGCCGAGACGCCATGGGTGATGGCCAGCAGGCGCGATGGAATAGCGCTGTAGCTTTCGGCCAGGTTGGCATAGTTGCGGTAGGTGCGCAGGGTGGTGGCGCGCTGCACGCCGTCGGCTTCGGCCGGCATGCTGAACAGGGCGACCTTGGCGCGTACCAGGGCACGGTAAGCTTTGTAGAAGTTCAGCAGCTCCAGGCCTTCGTAGTCGCCGGTCAGCTCCAGGTACTGGTTGATGAAGCGGCGCGCCAGGCACTTCAGGCCGCGGTCCTCGAGGTCCATGGCCAGGAAGGCGATGTCGGCGTAGACATCGGTCAGGCGGAAGGGCTCGTTGAATTCGATGCAATCGAAGATCACCACCTTGCCATCGATCAGTGTGGCATTGCCCAGGTGGATGTCGCCGTGGCATTCACGGATGAAGCCGTTGGCCTTGCGCGACTCGAGCAGGCCGTGCAGCCGCTCGAAGCTGCTGCGAGCCCAGGCCTGCAGGTTGTCCAGTTGTTGCAGGTCGGCCTTGTCGGTGAGGAACGGGCGAATCTGCTCGAAGTTCTGCTCCACCGGGGCCATGACGCTCTCCGGTGTCCCCAATGGGTGATCGACCGAGACTTTGGGCGCCTGCAGGTGAAACTCGGCGATCTGCCGGGCCATCTGGTCGATGTGGCCGGCGTTCAGCTCCCCATTGGCCTGCAGGGTATTGAGCATCTGCCCCTGGGGGAACTGACGCATCTTCAGTGCATATTCGATCGGCTCGCCATCGCCGCCCAGTTGCGGGGCTTCGGCGCTGCCGGTGATCGGCAGGACTTCCAGATACAGGCCGTCGGTCAGGCGCTGGTTCAGGCGCAGCTCTTCGTTACAAAAATGCTGGCGCTGGTCCAGGCCGGTGAAGTCGAGGAAGCCGAAGTTCATCGGCTTCTTGATCTTGTAGGCATATTCGCCGGTCAGCAGCACCCAGGAGATATGCGTCTCGATGAGTTGGAACCCGTCCACCGGATGGGAATAGAGGGCGGGGTTCTGCAGCGCGCTGATCAGGGCTTGGCTCACGGGCAATCCTTCTGGAGGCAGGGAATTCGAAAGCGCCATTATGGTCAATGGTGCCGTCCCTGCAAACCGCTGGTATTCCAGGCGGACGAAGCGACTATTCTGAATCGCCCCGCAGCCCACCAGCCTTGACCAAAGTGCGTATAATCCGCCGCCATGACTCGTACCCGAAACTCCCGCACCCCCAAGAAACGCCCGACCGGCCGCTCCCGCGCCTGGCTGGGCTGGGCCCTCAAGCTCAGCCTGGTCGGCCTGGTGCTGATCGCCGGCTTCGCGGTCTACCTCGATGCTGTCGTCCAGGAGAAGTTCTCCGGCAAGCGCTGGACCATCCCGGCCAAGGTGTACGCCCGGCCATTGGAGCTGTTCGTCGGCCAGAAGCTGAGCAAGAACGACTTCCTCACCGAACTTGATGCCCTGGGCTACCGCCGTGAAACCGCCGCCCAAGGCCCGGGCGAAGCATCGGTCAACGGTAACACCGTCGACCTCAATACCCGTGGCTTCCAGTTCTACGAGGGGATGGAGCCCGCGCAGTTCGTACGCGTGCGTTTTTCCGGCGACTATGTGGCAGGGCTCTCCGGGGCCAATGGCGGCAAGCTCGACGTGGTGCGTCTGGAGCCGCTGATGATCGGCGGCATCTACCCCAAGAACCTGGAAGACCGCATCCTGATCAAGATCGACCAGGTGCCACCGTATCTGCTGGAAACCCTGGTGGCCGTGGAAGACCGCGACTTCTACAGCCATTTCGGCGTATCACCCAAGTCCATCGCCCGTGCCATGTGGGTCAACACGTCGGCGGGCGCGATGCGCCAGGGCGGCAGTACGCTGACTCAGCAATTGGTGAAGAACTTCTACCTCACCAACGAGCGTAGCCTCAGCCGCAAGCTGACCGAGGCGATGATGGCGGTGTTGCTGGAGCTGCACTACGACAAGCGCGAGATCCTCGAGGCCTACCTCAATGAGGTGTTCGTCGGCCAGGACGGCCAGCGCGCCGTGCACGGCTTCGGCCTGGCCAGCCAGTTCTTCTTCAGCCAGCCGCTGGCCGAACTCAAGCTGCACCAGATCGCCCTGTTGGTCGGTATGGTCAAGGGGCCGTCCTACTACAACCCGCGGCGCCATCCGGACCGCGCCCTGGCCCGTCGCAACCTGGTGCTCGACCTGCTGGCCGAGCAGGGCGTGGCGACCCCGGAAGCGGTCGCGGCGGCGAAGAAGATGCCGTTGGGCGTGACCAAGCGCGGCAGCCTCGCCGACAGCTCCTTCCCGGCATTCCTCGACCTGGTCAAGCGCCAGTTGCGCCAGGACTACCGCGACGAAGACTTGACCGAAGAAGGCCTGCGCATCTTCACCAGTTTCGACCCGATCCTGCAGATGAAGGCCGAGACGGCCATGAGCGAGACCTTCAAGCGCCTGGCCGGACGCAAGGGCGCTGATGAGGTGGAGTCGGCCATGGTGGTGACCAACCCCGAAACCGGCGAGGTGCAGGCACTGATCGGCAGTCGCCAGGCCGGTTTCGCCGGCTTCAACCGGGCCATCGACGCGGTACGGCCGATCGGCTCGCTGGTGAAACCGGCGGTGTACCTGACCGCGCTGGAAAAACCGACCAAGTACACCCTGACCAGCTGGGTGCAGGACGAGCCGTTCTCGGTCAAAGGTGCCGACGGCCAGGTCTGGCGCCCGCAGAACTACGACCGCCGCCCCCACGGCACCATCTACCTGTACCAGGGCCTGGCGAACTCGTACAACCTGTCCACCGCCAAGATCGGCCTGGAAGTGGGTGTGCCCAACGTGATCAAGACCATCGGCAGGCTCGGCGTGAACGTCGACTGGCCGGCATTCCCGTCGATGCTGCTGGGGGCCGGCGGCATGTCGCCGATGCAGGTCGCGACCATGTACCAGACCATCGCCAACGGTGGCTTCAACACGCCGATGCGCGGTATCCGTAGCGTGCTCACCGCCGAAGGCGAGCCGCTCAAGCGCTATCCGTTCCAGATCCAGCAGTCCTTCGACCCGGGCGCCATCTACCTGGTGCAGAACGCCATGCAGCGGGTGATGCGCGAAGGTACGGGCCGCTCGGTCTACAACGTGCTGCCACGCTCGCTGACCCTGGCCGGCAAGACCGGTACCAGCAACGACTCGCGCGACAGCTGGTTCTCCGGTTTCAGCCAGGACCTGCTGGCGGTGGTCTGGCTGGGGCGTGACGACAACGGCAAGACCCCCTTCACCGGTGCCACCGGCGCCCTGCAGGTCTGGACCAGCTTCATGCGCAAGGCCGACCCACTGCCGCTGGACATGCCGCAACCGGACAACGTGGTGCAAGCCTGGATCGACCCGTACAGCGGCCAGGGGTCGGACAGCAGCTGTCCGGGTGCGGTGCAGATGCCGTATATTCGAGGGAGTGAACCGGCTCCCGGTGCCATCTGTGGCCCACAGGACCCGGTCGAGTCCGTCATGGACTGGGTCAAGGGATGGATGAATTGAGCGCTAGCTTCGAAGAGGGTGTGACGTGAACAAGTGGTTGTTTCCTGCCTTGACGGCGATGGCCGTGCTCCATGGCTGTGCCAGCGTGCCGCGCGGCAATATCCCGGTGGTGGACTCCAGCACCCGGGTCTCCAACAGCGAGCGGGTCGCGGCCAACCGCAGCGGTGGCCTGCCGACCAGTGGCGGCACCCGCCAGGCCCAGGCCCTGCCCGAAGACTCCGGCGTGACCGTGATGATCCCGCAAGGGGCCGGCGGTGCACCGATTCAGTCATTCCCGGCTGGCAGCAGCGCGGCGCCAATCAGCACTGGGCCGATCACGCCTGGGCCGATCAGCACCGGCCCGATTACCACCAACCCCAATCCGGTGGCGGATGAACCGTTCGACATCGCGTCGATGAACAGCGCGCCGAGCGCTACCTCCAGCGCCCCGACCGGCATTCCGCGCAGCAACGTGGGCAGCGGTGGCTTATCGGCCGACGAGCAACTGGACGGCCCTGTGCTGGCGTTGCTGACCACTGCCCAACAGCAACAGGGCGGCGGTGACTTCAACGGTGCCGCATCGAGCCTGGAGCGTGCCCAGCGCATCGCCCCGCGCGAGCCGCAGGTACTGTTCCGCCTGGCCCAGGTGCGCCTGGCCCAGGGCGACGCCGCCCAGGCCGAACAACTGGCCCGTCGCGCCCTGACCTACGCCAACGGTCGTCCCGACCTGCAGGCCGAGCTGTGGAACACCATCGCCCAGGCCCGCGAGAAGCAGGGTGACAGCGCTGGCGCGGCATTGGCGCGGCAGAAGGCGCGGACGACATCGTGATGGAGCAGCGTATCCTGGACATCGCCGACCACCTGCTGCTGATCGAGCGTGAGCTGCAGGTTCAAGGCTGGTGGAGCGCCGAGACGCCGACGGCCGAAGCGCTCGCCAGCGTGGTGCCGTTCGCGGTGGACACCATGGCCTTCGAGCAGTGGTTGCAATGGATCTTCCTGCCCCGTATGAAGCTCATCATCGAGCAGGGGCATCCGCTGCCCAACGCCTCCGGCATCCTGGTCATGGCCGAAACCGTGTTCGTCGATCGTCCGGAACAGAGCCGCGAGCTACGGCGCCTGCTGGCAGCGTTCGACCAATTGATCAGTCCTTCCGCCTGATTTCTTCTCTTTTTCCTTCAAGGGCCGCAGATTGTGGCCCTTTTTTATTGAATTCTTTATTTTTCTGCTGCAGAGCTCGTTTTTAGTGGTGGCAGCACTCCATCCTTTTGAAAAATTGGCAATAATTTTTCTTGACTTACGCGTGCCGAATCAGAAGAATCCAGTTTCCGCTGTAGAGGGACTGCCAGAAGCAGACCCGCTAAGCAGATCATGAGGCGCACACCCGCGCCGACTTGTTACACCCCGCAACGCGTTACCTCGCGCTGGGTGGGAAACCCCCGCAACACTCTGGGGCGCTCCCAATACTTGCTCAGTCAGTGCTGACGTTCGCTCATGCTCTGCTTGGCAGTAAACCTATTAAGACCCGCCCAGTGAGGGCGGTATTCTGGCGTTTTAGAGGTGAACAACGTGGAGCTTTTATCTGGCGCTGAGATGGTCGTCCGCTTCTTGCGTGACGAAGGCGTTAAGCACATCTATGGGTACCCTGGTGGTGCTCTCCTTCATGTTTACGACGCCCTGTTCAAGGAACCGGAGATCAACCACATCCTGGTTCGTCATGAGCAGGCTGCCACCCATATGGCGGACGGCTATGCCCGTGCCACCGGCAAGGCTGGTGTGGTACTGGTCACTTCCGGCCCGGGCGCGACCAATGCCATCACCGGCATTGCCACCGCCTACATGGATTCGATCCCGATGGTCATCCTCTCCGGCCAGGTGCCCAGCACCATGGTAGGGACCGATGCCTTCCAGGAAACCGACATGATTGGTATTTCCCGGCCGATCGTGAAGCACAGCTTCATGGTCAAACATGCCACGGAAATTCCCGAAGTCCTGAAAAAAGCCTTCTACCTGGCGCAATCCGGTCGCCCAGGCCCGGTCGTGGTCGACATTCCAAAAGATATGACCAACCCGGCCGAGAAGTTCGAATACGTCTACCCGAAGAAGGTCAAGCTGCGCTCCTACAGCCCGGCGGTACGCGGTCACTCCGGCCAGATCCGCAAGGCGGCCGAGATGCTCCTGGCCGCCAAGCGCCCGGTGGTGTACTCCGGTGGCGGCGTCATCCTTGGCGGCGGCTCCGAGGCGCTCACCGAGATCGCCAAGTCGCTGAACCTGCCGGTCACCAATACCCTGATGGGCCTGGGAGGCTTCCCGGGTACCGACCGTCAGTTCCTCGGCATGCTCGGTATGCATGGCAGCTACACCGCCAACATGGCCATGCACAATGCCGACGTGATCTTCGCGGTCGGCGCGCGCTTCGATGACCGTGTGGTCAACGGCCCGGCCAAGTTCTGTCCGAATGCCAAGATCATCCACATCGACATCGACCCGGCGTCGATCTCCAAGATGATCAAGGCCGACGTGCCGATCGTAGGCCCTGTGGAAAGCGTCCTCAACGAGATGCTGGCCATCCTCAAGGAAATCGGCGAGCAGCCCGACAAGGCCGCGCTCGACGCTTGGTGGAAGCAGATCGAGGAGTGGCGCGGCGATCGCGACCTGTTCCCCTACGACAAGGGCGACGGCAGCGTGATCAAGCCGCAGACCGTGATCGAGACCCTCTGCGAAGTGACCAAGGGCGATGCCTTCATCACCTCCGACGTAGGCCAGCACCAGATGTTCGCGGCGCAGTACTACCGCTTCAACAAGCCGAACCGTTGGATCAACTCCGGCGGCCTGGGCACCATGGGCTTTGGTTTCCCGGCGGCGATGGGCATCAAGCTCAACTTCCCCGACCAGGACGTCGCTTGCGTGACCGGCGAAGGCAGTATCCAGATGAACATCCAGGAGCTGTCCACCTGCATGCAGTACGACCTGCCGGTGAAGATCGTCAACCTGAACAACGGTGTGTTGGGCATGGTTCGCCAGTGGCAGGACATGGCCTACAGCGGCCGTCACTCGCACTCCTACGTGGAGTCGCTGCCTGACTTCGTCAAGCTGGTTGAGGCCTATGGTCACGTGGGTATCCGCATCACCAGCCTGAAGGACCTCAAGCCGAAGCTGGAAGAGGCTTTTGCGATGAAGGACCGCCTGGTGTTCATCGACATCGCGGTCGACAGGACCGAGCACGTCTACCCGATGCAGATCAAGGACGGCTCGATGCGTGACATGTGGCTGAGCAAGACGGAGCGTACCTGATATGCGGCACATCATTTCCCTGCTGTTGGAAAACGAACCCGGTGCCTTGTCTCGCGTGGTCGGCCTGTTCTCCCAGCGTAACTACAACATCGAAAGCCTGACCGTGGCGCCGACCGAGGATCCGACCCTGTCGCGCCTGACCCTGACGACCGTTGGTCATGACGAAGTGATCGAACAGATCACCAAGAACCTGAACAAGCTGGTTGAAGTGGTCAAACTCGTCGATCTGTCGGAAAGTGCTCACATCGAGCGCGAGCTGATGCTGGTCAAGGTCAAGGCCACCGGCGCCCAGCGCGCCGAGATCAAGCGCACCACGGATATCTTCCGTGGCCAGATCGTCGACGTCACCGCCAGCGTGTACACCGTGCAACTGAGCGGCACCAGTGACAAGCTGGACAGCTTCATCCAGGCCATCGGCACTGCGTCGATCCTGGAAACCGTGCGCAGCGGCGTTACCGGCATTGCCCGTGGCGACAAAGTGCTCAGTATCTGAATACGCATACAAGAATCAGTGATGGCTCCGTGGAGCCGAGATATAACAGGGGTATTTCATGAAAGTTTATTACGACAAAGACTGCGACCTTTCCATCATCCAGGGCAAGAAAGTCGCCATCATCGGTTACGGCTCCCAAGGCCACGCCCAGGCGTGCAACCTGAAGGACTCCGGTGTGGACGTTACCGTCGGTCTGCGTAAGGGTTCGGCCACCGTGGCCAAGGCAGAAGCCCACGGCCTGAAAGTGGCTGACGTGGCCACTGCCGTCGCTGCTGCCGACCTGGTCATGATCCTGACCCCGGACGAGTTCCAGGGCGCTCTGTACAAGAACGAAATCGAGCCGAACATCAAGAAAGGCGCTACCCTGGCCTTCTCCCATGGCTTCTCGATCCACTACAACCAAGTCGTTCCGCGTGCCGACCTCGACGTGATCATGATCGCGCCGAAGGCTCCGGGCCACACCGTGCGCTCCGAGTTCGTCAAGGGCGGCGGCATCCCTGACCTGATCGCTGTCTACCAGGACGCCTCCGGCAACGCCAAGAATGTTGCCCTGTCGTACGCCTCGGGCGTCGGCGGTGGCCGTACCGGCATCATCGAAACCACCTTCAAGGACGAGACCGAAACCGACCTGTTCGGCGAGCAGGCCGTTCTGTGCGGTGGTACCGTCGAGCTGGTCAAAGCCGGTTTCGAAACCCTGGTCGAAGCGGGCTACGCGCCAGAAATGGCCTACTTCGAGTGCCTGCACGAGCTGAAGCTGATCGTCGACCTCATGTACGAAGGCGGTATCGCCAACATGAACTACTCGATCTCCAACAACGCCGAGTACGGTGAGTACGTCACTGGCCCGGAAGTCATCAACGAAGAATCCCGCAAGGCCATGCGCAACGCTCTGAAGCGCATCCAGGACGGCGAATACGCGAAGATGTTCATCTCCGAAGGCGCCACCAACTACCCGTCCATGACTGCCAAGCGTCGCAACAACGCTGCCCATGGCATCGAAGTCATCGGCGAGCAGCTGCGTTCCATGATGCCGTGGATCGCTGCCAACAAGATCGTCGACAAGACCAAGAACTAAGGTCTGCTTCGATACATGAAAAAACGCGGCTTCGGCCGCGTTTTTTCATTTAGGCGGCCGGCTTCTGGTATAAAGCGACCAGTGGCTTGCCGTTAGAACCTGTTTAGCAGGCCCATGTCGAATTTTTTTCCACTTCCGTTGCAAGGTATTTTTCATGAGCGAACGTCCCGAAGAGCCGAACAAGCCCTCCGACGCCGAAAGCCTGCTACCTGTCGATGAGCATATTGAAGAAGGGCATGACGCCGAAGGCCGCAAGGTCCGCCATCGTGGCATCTATCTGCTGCCCAACCTGTTCACGACCGCCAACCTGTTTGCCGGGTTCTACTCGATCGTCAGCTCCATCAGTGCCCACGGCTATCTCAGCGCGGGCGACCCGCGCGAAGCGAGCAAGTATTTCGCCTTCGCCGCGATCGCCATCTTCGTGGCCATGGTCCTCGACAGCCTGGACGGTCGCGTGGCACGCATGACCAACACCCAAAGCGCATTCGGCGCCGAATACGACTCGCTGTCGGACATGGCCGCCTTTGGCGTCGCGCCGGCACTGCTGGCCTTTGTCTGGGCGCTGGGCGACATGGGCAAGGTCGGCTGGATGGTGGCGTTCATCTATGTCGCTGGTGCGGCATTGCGCCTGGCGCGTTTCAACACTCAGGTCGGCACTGCCGACAAGCGCTACTTCATCGGCCTGGCCAGTCCGGCCGCTGCTGGTGTTGTCGCCGGTACCGTATGGGCCTTCAGCGACTATGGCATCCAAGGCTCCAAGCTGTCGTTCCTGGTTGCCTTGCTGGTGGCGGCTGCAGGCATGCTGATGGTCAGCAACATCAAGTACAACAGCTTCAAGGAGCTGGACCTCAAGGGGCGCGTGCCGTTCGTTGCGATCCTGGCCGTGGTGCTGGTGTTTGCCGTGGTGTTCAGCGACCCGCCCCGTATCCTGCTGCTGATCTTCCTCGGTTATGCCGTGTCCGGCCCGGTGCAATACCTGCTGCGTGGCCGCCGTCGCAAGACACCTCAATGAGTTAATGCTGGAATAACCCTCCGGCTCCATAGTCTTACAGGTACATCCGTTGCCTGTGCTATGGAGCCGTCATGCTTATCAAGTCTCCCAGGTCGTCCGATTGCAAAGCATCGGAGATCACCCCTGAAACTATCTATCTTTCCCGGCGTACCTTGATCGGCGGCTCCCTTGCCGGCCTGGCGCTCGGTGCGCTGCCGGCAGCCGGTATGGCGGCTGAGCCGTCGCGCTATGCCGATGTCGCGCCGGGCGCGCCGCCACGTTGGTTCGGCGAAAAGCTCGCGGGTACGCGTTGGCAGGCGGTCACGGTCAAAGATGAGGCGATCACGCCCTTCAAGGACGCCACGCACTACAACAACTTCTATGAGTTCGGGCCGGACAAAGGCGACCCAGCCGCCAATGCCAGCAGCCTGAAGACCGAACCCTGGAGTCTTGTGGTCGATGGCGAGGTGGCCAAGCCAGGTCGCTATGCCTTGGAGGACTTCGTCAAACCCTACCAGCTCGAGGAGCGCATCTACCGCTTGCGCTGCGTCGAGGCATGGTCGATGGTCATTCCATGGCTGGGCTTCCCCTTGGCCGAAGTACTCAAGCAGGTGCAGCCGACCTCGAAGGCGCGTTATGTACGCTTCGAAACCCTGCAGGACCCCAAGTCCATGCCCGGCCAGCGTTCAGGCTTTGCCCTGATCGACTGGCCCTATGTAGAAGGGCTGCGCCTGGATGAGGCGATGAACCCGCTGGCAATCCTGGCAGTGGGGATGTATGGCCGTGAGCTGGCCAATCAGAATGGCGCACCGCTGCGCCTGGTGGTGCCCTGGAAGTACGGCTTCAAGAGTATCAAGTCGATCGTGCGCATGAGCCTGGTGGAGCAGCAGCCGCGTACTACCTGGGAAAGCCTGGCCCCTGAGGAGTACGGTTTCTATGCCAACGTCAACCCGACGGTCGATCATCCCCGCTGGAGTCAGGCCAGGGAGCGGCGCCTGCCCAGCGGGCTGTTCAGTCCTAATGTGCGCGATACCTTGATGTTCAACGGCTACGCCGATGAAGTGGCGTCGCTGTATACCGGGCTCGACCTGCGGAAGAACTATTGATGCGCTACCCCTGGTTTCGCCTGGCTATCTTCCTGGTGGGGTGCGTGCTCCCGGCCTGGTGGCTCTATGAGGCAGCTATGGGCTTGCTCGGGCCCGACCCTGGCAAGATCCTGGTGGATCGCCTGGGGTTGGGCGCGTTGACCTTTCTCCTGGTAACCCTGGGCATGACGCCTCTGCAACGGCTGACGGGGTGGTCGGGCTGGATTGTGGTGCGCCGACAGCTGGGATTGTGGTGCTTTGCTTATATCGTGCTGCACATGACGGCCTATATGGTGTTTATCCTGGGGCTGGATTGGGGGCAGTTGGGTGTCGAGCTGCGTAAGCGGCCGTACATCATCGTCGGGTTCCTGGGCTTCCTGGGCCTGCTCGCGCTGGCGGCCACTTCCAATCGATACAGTCAACGGCGGCTGGGTGCCCGGTGGAAGAAGTTGCACAGATTGGTATACGTCATCCTGGGGCTGGGGCTGCTGCACTTTCTCTGGATCGTGCGTTCGGATCTCAAGGAATGGGTAATGTATGCCTCTATTGGTGCGCTGTTGTTGGCCGTGCGATTGCCGCCGGTATGGCGCCGTGTCCCTCGCTTGATGGGGCGGAGGAGGGCAGGTTGAAACTTTATTGAAATAACTGTTGACGCCCTTCTGAATCCCCTTATAATGCGCCCCACTTCCGACGTAGTCGAAACGCAAAACTCCTTGAGATTCAATGAGTTGAACGCTTCAGGTAGTATCGGAAGGCTTCGGTCTCACAGATCGGCAGCGGTGAAAAAGGCAGTTGACAGCAGGTT
>NZ_JBLUPW010000016.1:0-110969 GCF_048068175.1 Pseudomonas sp. NY15356 | reverse complement strand
GGTGCTGCCCTGCTCCATGTACGCCAGGCGTGTCTGGGCCACCGCGCCGTTGATGGCATAGTCGGTGAGCGAGGTGACGCCGGCCGCATTGGTCGTCGCCAGCGGCGCGCCGGTCGCGTCGTGGATGCCAGTGATGGACAACGGTGCTTCGGTGTCATCCGCAGTGGTCGTCGCCCAGTCCGGCGTCTCGATCTCAGGCTTGAGCAAGCGCTGCTCGGCGGCCAGGGACTGGCCTGTCAGCGAAATGCTCAGCGGTCGGCTGATACCGGCATTGTTGCGCAGTTCCACCTGGCTCCCGGCCAGGTTCCGCGCCTGCCATTTCGCCTCGGCCAACGGCGCATACGTGTACTGCTCACGCACGCGCCCAGCCCGCGCGCCAAGCGCTGTTTCGCTCAGCGACAATGGCCGGCCGCCGGCATTGGCCGCCTCATAGGCAGCCGTGGACACGGTGCCCTGGGCATTGCGCGACCACAAGGGCCGGCCTGCCACGTCGGGCAGCGTGAAGGCGGCATCGCCATCGGCGGTATGCAGGCACAGCGGTTGGCCGGCCAACCCTGAAACGGTGACCGCATCGGCATTGCCGGTGGCGGTATTGTTCAAGGCGCGAGCACCGAACAGCCGCGTGGTGCGGCTGAACGGGCAAACGACCGTGCGGCTGACCAGCACGCGGGCAGGTGCCCGCGCAGCCTGGGGAGTACGCAACAATGATAAGGTGCGGAACGCGCCCGACACAGCAGGGGTGCCCGCGTGCAAGGTATCGGATTGACGACCGACCCAGCCGGTCGAACGGCTATTCAACATATAACGGCGATTCCACTAAGCCTCATTGCAGGCTCGAAGATAGCAACGAAGAACACACCGCCAAACTGTGAGAACACCGAGGTCATTGCCCGCCAGGGTGAGCATCGATCGAGGCGTACAACAGGCCCTGCTTCAAAACGCCACCACGTCATGAGCTCGACGCCAAAATCCTGGCGACCAAGCCCTTATCGCAAAATGCCATAAGACCGTTCGTAGTTTTTTGACGTTTTTTGAAAAATTTTTTCACATGCTGGCATATAACCATCCCGCACCAATTCGGCCCTTTATATATAGGGGTTAAACCGGACCGTGCTATCAGTTTGAAAGTATTTTCGATTGAGAAAATATTTAGAAATCTTTCGCCGGTGCGAAACCGACCTTGGAACTTCTGCTACCGACGATGGCTCATAGGACCCGTAACGCATTTCCTGCGGCAGACGTGAGAAATGACTTACAGATGACAACCGGCCGGTATCCACTACCGGCTCCAATAACTTCGACAGGCGCAACGGTACCGACCGAGGGCCCTGTCCACGAAGGAGAGACGCGCCCCTACTAATCGTCCTAGTGGTTGATTTCATAGGATTTTTCCAATTGAAAGAACAAGCACAGCAGTATGCGAACTAGCACACTGCAATAAAGACGGCTGCATTTCAGGGCACGCCTTTTAATTACTGGCCTTTGACTGCCAATAGTGAGTGCACAACTTTGCGCGCTCCGGATTTATTCATGCCTGCGTTCGGCGAACTGTCCATTCGCCAGGGAGCCGTGCGCCCGAAAACTGCTGGTCAATCAACCCGGTTCGGTTCTTCCCGGAGGAACCGACGTGATAAACACACGAGGTGAATACGATGCGTATCAGCATCTTTGGTTTGGGTTATGTGGGTGCCGTCTGTGCAGGTTGCCTGTCGGCACGGGGCCATGAAGTGATTGGTGTGGACGTGTCCAAGACCAAGATCGACCTGATCAACCAGGGCAAGTCGCCCATCGTCGAGCCGGGTCTGGAACCGCTCCTGCAGCAGGGCATCGCCAATGGCCGCCTGCGTGGCACCACCGACTTCGCCGAAGCCATTCGTGCCAGTGACGTGTCGATGATCTGCGTCGGCACCCCGAGCAAGAAGAACGGCGACCTGGGCCTTGAGTACATCGAATCGGTGTGCCGCGAGATCGGCTACGTACTGCGCGATACCGAGCGCCGCCACACCATCGTGGTCCGCAGTACCGTACTGCCGGGCACCGTCAAGAACGTGGTGATCCCGATCCTCGAAGACTGCTCCGGCAAGAAGGCCGGCGTCGACTTCGGCGTCGCGGTCAACCCTGAGTTCCTGCGCGAAAGCACCGCCATCGCCGACTACGACCGCCCACCGATGACTGTCATCGGTGAGCTGGACAAAGCCAGCGGCGACGTGCTCCAAGCTATCTACGAGGAGCTGGACGCGCCGATCATCCGCAAGCCGGTCGAAGTGGCCGAGATGATCAAGTACACCTGCAACGTCTGGCACGCCACCAAGGTCACCTTCGCCAACGAGATCGGCAACATCGCCAAGGCCGTGGGTGTCGACGGCCGCGACGTGATGGACGTGGTCTGCCAGGACAAGGTGCTGAACCTGTCCCAGTACTACATGCGCCCAGGCTTCGCCTTTGGCGGCTCGTGCCTGCCCAAGGACGTGCGCGCCCTCACCTACCGCGCCTCGAGCCTGGACGTGAAGGCACCGCTGCTCGACTCGCTGATGCGCAGCAACGAGTCCCAGGTGCAGAACGCCTTCGACATCATCGAAAGCCACGACAAGCGCAAGGTCGCCCTGCTGGGCCTGTCGTTCAAGGCCGGCACCGACGACCTGCGTGAAAGCCCGCTGGTGGAACTGGCCGAGCGCCTGATCGGCAAGGGCTACGAGCTGAACATCTACGACCAGAACGTCCAGTACGCCCGCGTCCACGGCGCCAACAAGGACTACATCGAGTCGAAGATCCCCCACGTGTCCTCGCTGCTCAACGATGACCTGCAGCACGTCATCGACAACGCCGACGTGATCGTCCTGGGCAACCGCGACGAGAAGTTCCGCGCCCTCGCCCAGCAGGCACCGGAAGGCAAGCAGGTGATCGACCTGGTCGGCTTCATGACCAAGCCGACCTGCACCACCAGCCGTACCGAAGGCATCTGCTGGTAACCGGCCGGGCAGCGGGCAACCGCTGCCCTTCCCCCTGATTCTCGCGACGGATGCTGAACATGCAAAGGCTCCAGACAGTGCTGTTGCAGTGCGCCGGGTGGCTGCTCTACGTGAGCCTGCTCATGCTGATCGCCCTGGCCCTGCCCAGCGACATCTTCGACTCGCAGTCGAAGCACTTCATCTTCCTGGTCGGCGCTGTCGGCATCTGGCGCTATTCCATGGGCGCCACCCATTTCATCCGTGGCATGGTCTTCCTCTACGGCGTCTACCCGTACCTGCGCCGCAAAGTGCGCAAGCTGGGCAAGGCGGCCGACCCGTCCCACGTGTACCTGATGGTCACCAGCTTCCGCATCGACGCCCACACCACCGCGCAGGTCTACAGCTCGGTGATCCGCGAGGCGATCGATTGTGGCTACCCCACCACCGTGGTCTGCTCGCTGGTGGAGATGTCCGATGAGCTGCTGGTCAAGAGCCTGTGGGCCCGCTACAACCCGCCCGCCCACGTCAAGCTGGACTTCGTGCGCATCGCCGGTACCGGCAAGCGCGACGGCCTGGCCTTCGGCTTCCGCGCCATCTCGCGGATGATGCCCGACGAGCATGCGGTGGTCGCGGTGATCGACGGCGACACCGTGCTCGGCGAAGGCGTGGTCCGCAAGACCGTACCTTGGTTCAAGCTGTTCCCCAATGTCGGTGGCCTGACCACCAACGAATTCTGCGAAGTGCGCGGCGGCTACATCATGAGCGAGTGGCACAAGCTGCGCTTCGCCCAGCGCCACATCAACATGTGCTCGATGGCCTTGTCCAAGCGCGTGCTGACCATGACCGGGCGCATGTCGATGTTCCGCGCAAGCGTGGTGACCAACCCCGAGTTCATCGCCGACGTGGAAAGCGACTCGCTGCACCACTGGCGCCTGGGCCGCTTCAAGTTCCTTACCGGTGACGACAAGTCCAGCTGGTTCAGCCTCATGCGCCTGGGCTACGACACCTTCTACGTGCCGGACGCGGCGATCAACACGGTCGAGCACCCGCCGGAGAAGAGCTTCCTCAAGGCCAGCCGCAAGCTGATGTACCGCTGGTACGGCAACAACCTGCGGCAGAACTCCCGCGCACTGGGCCTGGGCCTCAAGCGCCTGGGGCTGTTCACCAGCATCGTCCTGTTCGACCAGCGCGTGTCCATGTGGACCAGCCTGCTGGGCCTGACCGTGGCGGTGATCGCCAGCCTCAAGTTCGGCCTGGGCTTCTTGCTGGTGTACCTGCTGTGGATCGGCATCACCCGCCTGATCCTCACCATCATGCTGCTGTGCTCGGGCCACAACGTAGGGCCGGCCTACCCGCTGATCCTTTATTACAACCAGATCGTCGGCGCGATCATGAAGATCTACGTGTTCTTCCGCCTCGACAAACAGTCGTGGACCCGCCAACCGACTGCGCTCAAGCGTGACCTCGCAAGTTTTCAACAATGGTTCAACACCTGGTCCTCGCGGACCATGACCTTCTCGGCGGCCAGCATCTTCGTCGCTGTGCTGTTCATGATCGTGTGAGCCCCCCGGAACGGAACTAACAGGAAAGAAATCGCCATGAATACCGCCGTGAACGCCAATGTCGTGCATGAGTCCGAAGCCCAGCGCCAGCATGTACGGGTACGCATCCCCGCCAAGCTGCGCTACCTGGACCGCAATCGCGAGACGCACGATGTGAAGGTGGACGATCTCTCCGCCGGGGGCCTGTCCTTCCATACCAACAAACCGCTGAATGTCGGGGACGTGCTGCGTGGCCGCCTGCAGTTCACGGTCGACAACCTGGGCCTGTCCATGGACGTCGAGTTCCAGGTCCGCTCCTACCAGAGCACCGGCCGCACCGGCGTGCAGTTCCAGAACCTGGAGCCGCGCGACGTGGCGACCCTGCGTCACATCATAACCACCTTCCTGTCCGGCGAGATGATCGACGTGGGCGGCGTGCTCAGCACCCTGCAGCGCGACAACTTCACCAAGGCGCGCAAGCAGAAGGACAACGGCTCGGGCCTGTCGGCCTTCGGCCGCCTGCGCGCGGTCACCGTCAGCCTCGGCGTGTTCGTGGTCGGCGTGGCCGCCTTCGGCTTCATCGCCAAGTCGCTGTATGGCATGTACTTCGTCAGCCACGCCGAGGCCGGTGTGGTCGCCGTACCCACCACCAACGTCACCATGCCCCGCGATGGCACCGTGCAGAGCCTGGTGGAAAGTGGCGGCCAGGTGGTCAAGGGCGCGCCGCTGGCGAGCTTCAGCACCAGCATGCTGGACATGCTCAAGGGCCACCTGGATGACTCGCAGCTCGAGCCGGCCAAGGTCGAGGAGCTGTTCGGCAAGCAATTGTCCGGCACCCTCACCAGCCCCTGCGACTGCGTGGTCTCGCGCCAGTTGGTGGACGACGGCCAGTATGCAGCCAAAGGCCAGCCGATCTTCCAACTGGTCCCACGTACCAGCAACCCGATGATCGAGGCACGCTTCAGCTACCGCCAGTTCGACCAGGTCAAGCCCGGCACCCGCGTGCAGTTCCAGATCGCCGGCGAAGACGACGTACGTACCGGCCAGATCGTCAGCAGCGCCAACCTCAACAGTGAAGATCTGGCTTCGGACATCCGCGTGCAGATCAAGCCCGACGGCGCCCTGCCTGCCGAACTGGCTGGCCGCCCTGCCTCCGTCAATGCCGACCGTGGCCCGTCGTTGGACTGGCTGATCGACAAGGCCGTGGCTCGCGGGCTGTAAGAGGGATCGAACGATGACTAGCGGACTTCGCACCCCCTGTGGGAGCCGGCTTACCGGCGATCGAGCGCGCAGCGCACGCCCAGCCGCGGCATTGGCCAATCGCTGGCAAGCCAGCTCTCACTGGGCCCGGGAAAACCTGGGGCTCTGTGGCCTGGCCCTGGCCGTCGCCCTGGCCGGCTGTGCCGGCCTGCCCGACCAGCGCCTGGCCAACGAGGCCATGAAGCGCGGCGATACCGCCCTGGCCGAGCGCAACTACAAGGCCCTGGCCGACCTGGGCTACAGCGATGCCCAGGTCGGCCTGGCCGATATCCAGGTCGCCACCCGCGATCCGGCCCAGCTCAAGCAGGCCGAGGCCACCTACCGCGCCGCTGCGGCCACTTCGCCGCGTGCCCAGGCCCGCCTCGGCCGCCTGCTGGTGGCCAAGCCCGACGCCACCCAGGCCGAGCGCCAGGAGGCCGAGACCCTGCTCAAGCTCGCGGCACAACAAGGTGAGAGCAACACCCTGATCCCCCTGGCGATGCTCTACCTGCAGTACCCGCAGAGCTTCCCCAACGTCAACGCCCAACAGCAGATCGACCAGTGGCGCGCCGCCGGCAACCCCGAGGCGGGCCTGGCCCAGGTGCTGCTCTATCGCACCCAGGGCACCTACGACCAGCATCTGGGCGATGTGGAGAAGATCTGCAAGGCCGCGCTGAGCACCACCGACATCTGCTACGTGGAACTGGCCACCGTCTATCAGAAGCGTGCCCAGCCCGACCAGCAGGCCGCGCTGATCCAGCAGCTCAAGGCCGCCTACGACAGCGGCGCGGTACCGGCCACCCGGGTCGACAGCGTCGCCCGCGTCCTGGCCGACCGCAGCCTGGGCCAGACCGACGAGAAGACCGCCAAGGAACTGCTCGAACACGTGGCCCCGGTCAACCCAGCCTCCTGGGTGAGCCTGGCGCAGCTGGTGTACGACTTCCCCGAGCTCGGCGACACCGATCAACTGCTGGCCTACATCGACAAAGGCCGCAAGGCCGAACAGCCTCGCGCCGAACTGCTGCTGGGCCGCCTCTACTACGAAGGCAAGGCCCTGCCGGCCGATGCCAAGAAGGCCGAGCAACACCTGCAGGCCGCCGCCGATGCCGGCGAGATCAGCGCCCACTACTACCTCGGCCAGCTGTACCGCCGCGGCTACCTGGGCCACGTCGAGCCGCAGAAGGCCGTCGATCACCTGCTCAGCGCTGCCCGTGGCGGCCAGCTGAGCGCTGACTACGCCCTGGCCCAGCTGTTCAGCGAAGGCCGTGGCATCCGCCCGGCGCCGACCAACGCGTGGGTATTCGCCCAACTGGCCCAGGCCAACCCGACGCCCCAGTCGGCCGAGCTGCTGCAAAAGCTCGACCAGCAATTGACCCCCGAGCAACGCAACCAGGCCCAGCAACTGCTGGATCAGGAAAAGCAGGCGCGCGGCAGCATGGCCCAGGTCGGCAACAGCACCCTGGCCCAGGAAGCCCTGCAAGACGAAGAAAAAGAAGTAGACGGTGAGGACTCGCTATGACGCTCAATCCATTCGTGAAAGCCGGCATTGGCCTGAGCTTCGCCCTGCTGTGGTCCTGCCCGACCCTGGCGGAAATGACAGCCGACAAGAACTTCGGCCTGGACATCAAGATCACCGGCCAGTCCGAGGACGACCGCGACCTGGGCACCCGCTCCGGCGGCGACGTCAACGGCCTTGGCCTTGACCTGCGCCCCTGGGTGTACGGCGAGCGTGGCAACTGGAGCGCCTTCGCCATGGGCCAGGCGGTGGCCGCCACCGACATCATCGAGACCGACACCCTGCGCCAGTCCGACGACGGCAGCACAGTGGACAACGCCGACGATGGCCGCAAGCCCGACAAGAGCTACCTGGCGATGCGCGAATTCTGGGTCGGCTACAGCGGCTTCACCCCGTACCCGGGCGAGCAGCTGCGCTTCGGTCGCCAGCGCCTGCGCAGCGACGACGGCATGTGGCGCGACACCAACATCGAGGCGCTGAACTGGACCTTCGACACCACCCTGCTCAAGGCTGACCTGGGCGTAGCCCAGCGCTTCAGCGAATACCGCACCGACCTCACCGAGCTCGCCCCCGAGGACAAGGACCGCACCCACGTCTACGGTAACGTCGCCACCCAATGGACGCCGGGGCACTGGGTTGGCGTGCGTGCCCACCACACCCACGACAGCGGCAGCCTGAAAGACCCGGGCGAAACCGTCGATGCGCTGGACAAGACCCGCACCGGCGATCTCACCTGGCTGGGCCTGGAAGCCAACAGCGACGCCTACAACTGGCGCAACGACCACACCGTCAACTACTGGGGCAGCGTCACCTGGCTGACCGGCGATCGCGACACCCTCAGCAGCCAGACCGTGGGCAACGAGCAGGTCGCCACCGGCAAGCAGAGCGGTGACGTCAATGCCTGGGCCACCGACCTGGGCGTGCGCCTGCGCCTGAACCCCAACTGGCAGGTCGGTGCAGCCTACGCCCGCGGCAGCGGCGGTGGCGGCAGCGACGGCTCGAGCAACTACGAGCAGACCGGCCTCGAGAGCAACCGCTCCAACTACACCGGCACCCGCTCGCGCGTACACCGCTTCGGCGAAGCCTTCCGTGGCGAGCTGGGCAACCTGCAGGCAGCCACCCTGTTCGCCTCCTGGCAGCTGCGCGACGACTATGACGCAAGCTTCATCTACCACAAGTTCTGGCGCGTCGATGACCAGCAGAACATCGGTTCCAGCGGCATCAACGCCGTGGTCGAGGACAACGGCGTGAACCGTCCGCTGATCAACGGCGAGAAGGACCTGGGCCAGGAGATGGACGTGGTGGTCACCAAGTACTTCAAGCAGGGCCTGCTGCCGGCTTCGCTGAGCCAGTCGATCGACGAGCCGTCGGCCCTGGTGCGCCTGCGTGCCGGCGTGTTCAAGCCGGGCGACGCCTACGGCAGCGAGACCGACTCCTACATGCACCGCGCCTTCGTCGACGTGATCTGGCGCTACTGAGGCCCGGGAGAGGACACTCATGAACCTTCACCCGAATTTCCGCCACGGCCTGCTGGCCAGCGCCCTGCTGCTCGCCAGCAGCGGCCTGGCCCTGGCCGAGCCGGCCAAGCCGGTGGTCAAGGAGTTGCAGCAGGTCAAGACCTACACGGTCTCCAGCGCACCGGTCGAACCGCTGCACATGGACCCGCCCAAGCTGCCCGACCTCACCGGCTATACCGCTGAGGCGGTGCAAAAGAAGCTCGATCGCAGCCGCAAGGGCAAGGTCAGCGTGCGCCGCATGCTCCAGGAGGAGTCGCTCAAGGAATTCATCGGCGGCGACAACAAGGGCGCCGAATGGGTTCGACGCCAGCACGGCATTCCCCAGGCGATCTTCGTCGATGACGGGCATGTCGACCTGGTACAACTGAGCAAGCAGGTGCCCAAGCAGTACCTGCGCGAGACCGAACCGGGGGTGTACCTGGCGCGTCTGCCGATCGTGGTCGGCCGCAACGGCGTGCTGGAAATCAACGACAAGGTCAAGGAGCTGCGCCTGTCCCAGGAGGGCGGTTCGTTCATCGTCAACGACGGCAAACTGTTCGTCACCGACACCAAGGTCACCGGCTGGCGCGAGCAGGCCAACGGCCCGGCCACCTTCCGCAAGCCGGACGAGTTCCGCCCGTTCCTGCTGTCCTGGGGCGGCACCGAGACCTACATCGTCAACACCAAGATGGCCAGCTTCGGCTACGCCAAGAGTAAGTCGTACGGGGTGAGTATCTCCCAGTACACGCCGAACATGGCCAAGCGCATGGGCCGCCCGGAACCCACCGGCTGGATCATCGGCTCGGAATTCAGCGACATGTGGTACGGCTTCTACTGCTACGAGACCCAGGACTTCGTGGTCAAGGACAACACCTACCGCGACAACATCGTCTATGGCATCGACCCCCACGACCGCTCGCACCGCCTGATCATCGCCGGCAATACCGTGTACGGCACCAAGAAGAAGCACGGGATCATCATTTCCCGTGAGGTCAATGACAGCTGGATCATCAACAACAAGAGCTACGACAACAAGCTCTCCGGTGTGGTCCTGGACCGTAACAGCGTCAACAACCTGGTCGCCTACAACGAGATCTACCGCAATCACACCGACGGCATCACGTTGTACGAGAGCGGCGACAACCTGATCTGGGGCAACAAGCTGATCAACAACCGCCGCCACGGCATCCGCGTGCGTAACAGCGTGAACATCCGCCTGTACGAGAACGTCGCCATGGCCAACGGCCTGGTCGGTGTGTACGGGCACATCAAGGACCTTTCCGACACCGACCGCGACATCGCCCTCGATCCGTTCGACACCAAGGTCTCGCTGATCGTCGTCGGTGGCGAACTGGCGGCCAACGGCTCCGGCCCGCTGTCGATCGACTCGCCGCTGTCGGTGGAGCTGTACAAGGTCTCCATGCTGGCGCCACGCAAGGCCAACGGCATCAGCCTCAACGGCGTGCTGGGCGAGCGCCAGGACGAAATCCTCGACCTGCTGGTGCGCCAGCAGAAGGCTGTGCTGATCGACCCGGTCGAACGCCAGGCCGAAATGATCGACTAAGGAAGCCCAGACCATGACCCCACACCTGATGAAACTGCTCGGCCTGTCCGCCGCCCTCCTGGCCATCAGCCAGGGCGTGCGCGCCGCCGACGTGCAGGCCCCGAGCTTCACTGCCGAGCCTTGCTGCCAGCTGTGCCCCGAAGCCCACGACGCCAGCCGCTACGTGACCCGCTACCAGCAGAACTTCACCACCCTGGTCCAGGCCCAGGGCGACTGGCTGTTCCGTACCCGCGAAGACCTGCGCACCGAGTTCAGCACCACCCCGGCCGGCTACAAACGCCTGCAGCAGGTCCACGATGCCTTCAAGAAACGCGGCATCGAACTGGTGCTGGTGTACCAGCCGACCCGTGGCCTGGTGAACCGCAACATGCTCAACCCGGCCGAGAAAGCCGCCTTCGACTACCAGAAGGCCCTGGGCAACTACCGCGCCATGCTCCAACGCTTCGCCAAGATGGGCTACAACGTGCCCGACCTGTCGCCGTTGACCAACGAGCAACTCGCCGCGGCCGACCAGGGCAAGGACTTCTACTTCCGCGGCGACCAGCACTGGACGCCGTACGGCGCCGAGCGCGCGGCCAAGATCGTGGCCGACACCGTGCATGACATGCCAGCCTTCGAAGGCATCCCGCGCAAGGAATTCGAGACCCACAAGTCCGGGCGCATGGGCAAGACCGGCACCCTGCACAACGTGGCCGGCCAGCTGTGCGGCACCAGCTACGCGGTGCAGTACATGGACCAGTTCGCCACCGAGCCCAAGGGTGGTGCGAGCGGTGGTGATGATCTGTTCGGCGACTCGGGCAACGCCCAGATCACCCTGGTCGGCACCAGCCACAGTGGCAAGAACTACAACTTCTCCGGTTTCCTGCAGCAGTACATCGGTGCCGACGTGCTCAACGTCGCCTTCCCCGGCGGCGGCCTGGAAGGTTCGATGATCCAGTACCTGGGCAGCGAGGAGTTCCGCAAGAACCCACCCAAGATCCTGATCTGGGAATTCTCCCCACTCTATCGCCTGGACCAGGAAACCATCTGGCGGCAGATCCTCGCGCTGCTCGACGACGGCTGTGATGGCCGCCCTGCGCAGATGAGCGCCAGCGCCACCCTCAAGCCCGGCAAGAACGAGCTGATGGTCAATGGCAAGAACGGCGTGATCAAGGATCTGATCAACCGCAACCTGCAGATGGACATCAAGTTCGAGGACCCCTCGGTCAAGGTGCTGCAGGCCACCCTCTGGTACCTCAACGGTCGCCACGAGGACATCAAGATCGAAAAACCGGAGACCTCCGACACCGATGGCCGCTTCGTCTTCCAGATGCGCGAGGACGAGGACTGGGCTGACCAGAACCTGCTCGCCCTCGAAGTCCAGGGGCCGGAAAACGGTACCCAGAAGGTCGAGGCCAAGCTGTGCAAACGCAACAACTTCGCCGGCCATGCGCAGAACACCGCGCAGGCTGGCCAGTGAGGCGACCATGACTCCATTGCGCAAGATCACCACCCCCGCCCTGCTCGCCCTGGCCCTGTTCGGCCCGGCCGCGCAGGCCGGCGGCCTGGTGCCCCCACAGGGGTACTACGCCGGGATCGAAAAGCTCAAGACCAAGGACGGCAACTTCCGCTGCGAACCCGCGCCCAGGCCCTACACAGGCGCCTTGCAGTTTCGCAGCAAATACGAAGGCTCCGACAAGGCCCGGGCGACGTTCAATGCCGCCTCCGACAAGGCCTTCCGCGAGTCCACCGAGGACATCACCACCCTCGAGCGTGGCGTGAGCAAGATGGTCGGCCAGTACATGCGCGACGGCCGCCCGGCGCAGCTGGACTGCACCCTGACCTGGCTCGGTACCTGGGCCCGGGCCGGGGCGCTGGAGTCCACCGACTACAACCACACCGGCAAGTCCATGCGCAAATGGGCGCTGGGCAGCATGAGCGGTTCATGGCTGCGCCTGAAGTTCTCCAACTCCCAGCCGCTGGCCGCGCACCAGGCCGAGGCCGAGCTGATCGAGAAATGGCTGGCGCGCCTGGCCGAACAGACCGTGCGCGACTGGAGCGACCTGCCGCTGGAGAAGATCAACAACCACAGCTATTGGGCGGCCTGGGCGGTCATGGCCACCGCCGTGGCCACCGACCGGCGCGACCTGTTCGATTGGGCGGTGAAGGAATACAAGGTCGGCGCCAACCAGGTCGATGAGCAGGGCTTCTTGCCCAACGAGCTCAAGCGCAAGCAGCGCGCCCTGGCCTACCACAACTATGCCCTGCCGCCGCTGGCGATGATCGCAAGCTTCGCCCAGGCCAACGGTGTAGACCTGCGCGGCGAGAACAACAACGCCCTGCATCGCCTGGGCCAGAAGGTGCTCTACGGCGCCCGCGACCCGAGCGCGTTCAAGAAGCGCAACGGCGAGAAGCAGGACATGAAGGACCTGAAGGTCGACAGCAAGTACGCCTGGCTCGAACCGTGGTGCAGCTTGTACCAGTGCAGCGGCGACACCCTCAAGCGCAAGCGCGGCATGCAGCCGTTCAACAACTTCCGCCTGGGTGGCGACCTGACGCGGGTCTATGACCCGAGCGCGCAAAGCAAGAAGTAACACAAACCCTGTGGGAGCCGGCTTGCCGGCGATGGGCCGCACTGCGGCCCCGGACTACCGCTGGGCAAGGCTTCGCCTTGCATCGCCGGCAAGCCGGCTCCCACCGAATACTTGGTTGCTCCCCGTCTTCGGGCTGGGGGGTTTGGGGGGCCTTTGCCCCGGTTGATGTGAACGACAAGGAGAACCCGGATGGTCTTTTCGTCCAACGTGTTCCTGTTCCTGTTCCTGCCGATATTCCTCGGCCTGTACTACTTGAGCGGGCAACGCTATCGAAACCTGCTGCTGCTGATCGCCAGCTATATCTTCTATGCCTGGTGGCGGGTGGATTTCCTTGCCCTGTTCGCCGGCGTCACACTGTGGAACTACTGGATCGGCCTGAGAGTCGGCGCCGCGGGTGTGCGCACCAAGCCGGCGCAGCGCTGGCTGCTGCTGGGCGTGGGCGTCGACCTGGCGATCCTGGGCTATTTCAAGTACGCCAACTTCGGCGTCGACAGCCTCAACGCGATCATCACCTCGTTCGGCATGCAGCCGTTCATCCTCACCCATGTGCTGCTGCCGATCGGTATCTCGTTCTACATCTTCGAGTCGATCAGCTACATCATCGACGTGTACCGGGGCGACACCCCGGCCACGCGCAACCTGATCGACTTCGCGGCCTTCGTGGCGATCTTCCCGCACCTGATCGCCGGCCCCGTGCTGCGTTTCAAGGACCTGGTCGACCAGTTCAACAACCGCACCCACACCCTGGACAAGTTCTCCGAAGGCTGCACCCGTTTCATGCAGGGCTTCATCAAGAAAGTGTTCATCGCCGACACCCTGGCAGTGGTGGCGGACCATTGCTTCGCCTTGCAGAACCCCACCACTGGTGATGCCTGGCTCGGCGCGCTGGCCTACACCGCTCAGCTGTATTTCGACTTCTCCGGCTACAGCGACATGGCCATCGGCCTGGGCCTGATGATGGGCTTCCGCTTCATGGAGAACTTCAAGCAGCCGTACATCAGCCAGTCGATCACCGAGTTCTGGCGGCGTTGGCACATCAGCCTCTCCACCTGGCTGCGCGACTACCTGTACATCACCCTGGGCGGTAACCGCAAAGGCACCTTCAACACCTACCGCAACCTGTTCCTGACCATGCTGCTCGGTGGCCTTTGGCACGGCGCCAACTTCACCTACATCATCTGGGGCGCCTGGCACGGCACCTGGCTCGCCATCGAGCGCGCCCTGGGCCTGGACACCAACCCGCAACGCTTCAACCCGGTCAAGTGGGCCTTCACCTTCCTGCTGGTGGTGATCGGCTGGGTGATCTTCCGCGCCGAGAACCTGCACGTGGCCGGCCGTATGTACGGCGCCATGTTCAGTTTCGGCGACTGGCAGCTCTCGGAGCTCAACCGCGCCCAGCTCACCGGCCTTCAGGTCGCGACCCTGGTGCTGGCCTACGTCACCCTGGCGGTGTTCGGCCTGCGCGACTTCTACCGCAACGCCAAGCCCACGCCCAAGGCGGCCCCGGTGCAAATCAACGCCGACGGTTCCATCGGCCTGGACTGGACTCGCGTCATGACCCGCGCCCTGGTCCTGCTGCTGTTCGTTGCCTCGGTGCTCAAGCTCTCGGCACAGAGCTACTCACCGTTCCTCTACTTCCAGTTCTGAGGCCTGAATCATGAACCGGACACTACGCATCACCTATTCGCTGTCGTTCCTGGGCTTGCTGACCGGGCTCGGTGCCTGGTCGGTGGGTGGCCTGGAGAGCTTCAACCGTACCGAGCAGATGACCCTGCTCAACGGCAAGCTGGCCAAGGCCGCCGAGACCCACTACGACGAGCAGTTCCCGATCAAGCGCATCGGCACCAACCTGTGGGCAGCCCTGGACTTCAAGCTGTTCAACGAAGGCCGCCCGGGCGTGGTGCTGGGCCGCGACCAGTGGCTGTTCACCGACGAGGAGTTCAAGCCCACCGCCGGCGCCGAGCAACTGATGCAGGAGAACCTGGCACTGATCCGCGGCGTGCGCGACACCTTGCAGCGCCACGGCACCCAGCTGGTGCTGGCGATCGTCCCGGCCAAGGCGCGGGTCTACTCGGAGTACCTGGGCAAGGCCCTGCCAGCCAGCCTGCACAACGACCTGTACAACCAGTTCCATGCCCAGGCCCGCCAAGCCGGCGTGTTCGCCCCGGACCTGATGGCGCCGCTGGAGCAGGCCAAGGCCCGCGGCCAGGTGTTCCTGCGCACCGACACCCACTGGACGCCCATGGGCGCCGAAGTCGCGGCCCAGGCCCTGGCCGAGGCGGTATCGCGCCAGAACCTGCTCAATGGCGACCCGCAACAGTTCATCACCGAGGCCGGTGGCACCAGCCCGTACAAGGGCGACTTGACCAACTTCCTGCCGCTCGACCCGCTGTTCAGCAACCTGTTGCCGAGCCCGGACAACCTGCAACAACGCACCACCCGACCGGCCGAGGCCGCGGGTGAATCAGGCGATGCGCTGTTCGCCGACACCCAGATCCCGGTGGCGCTGGTGGGCACCAGCTACAGCGCCAACCCGCACTGGAACTTCCTCGGCGCCCTGCAACAGGCATTGCGCAGCGACGTGGCCAACTACGCCGAAGACGGCCATGGCCCGCTGCTGCCGATGCTCAAGTACCTGCAGAGCGACGCTTTCAAGGACAACGCCCCGCAAGTGGTGGTGTGGGAATTCCCGGAACGTTATCTGCCAATGAAGAACGACCTCAGCGCATTCGATCCACAGTGGATCGCGCAGCTGAAGAACACCCGCAAGACCGAAGAAAACCTGGCCCTGTCGTCCAATCGGACGGTTCACTGAAGAGGACATGCACATGACCAACAAACCTTCCTTCGCCAAAGCGTTCACCCTCGCGGCAGGTCTGTCCCTGCTCTCCCTGCAGGCCCTCGCAGGCGCCGATGCCGCGCTGTATGGCCCGAGCGCACCGAAGGGCTCGACCTTCGTGCGCCTGTACAACGCCGCAAGTGCCCCGGCCGCCGCGTCGGTGGGCAACACCCAGATCAAGCAGGTCGGCGCCCAGGCCAGCAGCGACTTCAGCTTCCTGCCAGGCGGTGACTACACCGCCCAGGTCGGCGGCAAGAGCGTCCCGGTCAAGCTGGCCGCGGACAAGTACTACACCCTGGTCAACAACGCCAGCGGCACCCCGCAGTTGATTGAGGAGCCACCGTTCAAGAACAAGCAGAAGGCCCTGGTGCGGGTACAGAACCTCACCGACCAGCCGCTGACCCTCAAGACCGCCGACGGCAAGACCGAAGTGGTCAAGACCGTGGCCGCCAACGGCCGCGGCGAGCGCGAGATCAACCCGGTCAAGGTCAACCTGGCCCTGTACGAAGGCGACAAGAAGGTCAGCGACCTCAAGCCTGTCGCCCTCGAGCGCGGCGAAGCGGCGGTGCTTTATGTCACCGGTTCCGGCAGCAGCCTGTCGCCGGTCTGGGTCACCCGCCCAGTCGCCAGCAACTGATCCAAGCCCCTATCGACCTTTTGGAGAAACATCATGATTCCGGTAATTCTTTCTGGTGGTAGCGGTTCGCGTCTGTGGCCTCTGTCGCGCAAGCAGTTCCCCAAGCAGTTCCTGGCCCTGACCGGTGAACACACCCTGTTCCAACAGACCCTCCAGCGCCTGGTGTTCGAAGGCATGGACACCCCCATCGTGGTGTGCAACAAGGACCACAAGTTCATCGTCCAGGAGCAGTTGGCCGGCCTGAACCTCCAGACCCAGGGCCTGCTGATGGAACCCTTCGGCCGCAACACCGCCCCGGCGGTGGCCATGACTGCCATGAAACTGGTCAACGAAGGCCGTGACGAGCTGATGCTGGTACTGCCGGCCGACCATGTGATCGAGGACCAGAAAGCCCTGCAGCGTGCCCTGGCCCTGGCCACCGTGGCGGCCGAGCGCGGCGAGATGGTGCTGTTCGGCGTGCCGGCGACCAAGCCCGAGACCGGCTATGGCTACATCCGCTCCAGCCAGGACGCGCTGCTGCCCGAAGGCGTGGCGCGGGTGGCGCAGTTCGTCGAGAAGCCTGACGAGAAGCGTGCCAACGAGTTCGTCCGTGCCGGTGGCTACTTCTGGAACAGCGGCATGTTCCTGTTCCGCGCCAGCCGCTTCCTCGAAGAGCTGAAGAAGCATGACCCGGATATCTATGACACCTGCCTGCTGGCCCTGGAGCGCAGCGAGGAAGACGGCGACGCCCTGAGCATCGATGCCGCCACCTTCGCCTGCTGCCCGGACAATTCCATCGACTACGCGGTGATGGAGAAGACCCAGCGTGCCTGCGTGGTGCCGCTGTCGGCCGGCTGGAGCGACGTGGGTTGCTGGTCGTCGCTGTGGGAAGTGCACGACAAGGACGCCGACGGCAACGTCACCAAGGGCGACGTGGTGGTGCAGGACAGCCGCAACTGCATGATCCATGGCAACGGCAAGCTGGTGTCGGTGATCGGCCTGGAGAACATCGTCGTGGTCGAGACCAAGGACGCCATGATGATCGCCCACAAGGACAAGGTCCAAGGCGTCAAACAGCTGGTCAACACCCTCGACCAGCAGGGCCGCAGCGAAACCCAGAACCACCTGGAGGTGTACCGCCCGTGGGGCTCGTACGACTCGGTGGACATGGGTGGCCGCTTCCAGGTCAAGCACATCACCGTCAAACCGGGCGCGAGCCTGTCGCTGCAGATGCACCACCACCGCGCCGAGCACTGGATCGTGGTATCGGGTACGGCCGAGGTGACCTGCGACGAGAACGTGTTCCTGCTCACCGAGAACCAGTCGACCTACATTCCCATCGCATCGATCCACCGCCTGCGCAACCCGGGCAAGATCCCGCTGGAGATCATCGAAGTGCAGTCCGGCAGCTACCTGGGCGAGGACGACATCGAGCGCTTCGAGGATGTCTACGGGCGTACTTCCACGCCCATGGAGCGCGGGGTTTCGGTGAAGACCATCGCGCAGTGAAGCAAGACCCTGGGGCCGCACTGCGGCCCTTTCGCGGCACACGGCCGCCCCTACGGATTGCCACCTTTTTCGGCGCGCCCTTGGCCCGCGAAAGGAGGGTAATGCCCTCCCGCTTTTGAGCCCTCCCCGTTTTCCAGCTAGGATGACCTGACCCGCTGCAACAAGGTCTACCTCGCGATGCTCATCGGCGCCCTGCTCATCCTCACCTGGTTGGTACTGCTGCTGCGCTACCCGGCCAAGGCCTTGCCGATTTCCCTGGCCGCCGTGCTCGGCCTAGGAGTGGTGGCGCTGTGGGTGGTCTGGCAGGACACCCGCGAAGCCTCCCAGCTGGCACGCCTGGACCTGCGCCTGGCCTACGCCCCCGACCAGTGCCCCGCCGATCGCGCCCTACAGGTGCGCATGAAGAACGGCAACGATGTTCCCCTGGTCGAGTTGCGCTGGCGCGTCGCTGCCTATACCCCGGGCGATACCGTCAACCTGGCCGAGAACACCTACAACGCCCCGCGCTACCGCGGCCCCGGCGAACTGCAGCCCGGCGCCACGTGGACCGACTGCCTGCCCCTGCCACCGCTGCGCGCCGGGTATCGCCCGCAGACACTGGAGTTCCGGGCCGAGCATCTGCAAGGTACATTCGCCAATTGATCGGGCCGGTATTGGCAACACCTCCCTTCCTTGATGACAGGTCTTTCCCATGCCCACTGTCCTGATCACCGGTTGCTCCAGCGGCATCGGCCGCGCCCTGGCCGAAGCCTTCCGCGACGCCGGCCATGAAGTCTGGGCCACAGCCCGCAAAGCCGAAGACGTCGAGCGACTGGCCGCTGCCGGCTTCGCCGCCCGGCAATTGGACGTGAACGACGCCGACGCCCTGGCACGCCTGGCCGAGGAGCTGGAAGATCGCCACGCCAGCCTGGACATCCTGATCAATAACGCCGGCTACGGCGCCATGGGCCCCTTGCTCGATGGTGGTGTCGAAGCCCTGCGCCAGCAGTTCGAGACCAACGTCTTCGCTGTGGTCGGGGTGACCGGCGCACTGTTCCCGCTGCTGCGCCGCGCACGCGGCCTGGTAGTGAACATCGGCAGCGTCTCGGGGGTGTTGGTGACTCCGTTCGCGGGTGCCTACTGCGCGTCCAAGGCCGCGGTGAACGCGCTGAGCGATGCCCTGCGCCTGGAGCTGGCACCGTTCGGCATCCGGGTGATGGAGGTGCAGCCGGGGGCGATCGCCTCGCAGTTCGCCAGTAACGCCCAGCGCCGGGCGAATGAGGTACTGGCCGCAGACTCGCCGTGGTGGCCGTTGCGTGAGTACGTCCAGGCGCGGGCCCGGGCTTCGCAGGACAAGCCCACGCCAGCTGCGGTGTTCGCCCAAGGGGTGCTGGCGGCTACCGGCAAGACCCCGACGCCCGCGCTGGTGCGCCTGGGCAATGGCAGCACGGCCCTGCCGCTGCTGGCCCGGGTGGTGCCGCGGCGGTTGCTGGACAAGGTGCTGCGCAAGCGGTTCGGGTTGCTGCGCCCTCTGTGACATTTTTAGGGGCGCTTTGCGCCCTTGCGCGGCAGCTCCCACGCGAACCTGTAGGAGCGGGCTTGTCCGGCGATAGGGCCGCGCAGCGGCCCCCTACACCGGCTTGTCGAACGCCTGCCACCCACCGCCCAACGCCTTGTACAGCCCCACCAATGCCTGGGACACGGCCGCAGAACTGTCGATCCACTGCTCTTCGCTGGCCAGAAGCGCGCCTTGCACACTCAATACATTGAGGAAGTCCACCGCCCCTTCCACATATTGACGCTGCGCGGTCTCCAGCGCGATGCGGTTCTGCGCCACCGCTTCGGCCAGATGATCACGACGCAATTGGCTGGCGTTGTACAAACGCAGCACATCGTCGATCTCGTGCCACGCCGCCAACACCACCTTGCGGTAGTTCAGCGCCGCCTCCTGCTGCTGGGCCTCGCGCAATTGCAGGGTGCCTTTCAAACGCCCACCTTCGAAGATCGGTAACGACAGCTGCGGCCCGAAAGCGAAACGCCGAGCATCCCAGGCGCCGAAATCGGAGAGCTGCATGGCCTGGAACCCGACACTGCCCGACAACCGGATACTGGGGTAGAAATCGGCCTTGGCCACGCCGATGCTGGCGGTGGCCGCATGCAGGCGCGCCTCGGCCTGACGGATGTCCGGGCGACGCTCGGCCAGCTCCGAAGGCAGGCCGATGGCGAACGACTGGCGCGGCGCCGGCAGCTCGCCAGTGGCCAGCAACTGGCGTTGCAGGCTGCGCGGCGGCTCGGCGGCGAGCAGGCTCAGGGCGTTGATCAGGTCGTCACGCCGGGCTTCCAAGGTGGGCAGACGGGCCTCGATGGAGGCCACCTGGGCGCTGGCCTGGGCCACGTCCAGGCGCGTGGCGACGCCTTCGGCCTGGCGATCCTGGGAAAGCTTGAGGCTATGCCGGGCGACCTTGAGGTTGTCGTGGGTGATCTGCAAGGTGTGTTGCACCGCACGCAGCTGGATATAGTCACCAGCCGTTTCGGCCAGCAGCGCCAGCAGCACGCCACGACGATCGTTCTCGGCCACTTCCACCGTGGCATCGGCGGCCTCCACCTGTCGGCGCACCCGTCCCCAGAGGTCCAGCTCCCAGCCTGCCACCAGGTCGCCCTGCCACAGATTGAAGGCCGACTTGCCCGCCTTGCCGGACGGGTCGTTCAGGCCTTCGGCACTGTTGCGCGCACGGCTGTAGCCGGCATTCATGTCTACCGAGGGCACCTCGTCGGCAGCCACGGTACTGCGCAAGGCACGGCTTTGCAGCAGGCGTGCGCTGGCCATCTGCAGGTCGAGATTGCGCTCGGCCACGCGCTGGATCAGCGCGCTCAGCGGGGCATCGTGGAAGCTGTCCCACCAGCGCAGCTCCAGAGGGTCGCCAGTGGGCTGGCTGGCAGCGGCCTCGCCCTGCACCGGCGACCACGCCTGCGGTGGCTGACTGTCAGGGCGCTGGAAGTCCGGGCCCAGGGTGCAGCCGGCCAGCAGCACCGCCAGCAACAAGGGGCTCAAGCGGGATGCAGGTTTCATCGCGCGCTCACCTCTTTGCCTTCGAGCGTGTCGCCGTGGGTGTCGATGGTCGCTACCACCGACATGCCGACCCGCAGGCGTTCGAGCAGCGGCTGGCCGTCATCGAAGACGATCTTCACCGGAATGCGCTGGACCACCTTGGTGAAGTTGCCGGTGGCGTTGTCCGGCTTCACCGCAGCGAAGGTCACGCCGGTGGCTGGGGCAATGCTCTGGACGTGACCACGCAGTGTTTCGCCGGAGAAGGTATCGACACTGATGCTCACCGGCTGACCGGGTTGCACGTGGGTCAGCTGGGTTTCCTGGAAGTTGCCGACCACATAGGCCTGTTGCAGCGGCACCACCGACAGCAGGCGCGCGCCCGGGTTGACGTAGGCGCCCACGCGCAGGGCGCGCTCGCCGACCATGCCGTCCACCGGGGCGGTGATCTGGGTGTAGGAGAGGTCCAACTGGGCTTTCTCGAGCCCTGCCTCGGCACGCTTGAGCTGGCCGTCGGCACTGGCCACCTGGGCGCTGAGGATATCCACCTGTTTGCGCGTGGCCACCAGCGCCGCCTGGGCATTGGCCAGGCGTGCACGGGCCTGGTCGACCCGGCTGCGCGCCTGCTGGGCATTCTGCACGGTGCCGGCGCCCTGCTCGGCCAGACGGCTGTAGCGCTTGACCTCATGCTCGGCGAAGGCCATCTCGGCCTGCGCCGCCTTCACCGCAGCCTCGGCCTGGGCGATCAGCGAGCCCTGACGCTCCAGGGTGGCGCGAGCATCGGCGCTCTGCGCCTTGGCCACCAGCAGCTGGGCCTGGGCGGCATCCAGGGCGGCCTGGTAGTCACGGGCATCGATGGTCGCCAGCAACTGCCCGGCCTTGACCTGCTGGTTGTCCTCGACCAGCACTTGCTTGATGAAACCGGCAACCTTGGGCGCGACCACGGTGTAGTCGGCGGTCACGTAGGCGTCGTTGGTGCTCTGCTCGTGGTCGCTGCCCAGCATCCAGGGCATCACCAGGGCAGCGAGCACGGCCACGGCCAGTGCCGAGCCGATCACGAGGGTCTTGCGATTGTTCGTCATTTCAGTGGTCTCGAATTTCATCCAGGGCTCAGGCCACCGCACGCGGTGGATAGACCCGGGTAGGCACGAAAGGAATCAGGCAGATCAGGGCCACGGCGATGCCGGCCAGGACCAGGTACAGGTCGGCCGAGGTCAGTACCAGGGCCTGTTCATGGATGCGCTTGGCCAGGCCGGCAGCGTTGTCGTCGACCAGCGGGGCGTTGCCCAGGCTGTCCACCAGGTGGTTGGAATGAAAATGTCGGCGCAGGGTGCCGAGGGCGTCCAGCAGGCCGGCAGCGACCACCGAGGCCAGGCCCTTGACGGTGTTGAACCAGCTCGAGGCGAACGGGCCTTCCTGCGGCGTCATACCATTGGTGGACAGCATCAGCAGCGGCAGCACGGCCATCGGCTGGCCGAACACCTGCAGCAGGTAGAACGGATAGAAGTCGCCCCGGATCCATTGCGAGGTCAAAAGGCTGCTGCCCACGCAGCTCAGCGCCAGCATGCCCAGGCCCACGGCCAGTACCCAGCGGCAGTCCACCGCGCGGATGTTGCACAGCGCGGCCGTCAGCGGCAGGGCGATCAACTGCGGCATGGCCACCAGCAGCATCAATGGGCTGGTCTGCGCCGGGCGGTAACCCTGGATCTGCGCCAGGTACGCCGAAGGGATGCTGCCTACGCCCGACAGCACGATCAACACGCCGGCCAACGTGACCAAGGCAAAGCTCAGGTTTCGGCGCGACAACAGGCGCAGCTGGAAGAACGGCAGCGGCTCGGACCATTCGTTGTACATGAACAGCACCAGCAACAGCAGGCCACCGCCCAACAACCAGCAGATCAGCAGCGAGTCGAACCAGCCCCAGCGGTCACCCAGCGACAGGCCCAAGACGATGCAACTGATGGCCGGCAGGCCAAGCACCACGCCACGCCAGTCGAACTGCTTGAAACGCTCCAGGCGCAGGGGGTCCTGGGGCAGGCCCCAGCCGACGCAGAACATGGCCAGGCCCGACGGCAGGATGATCTGCCAGAAGGCCCACTGCCAACCGACGTACTCGGTCCACAGGCCCGCCAAGGGCGTGCCCAGGTTGGGGCCGAAGGTGGCGGTCAGGGCGTAGCAGGCCAGGCCGTAGACTTTGATGCCCGGCGGCAGAAAACGCAGCGCCACGGTCATCAGCATCGGCGGCAGGGCGCCAGAGGCCAGGCCCTGGACGATACGCAGCAGCATCAGGCTGTGCAGGTTGGGAGCGAAAGGTTGTACCAGGCCAAGCACGGCGAACACGCCGATGGCGCACAAAGTGAAGCGACGCAGGGAAAACGTGCCGGCCATCCACGGCGCGAAGGCCATGGCCGAGACCGAGGCCGCCGAATACACCGCCAGCAGCCAGGCTCCCTCGTCGGCGCCGATGCCCATGGCACCGCGGATATCGGCCAGGGAAATCTTCGTCACCGCCTCGTTGAGGCCGGCACAGAGCACCGCCAGCAGCACGCCGAACAGCCCGACCACCACCCGTAGGCCGAACGCCGTTTGCGCCGGGGCGGCTGGCGCAGGGGCAGCGGCGACCGCAGAAACAGGCGCGGACAGGGAACTCATGGGCAGACATCTCCAGCAACAATTTAGAGCAGAGGAGAAGTCTAAAAAGGTCGAATGCTGACGAAAACTGACTTATTGGCAGTTTTAAGTTGCGTCAGGCGCAATCCATGCCAAGAGCTTACCGCCCCCATCGCGGGACAAGCCCGCTCCCACAGGTACCGCGCCGTTTTAGAAAGCCGTAGAGAATATGTAGGAGCGGGCTTGTCCCGCGATGGGCGCACAGCGCCCCTCTTCACGGATCGACGCTGCAACAGGCCTTCAGCGTCTGGCGCAACCAGCGATGCGCCGGGTCGTTCTGAAAGCGCGGGTGCCATGCCTGCATGACGGTCACCTGCTCGAGCGGCAATGGGATCTGGAACGAGCGCAGCGGCAGCCCCAGCTTGTTCACGCTGTTGAGGATGTTGGCCGGCATCGGCAGGAGCAGGTCCGAATCGGGCAGCGAAAACATCGCCGAGTGGAAGCTTGGGGTGATCAACGCCACGCGCCGCTGCACCTTGTGGTTGGCAAGCTCCATATCGATCGGCCCGTTGGCCCGGCCACGTCGCGATACGCTGATCTGCGGGTAGGCGGCGAAGCGTTCAGGCGTGATTTCGGCGTCGAAGATCGGGTGGTCGCGCCGGGCCAGACCGATGTAGACGGTCTGGAACAAGCTCTGCACCTTGATCTCCGGCCCCAGGTCGATGGTCGAGCTGATGATCAGGTCGGTGCGCCCATCCCGCAGTACGCTGTCGTCATCCCCGCCTGGGCTCTCCGGGACGAACCGGAGCACGGTACGCGGCGCCTGCTCGTGCATCATGCGCAGCAACTGCGCGCCATACAGTGCGATGAACAGGTCGTTGGTGCGGATGTTGAAGGCCCGCTCCAGATTCGGCAGGTCGACGTCGTCACCACTGCGAAATACCTGACCGGCCTGCTCCACCAGGGCCGAGACCTGCTCGCGCAAGGCCTGCGCCCGGGGTGTGGGCACCAGGCCGCGACCGGCGCGGACCAGGATCGGGTCGCCCAGGGCATCGCGGATCCGGCCCAGGGTACGGCTCATCGCCGCCGGGCTCAGGTTCATGCGCCGGGCCGCACCGACCACACTGCCCTCGTCGAGCAGCGCATCGAGGGCGACGAGCAGGTTCATGTCTGGCAGTTGCATGGCCGTTTTCCGTGACAGCTGTAGGAAATGCGATGTTAGCAGGTTGGTGGATTGCGTCTGACGCAACGACGCCGTGCGTGGCAGGCCATTTATTCCCTGGCGCAAAGCTTGAACAATGGCCTGGCCCTCATCGCCGGCAAGCCGGCTCCCACAGGTGCTGCCCATGCAACGCAGGGCCGCTGGGAGCTGGCTTGCCAGCGGTTGGGCCGGAACTGCCAACCCAGCCTTTGCAGCCTGAAGGAACCCCCATGCCCCGCCCGGTCCTGATCGCCATCGACGCCTCCCCCGCCAGCCACACCCTGCTCGACCTCGCCCACCGCTACTGCCGCCCCGGCGAGCATGAACTGCATGTGCTGTTGGCCATCGACACGACCTTCGCCGTGCATGAGCGCCCGGCGAGCTACACCGAGCAGGAACAGGCGGAATACCCCGCCGCCTGCGAGGAGCAGCGCCTGGCCGAACAGGCCGTGGCCGGTGCCGTGCGCACCTTGCGCGAGGCAGGCTTCGATTGCCATGGCAGCGTGGTCGCCGCGGAGCCGGTCGATGCCATCGTCGAAAAAGCCCAGGCGCTGGCGTGCGAGTTGATCGTCATGGGCCACCGGCACCTGTCCAGGCTGGGACGGTTGCTGGACCCTTCGGTCAGTGCGAAGGTGATCGATCGGGTGCAGGTGCCGGTGTTGGTGGGGGTGGTCTAGCGATTGGGGACGCGTTGCGCCCCTTTCGCGGCGCAAGGCCGCTCCTACAGAACGCTCGGCTTGACCACCACCGTGCAGGTCGTGCCCGCAGCCAGCAGGAAGCCGTCGGGCACTTCGTCGATGTGAATCCGCACCGGCACCCGCTGGGCCAGACGCACCCAGTTGAAGGTCGGGTTCACATCGGCAACCAGTTCGCGGCTCTGCGGGTTGTCACGGTCGTAGATGCCCCGGGCGATACTCTCCACATGGCCCTTGATGCGCTCGCCGCTCATCATCTGCAGTTCGGCCTGGTCGCCCACCTTCACATGGGGCAGCTTGGTTTCCTCGAAGAAGCCGTACACCCAGAACGAGTGCTCGTCGACCACCGCCATCACCGCCTCGCCGGTGCGGGCGTAGTCCCCTTTGTGAACGTTCAGGTTGGTGACGTAGCCATCGACCGTGGCAATGATCCGCGTGCGCTTGAGGTTCAGCTCGGCGGCAGCCAGCTGGGCCTGGGCCTGCTGGTAGTCGGCCAGGGCGGCGCTGGCGATGTTGCTGGCATCGTCGCGGTTTTCCTTGGAGATCACCAAGTTGTCCAGGTCGGCGCGGCGCTTGGCGTTGACCTTGCGCATCTCCCAGGTGGCCTTGCGCGAGGCGACCAGGGCCTTGGCCTGGTTCACCGCCAGCTGGTAATGCTCGGGGTCGATCTGGATCAGCAGGTCACCCTTCTTCACCCGCTGGTTGTCCCGCACCGGCACGTCCACCACATAGCCCGGCACATCGGCGGCGACGTTGATGATGTCAGCGCGCACCCGGCCGTCGCGGGTCCAGGGCGTGGTCATGTAATGCAGCCACAACTGGCGGCCGATCACCACGGCGCCCGCCAGCACCAGCAAGGTGGCGATCAGGCTGAAGAACTTTTTCATCGAAGGTTTCTCACCAATACAAGGACAGCGCCATGGCGCCGAAGAGGCAGATGAACAGGCACAGGCGCAGCAACGCCGGGTGCCAGAAGAAGCGATAGCCGTCGATGCTCGCGATGAAGCGGTCCAGGCCCCAGGCCAGGCCCGCGGCGAACAGGAACATCAAGGTCATGGAGGGCATGTACACGCCATGGAAGGCGATTTCGCGGGGCATGATTTCACGGAGCACGGTGCAGTCCTTTCGCCGGGGCCAACGGCGACTGTGGGTCGAGCAGGGAGGTACGGATGAAATGCAGGTAGCTCTGCACCCGACGCAACACCGAGGTGTCGAAGTGCCGGGCGAAGGGTTCGTCGGTGGCTTGCACGCGGCTGATGGCGTGGTCCACGGCCACCAGGGCGCGTTCGTGGTTGCTGGCGTTGGGCTGCAGGAACAACCGCGCCAGGGCCCGGCCCATGACGCGGATGGCCTGGCGCCAGGGTTGCGACTCGGCATAGGCCGGATGCACCGGCGCGCGCACCTGTTCCTTGCGCAACTCGATGATCGCGTGGCCGATCTCCAGCACGGTGAACATCCAGCGCATCAGTTCGCTCTGTACCTGGGGCTTGCCGGCGGCCAAGCCATAGGCCTGGTGCAGCAGATCTCGGGTGCGGCTTTCGAAGGCCGAGCCGAGCCCGCGCAGGCGCCCGGTGATGGCGAACAGCACCTGCTCGCGCAGGTCCTGCTCCAGGCGGCTCCAGAGCCAGCGGCTGTTGGGCGGCAGGATGATCGCCCCGGCGGCGGCGCAGACCAGCATGCCGATGACCATGCCGATGTAGTCGTTGATGAAGGTGTACGGGTTGTAGATCGTCAAGTTGTTGGGCACCGAGCCGATGGCGAAGAACACCAGCAGGCCGATGCCATAGCCTGCGTAGGCCGGGCGTGAGGACAGGAACGCGCCCAACACGAACACCGGCGCCAGCACAGCGCACAGCAGCGGGAAGCCGTCGATCCAGGGAAACACGAAGAAGGTTTCGAAAAAGCCGACGAAGGCGCCGATCATCGTCCCGCAGGCCATCTGGAACGACATGCGCTTGGGATTCGGCGAGGCGGCCGACAGGCCCACGGTCACTGTGGCGATCAGGGTCATCATGGCGCCGCTGGGCCAGTCGCTGAGCAACCAGTAGCTGCCCAGCAGCAACAGCACCGCCGAGGCCCGCACGCCGGCAGCCAGGGACACCAGCCAGTTGGTCTGGGCCACGTAGGGTTCGTCCCAGTGTTCGCGCTCATGGTTGTGCGCAGACAGCGAGGCGTGGGTCTGGGCGTAGCTGTACATCTCGTCGACGAAGCGGTACAGCAGCTCGAAGGCGGTGTGGAAGTCGAGCAGGTCGGCCTCGCTGGGGGCGGTCTGGACATACTCGGCGCGCAGCGTACGCACCTGGGCTTGCAGGCCCTCCTTGTAGGCGGCCAGTTCCAGGGTCAGGCGCAGTGCATCGGCATCGGTCAGTGCCCGCCCGACATAGGGCTCGAGCAGTTCGGCGAGCGTCGCCAGGCCCGGCTCGATGGCGCCGACGATCTGCAGCGGGCCGCGGGCGCGCAGGCGCTCGAGCAGGCGGTGCAAGGCGTTGAAGCGCGTGGTGATGGCCATGAACTCGCTGTTCATGCGCACCAGCCGGCCCGAACGCCTGCGCATGTGCGGGTCTTCGAACGCGGTGACGTTACGCAGGCTTTCAAGGCCCACGGCCTCGGCGATGAAGCGTACATTGCTGGTCTCGAAGCGATCACGCTGGCTGTCGCCGCGCAGCGCTTCGACCACCACCCCGGCGAACACGCCAAAGCGCTGGTACAGCGCGTTGCGCATGGCGGCGCTGGCCGACTGCGGCAGGATCGCGGCACTGACAGCGGTCGACACCAGAATCCCCAGGGAGATCTCCAGCACCCGCCATACCGCCGCCATGAACGCCTGGTCCGGGTGCTCGAGCACCGGCAGGCCGATCATCGCCGCGGTGTAGCCGGCCAGCACGAAGCCATAGGCGCGGAAGGTGCGATAGCGCATGGCACCAGCCGAACACAGGCCGACCCACAGGGCCAGGCTGGGCAGGAACAGCTCGGTGTTCTGCGGGAAGATCGCGATCAGCGCGACCATCATCGCCGAGCCGGCCAGGGTGCCGAGCACCCGGTAGAAACTCTTGGCGAACACATGCCCGCTTTGCGGCTGCATGACGATGAACACCGTGATCATCGCCGTACGCGGTTGCGGCAGCTCCAGGCGCATGGCCAGCCACAAGGTGACGAAGGCGGCGACCAGGATCTTGAAGATGTAGACCCAGGTCACGCCGTCGGTGCGCGCCCAGGCGAAGAAGCCCCGGCGCCACTCCAGGCTTTGCAGCCAGCGCAGGGGTAGGCTCGAGGTACTCATTCGGCGTGGCCTGGCGTGTCGAAGATGGCCAGCGTGGCAGGCGTTTTCGGGGCCGCCTGGCGCTGTTCGTCGGGCACGTCCCGACCGGCCTCCAGGCCCCCGCCCAGCGCGGTGACCAGCTCGGCATGGGCGGCCAGTTGCGCGGCCTGGACCTGCTGCTCGATCTGCTGCTGGCGGAACAGCAAGGTCTGGGCGTTGAGCACATTGAGGTAGTCGGTCAGGCCACGCTGAAAAGCGACCATGGCGATGTCGTAGGTCTTCCGCGCAGCGGCCACCGACTCGGCGGCGAAATGCGCCTGCTCCTTCATCGACTCGCGGCGGATCAGTTGGTCGGAGATGTTCTTCAGTGCACCGATCACGGTCTGGTTGTAACGGGCCACGGCGATGTCATAGCCCGCCGAGGCCGCGCCCAATTGCGAGCGCAGGCGGCCGCCATCGAAGATCGGCAAGCTGATTGCCGGGCCTACGTTGTAGTTGAACTTGCGCCCGGTGAGAAACTCCAGCGGGCCGCCACCAGTGGCCATGAAGCCCAGGCTGCCGACCAGGTCGACGTTGGGGAAGAAACCAGCATGGGCGACATCGATACCACGGGCCTGTGCGGCCACCTGCCAGCGGCTGGCGACCACGTCGGGGCGCTGGCCGACCAGTTCGGCGGGCAGGTTCGAGGGCAGCTTCAGCGGTACGCCCAAGGCCAAGGTCGGGCGCTGGAGCTGCGCCCCCTCCCCTGGCCCTTTACCGGCCAAGGCGGCCAGCTGGTTGCGGGTCAGGGCGATTTCTTCGTTGAGGCTGTCGAGCTGGCGATGGGTCTCGGGCAGCGGCGCCTCGGCCTGGCTGACTTCGAAATGGGTGCCCAGGCCGCTGTCCAGGCGACGCTGGGCCAGCGCCAGGATCTGCTCCTGCTGCTCCAGTTCGGCCTTGACGATATCGCGCTGGGCGAAATGCAGGCTCAGCTGGATATAGGCGCGCACCACGTTGTTCACCAGCTCGAGCTGGGCCTGGCGGGCCTCGGCGACGCTCATGTGCGCTTGGTCCACGGCCTGTTCGCTGGCATTGCGCTCGCGGCCCCAGAGGTCCAGGGCGTAGCTGAAGCCGATGGCGGCGTTGTTGTCCCAGGTGTTGGCCCCAGAGAGCGCGCCAGGGCCGTAGAACGGGTCCTCAGGCCAGTTATGGCGCTTGAGCGTGGCCTGGCCATCGGCCTGGAGCTTTTCCGCCGATTCCACCACACCCGCCATGGCCTTGGCCTCGCGTACTCGCGCCGCAGCCATGGCCAGGCTCGGGCTGCCGGCCAGGGCCAGCGTGACCCAGCGGTCCAGCTGCGGGTCGCCGTAGGCGCGCCACCACTGCCGGGCCGGCCAATGGGCGTCGGTGGCCGCTTCGCGGATCGCATCGTCGGTGGTCAGGGTGTTGGCTTGCAGCGTCTTGCTTTGCGGGGCGATGCCCCAGGTTCCGATACAGCCGCTCAAGGTGAGGCTAAGGGCACAGGCACTGAGCGCATTCAGCGCTCTGATGATGCGACGCGGCACAGCTGCGATTTCCCGAGGAAGAGGTGGATGAGGCCGGGCAATTCTAGGGGGCGGTCGCACTGGCGATAAGCGTATATTCCTGCGAATCTTTGTTACCAAAACAGCGATAATCCGGCTTTAGTCTGAAGACCGCTTCGGTTACTTCATGTCACAATTTTGTCCTCTACCTTGAGAGTGACCCATGGACACCCTGCAAAACATGCGTGCTTTCAGTTGCGTGGCCCAGCTCGGCAGCTTCACTGCCGCCGCGGCGCAACTGGATACGACCACCGCGAACGTCTCGCGGGCGGTCTCCAACCTGGAAGCCCATCTGCAAACCCGGCTGCTCAACCGCACCACCCGGCGTATCGCCCTGACCGAGGCCGGCAAGCGCTACCTGATGCGCTGCGAACAGATCCTGACCTACGTCGAGGAGGCCGAGGCCGAGGCCAGCGACGCCCATGCCCGCCCCGCCGGCCAGTTGAAAGTGCACTCGATGACCGGCGTGGGCCAGCACTTCGTGGTCGATGCCATCGCCCGCTACCGCGACTCGCACCCGGACGTGACCTTCGACCTAACCATGGCCAACCGCGTGCCGGACCTGCTCGACGAAGGCTATGACGTGTCCATCGTGCTGGCCAGCGAACTGCCGGACTCCGGCTTCGTCTCCCAGCGCCTGGGCATTACCTACAGCATCGTCTGCGCATCGCCCGACTACGTGGCCAAGCATGGCACCGCGCACAAGCCCGCCGACCTGCTCAAGCATTCGTGTCTGCGCATGGTCAGCCCGGTGATCCCGCTGGAGAAATGGCTGTTCGACGGCCCGGAAGGCCAGGAAGTGGTCAACATCACCAGCTCGCCGTTCCAGGTGAACTCGGCCGATGCCATGAAGACCGCCATCCGCAGTGGCATGGGCGTGGGCGTGCTGCCGATCTATTCGGCCATCGACGGCCTGCGTGACGGCAGCATCGTACGGATCATGCCCGACTACCGCCTGCAGGAACTGAACCTGTATGCGATCTACCCGTCGCGCCAGTACCTGGATGCGAAGATCAAGACCTGGGTCGAGTACCTGCGCAACTCGCTGCCGGAGATCCTCGCGGCGCACGAGGCGGACCTCAAGACCCACGAGCTGTTGATCGCCAACTGAGAAAGCTGCTGCACGAGGACCAGAGACAATGGTAGGTTGCCGGTCACTCGTTCCAGGCAGTTGAACCTGGGGGGCTTTGCCCCCCATCGCGGCACAAGGCCGCTCCTACAGCTACAGCGCCCCCCTGTAGGAGCGGCCTTGTGCCGCGAAAGGGCCGCAATGCGGCCCCGTCTTCCTGCCTGACTCCGTTCCCCTGCCTTGCAGAGAAGTTGCCGATGAAAAAGACCGTCCTGGCCTTCAGCCGCATCACCCCGGCCATGGCCGAACGCCTGCAGCAAGACTTCAACGTGATCGTGCCCAACCCCAAGCTCGGTGACGTTGCCGCCCAGTTCAACGAAGCCCTGCCCGAGGCCCACGGCCTGATCGGCGTCGGTCGCAAGCTCGGCCGCGCGCAACTTGAGGGCGCGGCCAAGCTGGAGGTGGTGTCCAGCGTCTCGGTCGGCTACGACAACTACGACCTGGACTACTTCAACGAACGCGGCATCGCCCTGACCAACACCCCAGACGTACTCACCGAGAGCACCGCGGACCTTGCCTTCGCCCTGGTCATGGGGTGTGCTCGCCGGGTCGCCGAGCTGGACGCCTGGACCAAGGCCGGCCAGTGGCAGGCCACCGTCGGGTCGGCCCATTTCGGCAGCGATGTGCACGGCAAGACCCTGGGCATCGTCGGCCTGGGCAACATTGGTGCGGCCATTGCGCGCCGCGGCCGCTTCGGCTTCAACATGCAGGTGCTGTACAGCGGCAACAACCGCAAGCCGGCGTTGGAGCAGGAGCTGGGTGCCCAATACCGTAGCCTGGAGCAACTGCTGGCTGAAGCCGACTTCGTGTGCCTGGTGGTGCCGCTGTCACAGGCCACGCGCAAATTGATCGGCGCCCGCGAGCTGAAGCTGATGAAGCCCAGTGCGTTCCTGGTCAATGTGTCCCGTGGGCCGGTGGTGGACGAGGTGGCGTTGGTCGAGGCGTTGCAGAGCGGCACGATTCGCGGCGCCGGGTTGGACGTGTACGAGAAGGAGCCGCTGGCAGACTCGCCGCTGTTCAAGCTGCCCAACGCCCTGACCCTGCCTCACGTAGGCTCGGCCACCGCCGAAACCCGCGAGGCCATGGCCAACCGGGCGATCGACAACCTGCGGGCGGCGCTGCTGGGGGATCGGCCGCGTGACCTGGTGAACCCGCAGGTCTGGAAGGGCTAAGGCCTCGCAGATCCTGTGGGAGATTACCCAGCCCTTCGGGCTGCGCTGTGGGAGCGGGCTTGTCCCGCGATCAAGGGCGAAGCCCTTGCCATGCCACCCCGATGGCAGGGCCGGCCCAATCGCGGGACAAGCCCGCTCCCACCGGCCCCCGCTGTACCCTGCCCTCACCTGACAGCAACCGCATCGCCCACCTTGCTTGTCCTGGGCTTGCGAAACACCAGCACATTCCCCGCCATCACCGCCACCAGCCCCAACAGCGCCGACGCCGTCCACTGGTACCCTTCGGCCACCGCCGACACGTTCAACGCCACCAGCGGGAACAGCACCGTGCAATATGCCGCCCGCTCCGGCCCCATACGCCCCACCAACGTCAGGTAGGCGGTAAAACCGATCACCGAGCCCGGGATCACCAGGTACAGCAGCGAGCCGATATAGCGCGTGTTCCATTCCATGTCGAAGGGAATGCCGCTCGACAGGCAATAGACCGCCAGCATCGACGCACCGTATACCATGCCCCAGGCATTGGTGGTCATCGGCCTGAGGCCGGCCTTCTGCTGCAGGCTGGACAGCATGTTGCCCGCCGAGAAGCACAAGGTGCCAAGCAACGCCAAGCCCAGGCCATAGAGCGTCTGGCGGCTGGCACCATGGCTGGCCAGCTCCGGCCAGAACAGCAACCCCAGGCCCAGCAACCCCAGCGCGCCGCCACCCACTACGTTGGCGGCGATGCGCTGGCCGAAGAAGATTCGCGCATTCAGGGCATTCCACAGGGTGGCGGTGGAGAACACCACGGCGATCAGCCCGCTGGCGATCCATTGGCTGGCGGTGAGGAAACACATGAAGTTGACGCAGAACAGGCACAGCCCCTGCGCCAGGCAGACCAAGTGCCCACGCCTGCCCATCGGCTGCAGGCGACGGCTGAGCACAAGGATGGCGAACAGGATCAGGCCGGCCAGGGCGAAGCGGTAGACGATCGACACCGGGATGGCGACCACGCCCAACTGCAGTTTCAGGGCGATCCAGGTGGTGCCCCAGATCAGGACGGTGAGCAAATACAGCGACAGGTTCATGAGGTTTCTCCAGGCTACCTGAACGGGGCCGCGGTGCGGCCCTCGCCGGGTACCAGTCTCTGCTCGCTTTCGATTGCCCCGCTTGCACAAACTTGCGCTTTTCCCGCCACGGGGGCTGCCAGCCACCCAGCGCCGCAGTAGGATGGCGTCGAGAGGAATCGCCCATGACGCCACTGACCCAGCTGCAAGTCTTCAATGCCATGCACGCCTCGCCCCATGCCCGCCTGGAACTGAGCGCGCAGCTGGGTGACGGCCTGGCTGCAGCCTTGTGGAGCAACCGCAACGACGCCCGCGACTACCAGTCGCCCAGCCACCATACCCTGTCCTGCTACATCGCCGACGGCACTGGAATCTTCCGTCGCCAGCGCCCGGCGGACAAAGGCGCACCGGACAAGCTGTGCATCATGCCCGCCGGCCACGAATCCAACTGGGTAGTCAACGGTGCGGTCCGCCTGGCCCACCTGTACGTCAGCGAGGCACAGTTCGCCCTCGGCTGCATCCGCCTGCTCGACCGAGACCCCCGGGAGATGCAGTTGCAGGAGGCGACATTCCTCGACGACCCGCTACAGGCCCGACGCTTCCGCCAACTGGTAGCCATGGACTGGGACGAACCTGGCGAACGCCTGCTGGCCAGCAGCCTGGCCCATGAAATCATCGACCATGCCGTGCTCTGCCAGGCCGGGTTGCGCCAGGGGCTGCGCTTGAAAGGCGGGCTGGCGCCGCATCAACGTCGGCAACTGGTCGATTACATCGAAGCGCACCTGGAGCAGCCCATCACCCTGGGGGAGTTGGCCCTGCGCTGCAACCTGTCCGAATACCATTTCGCCCGCATGTTCCGCGCAAGCTTCGGCCTGCCGCCGCACCAGTACCTGCTGGCGCGGCGCCTGCACCGGGCCTGCGGGCTGCTGCGCCTGGGCCCGTTGCCGCTGGGCGAAGTGGCGCTGCTGTGTGGGTTCGCCAGTGCCAGCCATTTCAGCAACCGGTTTCGCCAGGCACTGGGGGCGACGCCTGGGGAATACAGGGCGGCGTTCAGTCGCTGAAGGTGCGATCGCGGGGCAAGTCGGACCGCCGCTCCCACAAGGGATGCGTATCACCGGCTCGCGGGCTGGATTTGCAACAGGAAATTTATTTTCCGGAGGGGGTTGATTTCGCTTCGCCGTTGCCTGACTTTAGAGTCAAGAGGCGAAGAAATTCCAAGGGCCTCAGTGGCCTAGGCGCGCCTCTTGCGAGCAAGCTGAATAAGGATTGAATCATGCAAATCCAGGTCAACAGCAGCAACCACATCGAAAGCAACATCCGGCTCAATGAGTGGGTCCGCAGTACGCTGGAAAGCAGCCTCGAACGCTACGAGGACGACCTTACCCGCATCGAGGTCCACCTGCGCGACGAGAACGGCACCAAGCCCGGCCCGCATGACAAACGCTGCCAGATGGAGGCTCGCCCGAAAGGCCATCAACCGATTTCCGTGACCCATACCGCCACTTCGTTGGACCAGGCGATCGATGGCGCCGCCAGCAAGCTGAACAATGCGCTGGAACACTTCTACGGCAAGTTGCGCAGCAAACGTGGCGTGCTGCAGCTGAGTGACCCCGAAGCCTGACCCCCTGTAGGGCACGGCAACGCCCGGCTACATGCCGGGCGTTTTCGTTTCCGCTGGTCAGCCTTCCTGAACCAACCTGGCGTTCACCCGGTCAACCCCTGCAGTCATTCTTCGCAGACAACGACCATGCACAATCCATTCGACCAGATCAGCGACGCCTTCGCCCCCGACTATCGGGTCAACCTGAGTATCGAAAGCCTGGATGGCAGCATCATGCTCACGCTCTCGGACGACAATGGGGTAGCGGCCAAGCGGTTGATCACCCCCGCCCAGCGCAACGACCCGCAGCGCCTGCAGCGTGTCATCGACAGCATCCGCCTGGGCCTGGCCACGGACCACCACGGCAGCGCGGTTAAAATCCTCGCCAGCCTGCCACGCACACAGTCGCAGGCTGCCACGCATTCAGCGCGATAGCAGCAGGCTGTCTATGGCTCGCTCGAAGTCGGACAAGCGCAAGCCACGTACACGCGATGCCGGGTCGAAGGTGGCCGGTGCGTGGAAAAAGCCGACCAGCCCTTGGTCGTAGGTTGGGACTTCCTCGCGCTCGACCCAGTATTCAGCCTCCTCGACCAAGGTGCGGACACTCACCACTTCTTCGTCGATGACATCGGCGATTTCGTTGAGGTAGGTGGCGTCCGGATCAATGCCCAGGGGGAGAAAGAACGCGCTCAGGTATTGGCGGATCTCGTCGGTCAGCAGGTAGTCGTCAAAGCTCATGTTGATATCCAGGGCGGCGCGCAAACCTCACGCCCCCTTGGCGTGATCCCAGGCCGCGGCCACGCCCCGGATTTCACAACCCTGCCCGCCCCGACCGGCGTTAGCGGCATACCACCCTTACTTGCCGTCTTCCACTTCCTTGCCGTTGGCATCGAGCACCTTGGTGGAGGGATAGCGGTACGAGGCGTAACGCACCACCAGGATGGAAAACGCCAGCAACAGGATGCCACCGCACAGGTACAGCAGCCCAACGTCGGGTGCCTTGTGGTGCGAGACGTCGCCGATCAGCAGGCGGGTCAAGGCGGTGATCGCCACGTACAGCAGGAAGCGGATCGGCATGTGGTTGGTCTTGAAGTAGATCCCGACCATCGCCCCCAGCTCCAGGTAGATGAACAGCAGCAGGATGTCATCGACGCTGACCCCACCCTTGCCCAGCATGTCCAGGAAAGTCATCACCGCCGCGTAGGCCGTGATGGCACCGATGCCGAACAACGCCAGGTAGTGGAAACCCTCGACACACAGGTTGCCCAGCGAGTCGGCGGAGCCGTGCAGGCCCTTGCGCAGTTTTTCTGCCCATTTGATGTTCACGATGTTCGATTCCCCGATACGAGCTGAAGGATGATGCGTCACGCCTGTGACGCTTTTGCATGCAGTTAAAAGGCCAGGCCCTTGGCTTGGAAGGCGACCGATTGCCGCAAGGCACGCTAGTGGAAAAAAGGCCATCACCGTGGTTGCATCTGCATGGCCTGACCGGATACTGTATATGCATACAGCAAACCGCAACCCACAGCAAAAGGCACAGAGGTGATGAATGGCCGTCGAAGTGGTGTACCGCAGCAGCCGCGACCCGGAGCGCTTGTTCATGGATAAGGCCGAGGCAGACCGTCACGATAAAATGCTCGAACTGGCCGAGCGCCTGGCCGACGTGTTGCACAAGGCGGTGCCGTCGCTGACCGAGCAGCAGGTCGAGGAGGCCGGTATCTATATGGCCAAGAACCGCGATGTATTCGCCCGGGCGTTCAAGAACCAGCCGGATGCGTTGGCGGAACTGCTTGAGGGCGGTACGGAGTAGGGACTGGAGTGTGCAATTGCGCCCGTACAGGCAACACCGGCTCACCCATACAGCAACCGCTCCGCCAGCATCTGCGCCACCCTGGCCGGCGAGCGTTTTTCCGCCTGGGCATGGGCGAACACTTCGGTCAGCCGCGTGGGGATGCGCGCCAGGTGCGAGGTGATCGTCCCCAGGTTCTCGCCTCGGTGGGTCAGCGCCACGTAGATCAGGCCTCCGGCATTGATCACATAGTCCGGGGCATAGAGGATGCCACGTTTTTCCAGTTGGTCGGCCACCTGCAGCGTGGTCAGCTGGTTGTTCGCTGCCCCGGCCACCGCCGCACAGCGCAACTGCATCACGCTCTGGCCGTTGAGCACCGGACCCACGCCGCATGGCGCGAAGATATCGCAAGGGGTGTTGACCAACGCTTCGCTGGCGACCGGGTGGGCCCCCAACTGCTCCACTGCCAGGCGCACGCGCCCTGGGTCCAGGTCGCTGACCAGCAACTCCGCACCCGCCGCATGCAGTTGTTCGGCCAGGGCATAGCCGACATTGCCCAATCCCTGCACCGCTATCCGCAACCCTTCGAGGTTGTCGCTGCCCAGGCGTGCCATGGACGTGGCACGGATGCCGGCGAACACGCCCATGGCCGCGTGCGGTGAAGGGTCGCCCGAGGCGGTGGTACTGGTGACGTGGGGGGTGCTCTGGGCGATACAGTCCATGTCCAGGGTCGAGGTGCCGCTGTCCACGGCCGTGATGAAACGCCCTTGCAGGCTGTCGACGAAACGACCGAACGCCTCGAACAGCGCCGCACGGTTTTCCACATGGGGGTTACGCACGATCACCGCCTTGCCGCCCCCCAACGGCAGGCCGGCCAATGCCGCCTTGTAGCTCATACCCTGGGCCAGGCGGATGGCATCGGTCATGGCACTTTCGTCATCGGCGTATGGCAAGTAGCGGCAGCCGCCCATGGCTGGCCCCAGTTGCTCACTGTGAATCACCACCACGGCCTTCAGGCCCGTGGGCGGATCGATGCACAGGTGCAGCGACTGGGTACGGGTGCTTTGCATGAGCGCGAACATCAACGGGCTCCCCAGAGAGGTGCTCCTACCAGTATAGGCAGCCCGCCAAGGCCTGATCCCCCGGCGGACCACTGGACGAAAGCACCCGCCAGGGCTAAAAGATAAGCGTATGTGGAGATGCCCATGAACCCACGCCAAGCCTGCCTGGCCTGCCTGGATCGCGAACCTGTCGCCCTGCTGGAAGCCACGCTGTGGATAGCTGCCGAACACGACCGGTCGCTGGACCCGGCGCCGAGCCTCGCCCATCTGCAGGACCTGCAACGGGAGATCAGCACGCAGTTGCCGCTCCTGCCCCTGCACGAGCTGGCCCAGCCGCTGCTGCGTCAACTCAGCGCCCTGGGCTTCCAACAGGACGAGTACCACCCCTTGCGGCCTCAGGTGGCGTTGATGGACAAGGTCCTGCAACGTCGTCGCGGCCAGCCGCTGACCCTGGCCATCCTCGCCCTGGAGCTGGCGCGACGCCTGTCGATACCGCTGGAAGGGGTGAACTTCCCCGGCCATTTCCTGCTCCGGGTGCCCGGTGCCGATCACCTGCTCGACCCCTGCGGCGGCCGGCGCCTGTACCCGGCGGACTGCCGTGAGCTGCTGGCCCGCCAGTTCGGCCCGCACATGCCGCTGACCGCCGAACACATGCGCAGCGCCACCCCCGCGCAGATGCTCCAACGCCTGTCGCGCAACCTGCGCCACCTGCACGGTAGCAACGACAATGCCCTGGCCGCGCTGGTCGACGCCGAACGGGTGATGCAGCTGGGCCCTGTGCTGGTCAGCGACTATTTGGCCCGGGCCACGCTCTATCAGCAACTGGACTGCCCCCAGGCCGAACGCTACGACCTGGAGCATGCCCTGCTACTGACCGACGACCCGGTACAGCGCCTGAAACTGAGTGAACGCCTTGGCCAACTGCCGTCGGCCAAGCGTTCGATTCACTGAGCCGGCGTGTCCGGTTGGCGGGAAGGATGCGCCTTGGCAAAGGCCGGGTGCGCCTCGGCCAAGGCCTTCACGCGGCGAATCCGCGGGTAGCCCGCGAGGTCGACGTTGAAGCGCTCGGCAGCGTACAGCTGCGGGATCAGGTACACATCCGCCAGGCCCGGCTGGTCGCCGAAGCAGAAGCCCTCGTCGCCGATCAGTTGCTCCACCGCGGCAAGGCCCTGGCCGACCCAATGGGCGATCCATTGGTTGACCTGGGTTTCGTCATGCCCCAGCTGGCGTAGCTGGTTGAGCACGCTGACGTTGTGCAGCGGGTGGACATCGCAACCGATGATCGCCGCCACGCCACGCACCTTGGCCCGCGCCTCGGCCGCCGTGGGCAACAACGGCACCTGTGGATAAGCCTCCTCCAGGTACTCGATGATGGCCGGCGACTGCACCAGCAGCTCGCCGCCGTCGGTGCGCAGGGCCGGCACGCGCCCTTGCGGGTTGAGTGCCAGGTAGCCTGCGCCACGCTGTTCGCCCTTGAGCAGGTTGACTGGCAGGGCCTGGTAGTCCAGGCCTTTGAGCGCCAGGGCGATGCGTATCCGGTACGACGACGTGGAACGGAAATAGGTGAACAGCTCCATGCGCCCTGCCCCTCAGTTGGCCGAGATGACTTTGCCGCGGCACTCGCCGAAGCCGATGCTCGCCACACCGTCACGGGTGCAGCGAGCGCGCAGGATGACTTCGTCGCCGTCCTCGAGGAACTTGCGCACCTCGCCGCTGGCCAGCTCCACCGGGTGCTTGCCGCCCTCGGTGATCTCCAGCAGGCTGCCGAACGAACCCGGCGCCGAGCCGGACAAGGTGCCCGAGCCGAGCAGGTCGCCTGGCTGCAGCTGGCAGCCGTTGACGCTGTGGTGGGCGACCATCTGCGCCACGGTCCAGTACATGCTGCGGGTGTTGCTCAGGGTCAGGCGATGGGCCGGCAGGCCCTGCTCGCGCATGCGCTCGGTGAGCAGCAGCACTTCCAGTTCGATGTCGAAGGCGCCAGCGGCCTGGTCACGCTCGTCCAGCAGGTAGGGCAGCGGCTGCGGGTCGCCTTCCGGACGCTTGGCCTGGGCACAGCGGAACGGCTCCAGCGCCTCGGCGGTGACCACCCACGGCGAGATGGTGGTGATGAAGCTCTTGGACAGGAACGGGCCCAGCGGCTGGTATTCCCAGGCCTGGATGTCGCGCGCCGACCAGTCGTTGAGCAGGCAGTAGCCGGCCACGTGCTCGGCGGCGTCGCCTACCGGAATGGACTGGCCCATGTCGTTGCCCTGGCCGATCCAGATACCCAGCTCCAGTTCGTAGTCCAGACGCGCGCAGGGGCCGAAGTTCGGCTCGGCCTGCCCGGCCGGCAAGGTCTGGCCCTTGGGCCGGCGCACGTCGGCGCCGCTGGGGCGGATGGTCGAGGCGCGGCCGTGATAGCCGATAGGCACGTACTTGTAGTTGGGCAGCAGCGGGTTGTCGGGGCGGAACAACTTGCCGACGTTCTTGGCGTGCTCGATGCCCACGTAGAAGTCGGTGTAGTCGCCGATCTTCGCCGGCAGGTGCAGTTGGCACTCGCTGGCCGGATGCAGCGCAGCCTTCAGCGCGTCCTGATGTTCGCTGTGCTCGCCGAGCAGGGCCAGCAGGCGTTCGCGCAGGGCGACACGGGCTGGACGGCCGAGGGCGAAGAAGGCGTTCAGCGCACCGCCACGGGTGGCCTCCACGGCAGCCTTGGCCTGGCCATCGAACAGGCCGGCAGCCAGCACCGCTTCCAGGTCGAGAATGGCGTCGCCGATGGCCACACCGCAACGCGGTGCCTGGCCAGGGCGGCTGAAGATGCCCAGGGGCAGGTTCTGCAGCGGGAAGTCGCTGTGCCCATTGGCGTGCTCGACCCAGCTACGGGCGATGGCGGTCTGGTTCATGGGTTATCTCCGATTCGGGTTGAAGGTGCTCGGCAAGGTGGCCCAGCAACTATCGTAGTCGGCCTGCAACTGCGGGCACTCGAGGGCGTGCAGACTCGGACGCAGCACCTGGCTGGTCTCGAACATGAAGGCCATGGTGTTGTCGATCTTGTGCGGCGCCAGGTCGGCGGCGATGGCCTTCTCACAGGTTTCCGCATCCGGCCCGTGGGCGCTCATCACGCCGTGCAGCGAGGCACCACCGGGCAGGAAACCTTCTGCCTTGGCATCGTAGGCACCCTGGATCAGGCCCATGAACTCGTTCATCAGATTGCGGTGGAACCACGGTGGACGGAAGGTGTTCTCGGCCACCATCCAGCGTGGCGGGAAGATCACGAAGTCCATGTTGGCCAGGCCGTGGACGCTGGTCGGCGAGGTCAGCACGGTGAAAATGGACGGGTCCGGGTGGTCGAAGCTGACCGTGCCGATGGTGTTGAAGCGGCGCAGGTCGTACTTGTAGGGCACGTTGTTGCCATGCCAGGCGACCACGTCCAGCGGCGAATGCTGCAGCTCACAGGCCCAGTGCTCGCCAAGGAACTTCTGCACCAGCTGCACGGGCCCTGTGGCCTCTTCGTAGTGCGCTGCCGGGGTGAGGAAGTCGCGCGGGTTGGCCAGGCCGTTGCTGCCGATCGGGCCCAGATCCGGGAGGCGCAGCGGTGCGCCATGGTTCTCGGCGATGTAGCCGCGGGCCTGGCCGTCGAGCAGCTCGACCCGGAACTTCATGCCACGCGGGATCACTGCGATCTCCAGCGGCTCGACCTGCATCACGCCAAGCTCGGTGGCGATGCGCAGGCGGCCGTGCTCCGGTACCAGCAACAGCTCGCCGTCGGCGTTGAAGAACACCCGCTCCATGGAGCGGGTGGCGCGATAGATGTAAATGCTCACGCCGGCCGGCTTCTCGGCGGCCGAGTTGGCCACCATGGGCAGCCAGCCGTCGATGAAATCGGTGGGCTCGGCGGGGATCGGCTGCGGGCTCCAGCGCAGGCGGTTGGGCGTGGAGGCGCCCAGCGGACCGGCCAGCGGCTGGCGCTCGAGGCGCTCGAAGCGCGGGTGCAGCGCAGAGGGGCGGATGCGGTACAGCCAGGTACGACGCTGTTCGCTGCGGGCCATGGTGAACGCTGTGCCCGAAAGCAGTTCGGCGTACAGGCCGTAGGGCGCTTTCTGCGGAGAGTTCTGCCCGACCGGCAGTGCGCCGGGCAGCGCTTCACTGGCGAATTCGTTGCCGAAGCCGCTCAGGTACTGAAGGTCTGGGGAAGAGTCGCGGGTCATCGGTGCCTCCGGGCTCGATGGGAGCCGTTGTGGGCAGCTGGCTGTGGGCCTGCTGCTGCATTCGAGCGAGCGATCCAGGCATGGCAGCACGTCTGCATTGTTTTTATCGTAATCAGATTACGAATAACGTAATTTGATTGCCGAAAGGCGTCAAGCTATAAAGACGCCCACCTGTCTCCCTGGATACCCGCACCATGACCAAAGCCAGCTCCCCTGCCGACAACGGCAAGCAGAAGGTTCGCTCGGCGGAAGTCGGCACCGACATACTCAAGGCGCTTGCCGAGCTCTCCCCGTCCACCTCGCTGTCACGCCTGGCCGAACATGTGGGGATGCCGGCGAGCAAGGTGCACCGCTACCTGCAGGCCTTGATCGCCAGCGGCTTCGCCGAGCAGGACCCGGCCACCAATCACTACGGCCTGGGCCGTGAGGCACTGCGGGTGGGCATGGCGGCGCTGGGCAGCATCGACGTATTGAAGGTGGCGGCACTGCCGCTGTCGCAACTGCGCGACGAGCTCAACGAAAGCTGCTTCATCGCCGTGTGGGGTAACCAGGGGGCGACGGTCGTGACCATCGAACCTGCAGTGCGGGCGGTGACGGTGGTGACCCAGATCGGCTCGGTGCTGCCGTTGCTGAGCTCCTCCACCGGCCTGGTATTCGCGGCCCACTTGCCGGAGCGGGAGACGGTGGAGCTGCGCGAGCAGGAGTTGGCGGCGATGAACCAGGTGTATGGCGACTACGAGCCGTTGCTGGCGCAGATTCGCGAGCGCGGCCTGCACCACGTGCATGGCCTGCTGATGCCGGGCGTGGACGCCCTGTCGGCGCCGGTGTTCAACGCCATGGGGCAGATTGCAGCGGTGATGACCGTGGTCGGCCCGACCTCGATCTTCCATGCCGATGAACACGGCCCGGCGGCCAAGCGGCTGCTGGCGGCGACCCAGGCCACCAGCTGGCGGATGGGTTATGCGCCCTGCCCTGTTAAACCGGCCAGCACTGCGTCCCTGTAGGAGCGGGCTCGCCCCGCGATCGGCTGCGCAGCAGCCGTAAAATCAGACATCCCGATATAACAGGCCGACCGAGCCCGGCGGAGTTTGCGGCTGCTTTGCAGCCGATCGCGGGACAAGCCCGCTCAGGTAATCACTTTTACCCAAAACGTAAAGGTGAATGTCCGAAGCAGCTATTTTTCCTACGCCATCAAGCGCTTATTCTGATCTCACTGGCTGGCACGAAGGGCTCTACCCCCTGCCTTTCGCGCCTGCAAGGTTCACCGACGTTGATTTTGAAGCTCCTTGATCTAACGTCTCGATTGGCCGCTGCGTCTGCAGCGGCCTTTTTTATGCCCGCAAGAATCACCCCGCTACGACCAGGCGACCTTCTGCGGGGCATAACTCACAGGCTGCTCGCGAAACGCCAGGTAGTGCCGCAACACCTGGTGTGGTGCCTCGGTATGCGGGTAATGCCCGATACCCGGCAACGCTACGGTGTCCGCCGCCGGCACCAATTGCCGGTAGCGCTCGAGCATGCGCGCGCCGGAGATCGGGTCGGCCACACCGTTGATGAAGCGCAGCGGCACACAGCGGCGCAGCAACGCGCCGACCCACCGCTCGCGGTGCTGCCTGCGCTCGGGCAGATAGCCGATCAGCTTGTGCAGGATGCGCGTGCCCTGGTTGGCGACGATCAGGCTCCAGTAATCGTCCAAGGCACTTTCGCTGGGGTGGGTGCACGGGCCATAGATATGGCTGACATTGCGCACCAGGTCGTCGCGCCCGAAGCTGCGGCCCACCAGCCAGCCCAACGGGCTGAGCAGCAGTTTCTGCACCAGCAGCACCTGGTAGCACTCCGGGAACAGGCCGCTGTTGAGGAACGCGCAACTGGCGATTTCGATGCGCAGCTCGCAGTGCCGCGCCAGCAGCTCCTGGGCGACGCTGCCGCCATAATCATGGGCCAGCAGGTGCACGGGCTGGTCGACGTCCAGGTAGGCGAGCAGTGCCTGTTGCAGGTCGGCCTGCTCCATGAGGCTGTAGTCATGGTCCAGAGGCTTGGCTGAATCGCCGAAGCCGAGCATGTCGCAGGCGATCACGCGAAAACGTTGGGTCAAGGGCGTCCACAGGTAATGCCAATCCCAGCTGGCCGTGGGGAAACCGTGTAGTAGCAGCAGTGGCTCTCCTTGCCCTGCGGTCCAATAGCGGATGGTCTGGCCCCGAAAGGCAAAATTCTGGGCTCGGGTACGCCAGACGCACAAAGGTATCTCTGCCAGTGGCATCAGAATTGTCCCGGTGGTTACGTGTTGGCGAAAAGGCAGGCGGCGTTCGCGGCCCGCCCTTGGGCACTTGGATGTGCGCTCTATGTAGAGCCTCAGTCTAGTCAGCCCACCGGGTGGCGGAACTTGCGTTGGCAGCCAGCTTGCTGGCTTTGCGGGTCAGGGGTACGAACGGTCAGAGCAGCATGGCCAACAATGGGGCGGCGAACAGGTTGAGCAGGCCGGTCAGGACCATGACCAGGCCGGCGACCGAGCCTTCCTCGCGCCCTACCTCCTGGGCCCGGCTGACGCCGGCGCCATGGGCCCCCACGCCAAACAGCGCACCGCGGGCCAGGGGCGTGCGCAGCGGTAGCACACGCAGCAGGATGCCGCCGAACATCGCGCCCAGCACGCCGGTGAACATGACGAACACGGCCGTCAGTTCCGGCACACCGCCCAGGTCCTGGGCCAGCGGCATGGCGAAAGGCGTGGTGATCGAGCGCGGCACCAACGACAGGCTGACCGCATCATCCAGCGCCAACAAGTGCGCCAGGCTCCAGGAGCTGCCGATCGAGGCCAGGCTGCCGGCGAGCATACCGACCAGCAAAGCTGGCCAATGGCGCGCCAGCATTGCCCGTTGCTGCCAGATCGGCACGGCGAAGGCCACGGTCGCCGGGCCCAGCACCCCCATCAGCCAGTGGGTGTTGCGGGCGTACTCGGCGTAGGCGGTGTGCAACGGCACAGCGACGGCCAACAGCACCGCCGGCACCAGGATCAGCGGTGACAATACGTAGCGCCCGCTGCGGCGGTACAACCAACGGCTGCCGAGGTAGGCAAGCACTGTCAGGGCAAGCCAGAACAGCGGCATGGGTTCAAGGCTCATGACGCAACCTCCAGCGGCATACCAGCTCCACCGTGACGGCCGTGACCACCATCACCAGCACGGTGCTCATGGCGATCACCAGCAGGATGCGCCAGCCCTCGCTGCGCAGCAGGCTGCCATAGTCGAGCAGGCTCATCAGGGCGGGAATGAAGAACAACAGCATCTCCGCCATCAGCCAGCCAGCACCCAGCTGGAGCATGGACGGCTTGAGCACGCCGAAGGCGAACAACAGCAACAGCAGCGCCAGCCCCATCACCCCACCGGGAATGGGCCAGCCAAGCCAGGTGGACAGCTGGCCGCCGAGCAGGAACAAGACCAGTAACACCGCCAGTTCGGTGAGCAGGCGCAGGCTTTTTTTCAGTAACGCAGGGTTCATCAGACAGGTCCTCGAGAGGCTCCCATTCTAGATTTGCGCTGCCCAGGCCAGAAGCGAATTGTTAGACTTGCATCCATTCCAAAATGGAATTCGATCATGGAATTCAAACAGCTGCGTAGTTTCATCGAAGTGGTCCACCGCGGCGGCTTCACCCAGGCGGCAACGACCCTGCACATCAGCCAGTCTGCCGTGAGCAAGCAGGTCGCCCAGCTCGAACAGGACATCGGCCAGCCCTTGCTGGAACGCCAGGGCTCGCAATTGCACCTGACCGCGGCCGGGCGCATTGTCCTGGAGCGGGGGGAGGCCTTGTTACGCCAGCGTCAGGAACTGCAGAACGAACTCGACGACCTCAGCCACATGGCCCGCGGCGAGCTGCGCCTGGGCCTGCCCTTGCTGGGCAGCGATGCGTTGTTCGCAGGGCTGTTCGCCGAGTACCGCCGCCGGCACCCGAATATTGCGATCCAGCTGCTCGAAGGCGGCAGCCGTACCGTGGAACAGGCGGTGAAAAGCGGGGAACTGGAGCTGGGCGGCAGCCTTACGCCCAGCGACACGGCGTTCGACTACCAGCCATTCTGCAACGAGCCGCTGGATGCGCTGCTGCCCCAGGGGCATGCCTTGGCAGAGGCTCCGCAGGTCGAGCTGCAGCAACTGGCCGATACGCCGTTTCTGCTGTACCAGCGCAGCTTCGTGCTCAATGATCGGCTGCTGAGCGCGTGCCAGCAGTTGGGGTTCACCCCGAAGGAAGGGGGGCGCAGTGGGCAGGCGGACTTCCTGGCGGCGCTGGTGGCCGCCGGGCAAGGGGTGGTGCTGTTGCCCAGGGTGGTGGCCCGGGCGCTGGAGCGGCCTGGGGTGGTGCGGGTGCCATTGGGCGCGCCGCGCCATTTGCGCTGGGACATTGCTTTCATCTGGCGGCGCGGGGCGTACCTGTCACGAGCGGCACAGGCGTGGTTGCAGTTGGTGCGCGAGCATCCGGCGATCAGTGACTAGCCTGGGCTTTGGAACATCGCCGCTCCTACAGGGAAGGCGGTGTAGGCCAGGCGTGCGATGGCTGGGGTCAGGCTCTGAGCGCGGCCATGAAATCCGCCAGCCAAGGCTCGGCATCGGCCTCGGGGGTCACGGTCTCGCTGGCATCCAGGCGCAGCATCGGCTGCACTTCCCGTACGCCCAACTCAGCGAACAGCTCGCGCATCTGCTCGCCGCCGCCGCAGAAGGTGTCGCCATAGCTGGAATCGCCCAGCCCGATCACCGCCCCCGGCAAGCCACGCCAGGCGGCCGGCAGGGTATCGCGAATGCTGCAGTACAGCGGCATCAGGTTGTCGGGCAGCTCGCCCATGCCGGTGGTCGAGGTCACGGCCAACAATGCCTCCGGGGCGAAGCCCTGCAGATCCTGCAAGGTGGCGCGGGCAGCATGCCAGGCTTGGAAACCGGCAGCCTTGAGCAGCGACTCGGCGTGACGGGCGACTTCTTCGGCGGTGCCGTACACGGAGCCTGAAATAATGGCGATTTTCATCGGGCAGAGGATTCCGAAACTGAGTGAAAACGTAGGATACTAGCATTCACCAGTGGCAAAAGGCCGCCTTCCACCAAAGTCCCCTCACGCCAATGGCCCGGACATGATCAACGCGCAACTGCTGCAATCGATGGTCGATGCCTCGAACGACGGTATCGTGGTCACCGAACGGGAAGGCGACGACACCATCCTGATCTACGTGAACGCAGCCTTCGAACGGCTGACCGGCTACCTCCGCGACGACATCCTCTACCAGGACTGCCGCTTCCTCCAGGGCGACGACCGCGACCAGCTCGGCCGCGCTCGGATCCGCCGGGCCCTGGCCGAAGGGCTGCCGTGCCGGGAAGTGCTGCGCAACTACCGCAAAGATGGCAGCGCGTTCTGGAACGAGCTGTCGATCACCCCGGTTTACAACGCCGCCGACCAACGCACCTATTTCATCGGGATCCAGAAGGACGTCAGCCGCCAGGTCGAGCTGGAACGGGAACTGGCCGAGGCCCGGGCGCGCCTGGGCCTGCAGGAACCCGACGAACGTAGCTGAACGAAGCGCCTTGGACGCTGTCCATCACCTTGAAGAAATCATCGCCTTCGAGCCCGATCATGCAAGCCGACGCCCTCCTGACCCAGGACGAACTGGACTTCATCCAGAACATGCAACATTCGCCCCAGTTGAACCTAGCCGACTCCATGTCGAGCCTGCTGGTCAATGGCGACCGTCGAATCCAGGAATTGCTGACCCGCCTGGTGGCCAACGAGCAGGTCCAGCTCCAGGCGCAATTCAACAACCAGCAGATCAGCTTCCCGCTGCAATTGGTCGAAGATGAATTCCATGCCCTGCACCTGCAGTTGGGCTCACCGGAAATCTATGAGAACGGCCCCAAGCCACGCCCATGGCGCCTGACCTTGGAACAACCGGCAGCCCTGCTGGATGCACAAGACCAGGCCAGCGGCCTGTGGGTACGGGAAATTTCCTCAAAGGGCGTGCTGGTACAGATCCGCGACCTGCCCACGACCCCCGCTGATTTCGACTTGCGCTTCGCCCCCGAGGGCATCCCGGCCATTCACCTGCATGGCACGTTGCGCCGTCGCATCGGCCCGGATCTGGCAGCCTACGACCTGGGCAACAGCCCACAGGAAGAGATCGAACGCCTGCGCGAATACATTCTCCAGGCACACCGCCAGGCGCACCCGGAACTACACGTTCACGTATCCAACTGACCGGCCAGGTACTGTCGCAGGCGCCTGCGCATAAGGCTACCCTCCGCCCCCAGGCAGGCCACCGGGCTGCCCGCCAGGCTGTCCTGGGCCAGTTCCGCCGCCTCCCCCGCCAACATCACCGGGCACCCAACGCCTTGGTTCAGCTTTGCCAGGCACTTGCCCAGCTGTGCCGTGGGCTGCTGGTTGGAAAATATCACCAAGGCGTGGGGCCCCAGGCGCTCGCAAACCAACATCAGCTCCTCCAGGGGCTGCCCGGCCGGCAACACCGTGACGCCCACTTCCTCGCTGCCCAGCAGCAGCCCAGCCACCAACAGCTCCAATTCCTGGCATTGGCCTGACAAGGGCGCCAGCACCACGCGTCGACTCCAGGGCTCCCGGGCCAGTTGCAGGCGCAACAGCACCCGGGCCCGCAGGAACTGGTCGAGGAACAGCCACTGGCTGGCGCGCCCGAAACCGTTCTGCCCCGCGCGCAAGGCCTGCCAGGCCGGCATGAACACCTCACCGAACACCTGGTCCAGGGCGTAATTGGCGAATACCTGAGCGAACAATCGCTCCAGCGCTGCGCCATCGAAGCGCTGGGCGGCCTCTTGCACCTGCATGCGCCAGCGCGCCCGCTCATGTTCACTGCCGGAGCCCTGGGCCTCCTGCGCCAACGCCTGGTCGCGCGCCAGGATGCTGCCGACCTTGCTCACCGCCACGCCGCGCTCCAACCAGCCAAGGATGCTGCGGATATTGTCGATGTCCGCCTGGGAATACAGCCGATGGCCGCTGTCGGTGCGCGTCGGCTGGATCAGGCCGTAGCGACGCTCCCATGCGCGCAAGGTCACGGGGTTGACGCCCGTCAGGCGGGCCACCTCGCGAATTGGAAACAGCTCCTGGTGCTCCAGGCTCGCGACGCCCAGGGGCGTTTGAAGCTGACTGATCATGTGCACGGGCACCCTGTATCCTGATGATTGAACGCATTCTACGATGGCTTGGGTCGAGGTCCAGCACAGCCCGCCCACCGGTGGGCGGTCAGCGGCCCACGCCCAGAGGCAAGCGCTACCCGATTCGTTCATGAAAGTTGCGCGCACATGACGCGGCCGCCCTGGTTCCGGGGTGCGAGCGCACAAGAGGGAAGCAGTTCGGGTATGCTGGGGCCATCAATGCACGGACAGACAAGTTGACTGCCTCGAACATGAACAGCCCAATCCTCGTTACCGGCGCCAGCCAGCGCGTCGGGCTGGCCCTGGCCCTCGAACTGGCACAGGCCGGCCATACGGTGGTCAGTGCCAGCCGCAGCATCCACCCGCACACGCCACACCCGAACATCGTCCAGTTCCAGGCCGACCTCTGCCAGGAGGCCGACCGCCAGGCCCTGATCGACTACCTGCAGGACAACCACGACGGCCTGCGGGCGATCATCCACAACGCGTCGCTGTGGCTCGACGATGGCCTGGACAACCTGCAGACCATGTTCCGCCTGCACGTCGAGGCGCCTTACCACCTCAACCTGGCCCTCGGCGAGCTGCTGGCCAAGGTGGAAAAGGCCGATATCATCCACATTTGCGACGAGACCTCCTCGCGAGGCAGCAAGAGCCATATCGGCTACGCCGCGACCAAGGCCGCGCTGCAGAACATGGTGCTCTCGTTCGCTGAAAAATACGCGCCGAAGGTGCGCGTCAACGGTATTCTTCCTGGCCTGCTGATCCTCAAGGAGGGCGGCGACGACGCCTACCGCCAGCAGACCCTGAAGAAAGCCTTGCTGGAATTCGAGCCCGGCGCCCGCCCGCTGATCGAGGCGGTGATGTTCCTGCTCGAAAGCCAGTACAGCACCGGCAGCCAGGTGGTCATCAACGGTGGCCGCCACCTGAAGAACCGCATGACCTGAGGGAAGCCCCATGACCCCGCAACAACAGCTCGAACTCGAGGCCGCCGCGTTCCGGCGCCTGGTCGAACACCTGCAAAAACGCACCGATGTGCAGAACATCGACCTGATGAACCTCTCCGGTTTCTGCCGCAACTGCCTGTCCAAGTGGTACAAGGCCGCCGCCGACGAACGTCAGATCGAGGTGAGCCTGGATGACGCCCGCGAGCGCGTGTATGGCATGCCCTATGCCGATTGGAAGGCCCAGTACCAGAAAGAAGCCAGCGCCGAGCAACAAGCTACGTTCGAAAAAGGAAAGCCCCGTGACTGATCTGACCAGCCTGCGCGCCAGCCTCGCCAGCGGTGAGCATGTATTTGCCGATACCCTGGCGTTCGTTGCCACCCACTACAGCTACCAGCCACAGGCATTCGACAATGGCGGTGTGGCCAACGCCGCCGGGCAGAACGAAGGGTCGTGCAAGACCCTGGGCCTGGCCTTGCTCGAAGGGTTGAGCGACCAGGAAGCGTTGCTGGCGTTTGGCGAGCACTACCGCAGTGTGCTGGCCACCCCTGAAGGGAGCGACCATGCCAATATCCGTGCGCTGATCAAGCATGGGTTGGCCGGGGTGAAGTTCGCGGCGCAGCCACTGACCCGTAACGCCTGACATCACCGCCCGATCGCCGGCAAGCCGGCTCCCACTGGCCATGAGGGAGCCAGCTTGCCGGCGATCGGGAGGGCACAGCCCTCCCCTGCCCCCTGGATAGACCTGCATGCAGACCGAGCCCCCTATCCCCTTCCGCCAGGCCATGCTGTTCTGGCTCAAGCTGGGCTTCATCGGCTTCGGTGGCCCCGCCGGGCAGATCGCCCTGATGCACCGCGAGATCGTCGAGCGACGCCGCTGGCTCAGCGAGTCGCGCTTTCTCCACGCCCTCAACTACTGCATGTTGCTGCCCGGCCCCGAAGCCCAGCAGTTGGCGACCTACCTGGGCTGGCTGATGCACCGCACCTGGGGCGGTATCGTCGCCGGCGGGTTGTTCGTCCTGCCGTCGCTGTTCATCCTCATCGGCCTGTCATGGATCTATGTCGTCCACGGCCAGCAGCCGGTGGTGGCCGGCCTGTTCTACGGGCTCAAGCCCGCGATCACCGCCATCGTACTGCAGGCCGCGTGGCGCATCGGCTCGCGTGTGCTGCACAACGCCGCGCTGTGGGCTATCGCCCTGGCGGCGTTCGTGGCCTTGTTCGGCCTGGGCCTGCCGTTTCCGGTGATCGTCATCGGTGCCGGGGTGCTCGGCTACCTGGGTGGGCGCTGGCAACCCCAGCTGTTCCAGACCGGGCGCACCAGCGCCGGGCAGCAACCGGTGGCCGAAGAGCCTTCGCCGCAGCCGGAGCACACCCGCTTCCACTGGCCACGCCTGCTGTGGCTGGTGGCCTGTGGCGCTGCACTGTGGTGCCTGCCGATGGCCGCACTGACGTTGCTGTTCGGCTGGGAGGGTACCTTCACGCAGATGGCCTGGTTCTTCACCAAGGCCGCCTTGCTGACCTTTGGTGGCGCCTATGCGGTGTTGCCGTATGTGTATCAGGGAGCGGTGACCTACTACGGCTGGCTGACGCCGACGCAGATGATCGATGGACTGGCCTTGGGCGAAAGCACACCGGGACCTTTGATCATGCTGGTGGCCTTCGTCGGCTTCGTGGGCGGCTACGTACAGGCGCAGTTCGGCGCCGACCAGGCGTTCCTCGCCGGCGCCCTGGCGGCGTGCCTGGTGACCTGGTTCACCTTCCTGCCTTCGTTCCTGTTCATCCTGATCGGCGCGCCGCTGGTGGAAAGCACACGGCGGCAGCTGCGTTTCACCGCGCCGCTGACGGCGATCAGCGCGGCGGTGGTGGGGGTGATCCTCAACCTGGCGCTGTTCTTCGGCTACCACGTGTTCTGGCCCCATGGGTTCGGCGCGGGGGTCGATTGGCTGGCGTTGCTGATTGCGGTGCTGGCGGCGGTGGGTTTGCTGCTGTTCCGCCGCGGGGTGCTGGAGGTATTGATTGCCTGTGCGTTGGCGGGGTTGCTGGCGACGCTGTATGGGTATCACGTTTGAAGTCAGCAGGGCCGGCCCAATCGCGGGGCAAGCCCGCTCCCACAGGGGCCGCAGCAACTCCGAAAATGTCGCAAGGCAGTTGCACGGCAAGTTGCAACCACGGGTCTCGTGGGAGCGGGCTTGTCCCGCGATTGGGCCGGATCAGGCCACCTCAACCGATGACTCGTCCCGGCACCTGATCGGGCAGCCCGCCCTGCTGCAACCAGGCCAAGGCAATCGGCCACAGGCTTTCGCGGAAACGGTCGTGGAAGAAGGCGAAATGGCCGATCTCACCCGCCGAGATATCCCCAGGCGCCAGGCGCAGGTGCCGACGCTCGGCGCCTTGCAGGTACCCCAATAGACGCTCGGTGGCGGCCACGGTGCCGAACGGGTCGTCGGTCAGGCTGATCGCCAGGGTCGCCGCGCGCACCCTGGCGAACGGCAGCTCGGCCAACGCCCGGCCACTGGGGCGATGCTCGTAGCGCGGCGTGCGGGTGGTCCAGTCGTGCACCACCCCGGCCGGGGTGTCTTCCATCCAGCCCAGGCGCTTGCCGGGAAAGTAGCCGCACAAGCGGGTCAGCAGCGGCATCACCAGGTGCCATTTGCCGAGCAGGCGCCAACGCTGGTCGGCTGCGTAGTCGCGCCAATAGGCGAACTGCGCGCCCACCATCACCACCCGCCGCAACCGGCTGCCGGACGGCGCCAGGCCCACCGCACAGCCGCCGAAACTGTGGCCTACCACATCCACCGGCTGGCCTGGGAAGGCTTCAGCGGCCAGGTGCAGCATGGCCTCGAAATCCAGCCGCCCCCAGTCGCTCCAGGACGCCTGGAAACCGCGCAACGATACCGGGCGTGACTCGCCGATGCCCCGGTAGTCATAGGTCAGCACATCGAAGCCCTGGGCGAAGAGGTAGTCGGCAAAGCGCGCGTAGTAGCGGCAACGCACCGAGGTGGCGGCGTTGATAATCACCAGCGGGCGCTGGGCGTCGGGTTCGGCATGGCGCCAGCAGAAACCGCCGAGGGTGTAGCCGTCGGCAGCGGTGTGGCGAAAGGCGGTGGCGGGTTGGATGAGGCTGCTCATGGCGCGCTTCCTGTGCTGGTGCGCCAACGCTAGCAAAAACAAGCGGCTTGTGGGGGCCGTTTCGCAGACAGATTGGAGTATTGGGAGGGCTTTGCCCTCTTTTCGCGGCACAAGGCCGCTCCTACAGGGGCCGGAGGTTCGGTCCGTAGGAGCGGCCTTGTGCCGCGAAAGGGCCGCGCAGCGGCCCCCCAAAACTGCAGGCGATTACAGCTCGATGCAGTCGAACTTCACGTCGGTGGCCACGTCTTCGTCGTAGTTGACGTCAGCACGCTCGAAGCCGAACAGGTTGAGGAACTGCTTCTTGTAACCGGCATAGTCGGTCAGCTGGAACAGGTTCTCGGTGGTCACCTGCGGCCACAGGGCCTTGCAGGCGTCCTGTACGTCATCGCGCAGCTCCCAGTCGTCCAGGCGCAGGCGGGCCTTCTCGTCCACCGGCATCGCAGCGCCATCGGCGCGGTACATGCGGTCGCGGAACATGCGGTCCAGCTGGTCCTGGGTGCCTTCGTGCACGCCCTTCTCCTGCATGATCTTGAAGACCATCGACAGGTACAGCGGCATCACCGGGATGGCCGAGCTGGCCTGGGTAACGACCGACTTGAGCACCGCCACGTTGGCGCCGCCCTTGACCTCAGCGGCCAGTTTCTTGTCCAGGCGCAGGGCGGTTTCGTCCAGGTCCTGCTTGGCCTGACCCAGGGCACCGTGCCAGTAGATCGGCCAGGTGATTTCCGTGCCGATGTAGCTGAAGGCCACGGTACGTGCGCCTTCGGCCAGCACACCGGCGCCGGCCAGGGCGTCGATCCACAGCTGCCAGTCCTGGCCACCCATGACGGTAACGGTGTCCTGGATTTCCTGCTCGGTGGCCGGCTCGATGCTGGCCTCGATGATGGTGTCCTTGTTGGTGTCGATGGCGGTCGACTTGTACGGCTGGCCGATCGGCTTGAGCGCCGAGCGCACCAGTTCGCCGGTCTGCGGCAGCTTGCGCACCGGCGAGGCCAGGGAGTAGACGACCAGGTCGACCTTGCCGCCCATTTCGTTCTTGATCAGCTCGATGACCTTGGCGCGGGCTTCGTCGGAGAAGGCGTCACCGTTGATCGACCTGCTGTACAGGCCTTCGGCCTTGGCGAACTTGTCGAAGGCGGCAGCGTTGTACCAGCCGGCGGTACCGGCCTTGGTCTCGGTGCCCGGCTTTTCGAAGAATACGCCCAGGGTGTCGGCCTTGAAGCCGAACGCTGCGGTAATACGTGCAGCCAGGCCGTAGCCGCTGGATGCACCGATCACCAAGACCTTCTTCGGACCATCTTCGCGCACACCCTGCTTGCGGGTGGCTTCGATCTGGTCACGGACGTTGAGCTCGCAGCCCTTCGGGTGAGTCGTGGTGCAGATGAAACCGCGAACCTTGGGATGAATGATGGCCAATGTCTGTACCTCTTCAGGTTTGTGCCGAGGAAGCGCGCCGCAGGGGACGATTCCGTTTGATCAGAGGGTGAGACTACCCCCGCAGGTTATCCGACACATATTACGGAGGTGATTGGCACGATTCAAAACAACCTGGCGGGTCAGCGCCGGTCGTCCGGCAGGCGGCGACGGCCGGTGAGCATCGACAGCGGCAGGTTCTCCCGCAGGCGCACGCTCTCCACCACCGCGGCCAGCAGGTGCACGCAAACCAACGCCAACAAAGTATTGGCCAGCACGCTGTGCACGTCCGTAGGCCAATCGACGCCCCACAGGGCATCGACCTCCTGGGACAGCCAGCCGGTCACGCCCAGCCCGACGACGCAGGCAAGCATCAACAGCATGACCAACGCGCCGATCGGCGAATGGCCGAGGCGATGATAAGGCGCGCCCGTTATCAACGCCCTGGCGTGTGCCGCCAGCCGCGACGGCGTCGGCCAGAAGTCCGCCCAGCGCGCGCTGGGCGGCCCTACGAAGCCCCAGACCAGGCGCACGGCCACGCAGGCTAGGGCGTAGTAGCCCAGCCATTGGTGCCAGTCGTCACCCTCTTCGTTGAAGAACGAGTTGGCGAAGAACACCAAGGCCAGGGACCAGTGGCAGCACCTGAGCAACGGGTCCCAGAGCCGCACACTGGCCATCAGTCATGGATCTCGGTCTTGACCGCCTTGCCGGTCACTGGGTCGTGGTAGATCTCGACCTTGCGGCCGTCCTTGTCGAAGCCGTAGATCTCGTAGCAGTTGCCCTCGGTGACCTTGAACTTGTTGATGCGATAGCCCTGCTCCTTGAGCTGGGCCTGGAATTTCTCCTGGTCTTGCCAGGTGCTTTTGTCGGCAGTGGTGCATTTGGTGGTGGCGAAGGCGGCGCTGCTTGCGAGCAGCAGGCCGACGGCGATCAGGGTCCGCATGGTGGTTGGCTCCAGTGGAAAGAAATGAACAGAACAAGCTTAGCCAGCCGCGGCGCATTTGCCCGAGGGCCTGGGCATTCTCCACGCCCGCGACCATTCATTTGCTTTTCGGATCAATCGCAAAGAAAAACAAACTTAACAAATGAACCCAACCCGCCGATGCTGGTGCAATCCGCCGACCTGGCGCCCATCCCTTGCACGGAGAACAACAAGATGAACGACGTGGTCATCGTCGCCGCAACCCGTACCGCCATCGGCAGCTTCCAGGGGGCCCTGGCCACTGTGCCGGCCGTGGACCTGGGCGCTGCGGTCATCAAGCGCCTGCTGGAGCAGACCCAGTTGGACCCGGCCCAGGTCGACGAAGTGATTCTCGGCCAGGTGCTGACCGCAGGTGCCGGCCAGAACCCGGCGCGCCAGGCCGCGATCAAGGCCGGCCTGCCCTACAGCGTGCCCGCCCTGACCCTGAACAAAGTGTGCGGCTCGGGTCTGAAGGCCTTGCACCTGGCGGCCCAGGCCATCCGCTGCGGCGACGCCGAGGTGGTGATCGCCGGCGGCCAGGAGAACATGAGCCTGGCGCCCTATGTGCTGCCCTCGGCCCGCACCGGCCAGCGCATGGGCCATGGCCAGATGGTCGACACCATGATCAGCGACGGCCTGTGGGACGCCTTCAACGACTACCACATGGGCATCACCGCCGAGAACCTGGTGGAAAAATACGCCCTCACCCGCGAACAGCAGGATGCCTTCGCCGCCGAATCCCAGCGCAAGGCCGTGGCCGCCATCGAGGCCGGCCGCTTCAAGGATGAGATCACCCCGATCGTGATGCCGCAGAAAAAAGGCGAGCCGCTGGTGTTCGACACCGACGAACAGCCACGCCCCGGCACCACCGCCGAGGCCCTGGGCAAGCTGCGTGCGGCCTTCAAGAAAGACGGCAGCGTCACCGCCGGCAACGCCTCGAGCCTGAACGACGGCGCCGCCGCCGTGCTGCTGATGAGCGCCTCCAAGGCCAAGGCCCTGGGCCTGCCGGTATTGGCGAAGATCGCGTCCTATGCCAGCGCGGGCGTGGACCCGGCGATCATGGGCATCGGCCCGGTGTCCGCTACCCAGCGCTGCCTGGACAAGGCCGGCTGGCAACTGGCGGATGTGGAGCTGATCGAAGCCAACGAGGCCTTCGCCGCCCAGGCCCTGGCAGTGGGCAAGGCGCTAGAGTGGGATGCTGCGCGCGTCAACGTCAACGGCGGCGCCATCGCCCTCGGCCACCCTATCGGCGCCTCCGGCTGCCGCGTGCTGGTGACCCTGCTGCACGAGATGATCAAACGCGATGCCAAGAAAGGGCTGGCGACCCTGTGCATTGGCGGTGGGCAGGGCGTAGCGCTGGCGATCGAGCGCTGATCTCAAGGCCCAATCGCGATCCGGCTTGTCCCGCGATTGGGCCAGAACAGGCAACACCGGCCCCGACGCCTTACACCTTCGCCCCCCCAACCAAGCCAGCACCACGCAACTCCCGGGCCGCCGCCACCATGTTCACCAACGCCGCCTCGGTCTCCGGCCACCCGCGGGTCTTCAACCCGCAATCCGGGTTGACCCACAGCCGCTCGGCCGGAATACGCTGGGCCGCTTTGCGCAACAGCTGGACCATCGCCTCCTTGCCTGGCACCCGTGGCGAGTGGATGTCATACACCCCAGGGCCGATCTCGTTGGGGTAGTTGTAGCGTTCGAAGGCCGCCAACAGCTCCATGTCCGAACGCGAAGTCTCGAGGGTGATCACATCAGCGTCCATCGCCGCGATCGACTCGATCACATCGTTGAACTCGCTGTAGCACATATGGGTGTGTACCTGGGTTTCATCGCGCACACCCGAGGCGCACAGGCGGAAGGCCTCGGTGGCCCAGTCCAGGTAGTGCGGCCAGCCGCTGCGACGCAAGGGCAGGCCTTCGCGGAACGCGGCTTCGTCGATCTGCACGATGCGGATACCCGCCGCCTCGAGGTCCAGCACTTCGTCACGAATGGCCAACGCCAGTTGCCGAGCCTGCGCCTCGCGGCTCACATCCTCACGCGGGAAGGACCACATCAGCATGGTCACCGGGCCCGTCAGCATGCCCTTCATCGGTTTGTCGGTCAGGCCCTGGGCATAGGTGCTCCAGCCTACGGTCATGGCCTTCGGGCGGCTCAGGTCACCGACGATCACCGCCGGCTTCACGCAGCGCGAACCGTAGCTCTGCACCCAACCGAAACGCGTGAAGGCATAGCCGTCGAGCTGCTCGGCGAAGTACTCGACCATGTCGTTGCGCTCGGCCTCACCATGCACCAGCACATCCAGGCCCAGCTGCTCCTGGATCTGCACCGCCTGGCGGATTTCGTTCTGCATCGCCTCGATGTAGTCGGCCTCGGCCAGCGTGCCTTGCTTGAACGCCTGCCGCGCCAGGCGGATCGCCGGGGTTTGTGGGAACGAGCCGATCGTCGTGGTCGGAAACGCGGGCAAATTCAGCCCAGCACGCTGCTTGACGATGCGCTGGGCAAAAGGCGACAGGCGCTGGCTGTCCGCCGGCTGGATCGCCGCCACCCGGGCCTGCACGGCCGGCTTGTGGATACGTGGCGAGGCGGCGCGGCTGACCTGCACGGCGCGGCTCTGCGCCAGGGCCACGAGCACCTCCAGGGCCTGCGGCGCATCGATGGCCTTGGCCAACACAGCTACTTCCTGGCATTTCTGCACAGCGAAGGCCAGCCAGCCTTGCAGCTCGGCGTCGAGCTGGTCCTCACGGGCCACGTCCACCGGGCTGTGCAGCAGCGAGCAGGACGGCGCGACCCACAGCCGGTCGCCCAGGCGCTCAGCCGCGTGACGCAACACGTCCAGGGCCTTTTCCAGGTCGCAGCGCCACACGTTGCGGCCATTGACCACGCCCAGGGACAGGACTTTGTAGGCCGGCAGGCGATCGAGAATCGTCGGAAACTGCTCCGGCGCACGCACCAGGTCGATGTGCAGGCCATCGACCGGCAGGTTGGCGGCCAAGCCCAGGTTGTCTTCCAGGCCGCCGAAATAGGTGGCGACCAGCTTCTTCAGCGGCGCGCGCTGTAGGATGTTGTAGACGCGCTCGTAGGCATTCTTCCAATCCTGAGGCAGGTCCAGCGCCAGGATAGGTTCGTCGATCTGCACCCATTCCACGCCTTGGGCGGCCAAGCGGTTGAAGATGGTGTCGTACAGCGGCACCAGGCGCTCGACCAGCTCCAGCTTGTCGAAGTCGGCGCCCTTGGCCTTGCCCAGCCATAGGTAGGTCAGCGGGCCGATCACCACCGGCTTGACTGCGTGGCCCAGGGCCTTGGCCTCGTCCACTTCCTCGAACAGCTGTTCCCAGCTCAGGGTGAAGGCCTGGTCAGCGGTGAATTCCGGGACCAGGTAGTGGTAGTTGGTATCAAACCACTTGGTCATTTCTTGGGCATGAGCACCGCAGCAAGTATCGCTGACGCCCCGGGCCATAGCGAAGAGGGTGTGCAGGCTGGGCTTGGCATCCTTTTCTGCGCGAAACCGTGCCGGGATCACGCCGAAAGTCAGCGAATGGGTGAGCACCTGGTCGTACCAGGCGAAGTCGCCGACCGGCAGCAGCTCGATACCCGCGTCCTTCTGCACCTGCCAGTGCGCGGCGCGCAGCTCGCGGCCCACCGCGCGCAGGCCGGCTTCGTCCAGCTCGCCCTTCCAGAAGGCCTCCAGGGCCTTCTTCAGCTCGCGGTCCCGGCCGATACGCGGAAAGCCCAGGTTGTGCGCCAGTGCCATGTCTTGTCCCTCAGAAACGTAAAAATGAATGAGGGGATTTTCCTGGGCACGCATCCGTGAGACAAACTCATTTAATTTAAGGACAACTCAAGATTTTCTCATGATGACCACCCACCCTATGGGCGCAGGCTTGCCCCCGCGATAGGGCCCTCAAGGCCAACCCCATGTCTCATTCAAAGCAATTCCCTACGCATCCGGACATCCCCCAACCTTCGCCCTACCCCACAATGCCACGGTGCCCAAACCAGATACCCGACCGCCCATGAGCCAGCTGAAAACGGCGCTGCACGACAAAACCTTCGTCTGCGTCATGGAGTTCGTCCCTAAGTCCTCCAGCGAGCGCTTCGCCAGCATCGAAGCCCTCATGGCGCGCAAACACCTGTGCGGCTGGCCCATGACCGTGGCCATCGCCGACCGCGTCGGCAGCCCCTTCGAAATGTCGCCGTTGGACGCCTACAGCAGCTTCCGACAGCCCCATCCCACCCTGCTGCACTTCTCCGGCAAGGACCGCGAACGCCATCATCTGCTCGACCAACTGCAGCAGATGGACGCCGCCGGCCTCGACCAGCTCTTGCTGCTGACCGGCGACCGCCTGCCCGGGCACGTCCCCGGCCAGCGCCCGGTGCGCTACCTCGAGTCGGTTTCCGCCCTGCAGATCGTCCGCCAGGCTCGCCCCGACTGGCTGCTGGGCGCTGGCATGCACCCGTTCAAGTACCGCGAGGAAGAAGGCGGCGCCCAGTACTTCAAGGCCGAAAAGAAACTCGCTGCCGGCGCGGACTTTCTCGCCCTGCAGCTAGGCTTCGACGCCAGCAAGCACCTTGAAGCCCTCCAGTGGATGCAGCGCCAGCCCAACCCCAAGCCCCTGATGGCCTGCGTGATGGGCCTGACCCTGGGTCGCGCGAAGATCTTCGAGCACGTCGCCGGCATCGTCGTCACCCCCTCCATGCACGACCTGCTCGCCGCCGAAGCCGCCGTCTCCAAGGCCCACGCCCAGGCCCGCAGTCTCGAGCGCCTGGCCCTGCAGATCATCGGCCTGCGCCTGATGGGCTATGCCGGCATCCACCTCTCCGGCATCCACGATCTGGAGCAACTGCAGGCCCTGGAAAACGCCATCAACGACTGGCAGGCTCGCCTCCAGTCACTCGAACAATGGGCGCCCGCCTGGCACGCCTGCTGGCAAATGCCCGGCCTGCCCGCCGTCACCTTCCACCCACCCGGCGCCAACTGGCGCCTGGGTGAGTCCCAGGTCACCGCCTCGCCCAAGGAAACAGCGCGTTACCACCTACTGCACGGCGCGCATTCATTGCTGTTCAACCGCACCAACTGGCTGAGCCAGGCCTTCGGCTGGGCCGTGCAACGCCCCCTCTGGGCAACGCCCACCGGCGCCCGCGTACTCCATCGCCTGGAGCGCAGCGTGAAAAGGCCATTGCTGGGCTGCGACACCTGCGGCCGCTGCCGCCTGGAAGACACCCTCTACATCTGCCCCGAAAGCTGCCCCAAAGGCCTGGCCAACGGCCCCTGCGGCGGGACCACGCTCAACCGCTGCGAGTTCGGCGACCGGGAATGCGTGCACAGCGTGAAATACCGCACCGCCAAAGCCGTGCAACAAACCGCCGTGCTGACCGAACGCCTCATCCCCTGCATCGAAGAAGGCACCCGCCATCGCAGCTCATGGCCAACCTGGTTCGAAGCTCCGGCCGCTGCGCCCCTGACCACCGCGACCCCGTGCAGGAGTGGGCTTGCTCTACGATCAGGCCCCCAAGCCGAACGCAAAGCGCCAACCCAGCAGGCCAGCCCAGCGACCGAGCTGGAAAATTGATCCACAACGAGATTTATCCACAGACAGGCTTGGCACGCGCCTTCGAGGCGAAACGGCTCGGGGCTACGGAAACAGATCGTCCAACCGCTGATATGCCATCGCCCAGGGCAGCCGACGCGCATTGGCTCTCATCCGCTCGTAAGCCTCACGCGCTTGGCCAACCGTGATGACCTGCTTCTGAATCATCTCTTCAACTACCCAAAGCGTTCCTCTGACCTCCACAGCCTCATCCCGCGCGGTGTGACGCAGCGCCTCATCGCCAGAAAGGAGGGGGCAGTTCTCTTGCCTGGCAAGCGCCAGGGCAAAGCAGTCATTGCGACTCGGCCCCCGCACCCGCGCCATCAGGTTCGATGCATACAACATGGTGTCGGAAGACAATTCTCCCAGCGCCAGCCCTCTGCGTAGCAAGTGGCCATGCTGGACTTCAAGCTCTTCGAAAAACAGGATATCGGGAACAGTGAATTGGTAGGGGAGCCTGAAGAGCTGCTCCAGCAGCTCTCCTTCTTCGAGGTCGATCAGGATGTTGGCATCACTGATGAGCAACTGCATCCAATAACTCCAGCTTGCGTGCCTGATGGAACTGGAAAACGGTCATGCCCAACAGCTCAGCGGCCTTGGACTCACTCAAGATACCCTCGCCCAGCGCCCGATAGACCAATTGCTGGAACAAACGCGTGGACTCCTGCCGATAAGGCTGCCCGGGCTCCTGCGTGCGCCATCCTTGCTTGACGAAGACCATGAACAAACGCTCCCGCACCTTCTGCGTGATGATGTCCAGGTCTGCGGCACGATAGAGACAACCCTGCATGCTCAACCCATATTCGGTCTTGAGCAGATAGAGCTCGCGCATCTCTAACATGTGCCGCTTTTCACCCAGCTGCTGGCGTATCGCGCTGGCAGGCACTAGGAACGAAGAGGCAAAGCGGTTGCAGGCCTTCTCTTCATCGAGTGATTCGGCCAACCGATCATGCAATAACAAGTGGCCCAACTCATGGGCCAACGTGAAGCGCTGCCGATCACCCGGCCAGTTGGCAGATACCACCACAACAGGCTGCCCAGCTATCGTTGCCTGCAAGCCATCGAATTTTGCCTGGGCATCGACATCCGTGATGATCACCAGAATGCCGCGAGACTCCAACACATCGATGAGGTCTGGAATCGGGCTCAGGCCCAAGTCCCACTCGGCACGAACCTGATCTGCCAATGCATCGATCTGCTCCAGCGCATCCACCTGTGGCGGCAACCCTCCAGGTACGGTGAATGCCTGCACCGGGTACTCTGGCCAAAGATTGATCAACTCCTGCCAGCGCTCAGCCTGGTCCAGCACATCGGCCTCGATGCGCTTGAGGGTCGCCTTTGGGGTGCTGGAACGCTTGCGATATTCGATGCCGGAGAGCTCGACCTTCGTGGGGCGGAAGAAATATTCGGCACGTACAGACAGGGCTTTGCCCAGACGGATCAGCACCCCGGAACTGGGCATGCTCTGATCGTGCTCGTATTTCTTGATCATGTTGGCGCTGACGCCAACCTCCTCGCCGAGCGCCTGCATCGACAAGCCAGCAGCAGCGCGGGCACGTTTCAGGCGTTCGCCGATCATTGCTGACCTCCCAACAAGGTTTATGAAATTCATTTAAGTCTAAAAAATATAAACCAATGGAGGATTCAGGTCGAGCAGGTTTTTCCAGCGTTCGGGGCAAGCTATTCCTATGAACGGCGCGGTACAAGGCTCGACCCCGCCTTAAAGCGTCGCAAATGTTTGCAGGAGAACGGCAAAGCCTCTGCGCTATCACCCAACATCTGGCTAGCGCCGCTCCTGTGGGGACTTGTGCCGCGATGGGCCGCACAGCGGCCCCAATCTCGACCAAACACCACCCCAGCGCCCAACGCCTACAACAAACCCTCTATTCCCCCTCCCCAGCCCGCCCCTCATCAAGCAGCGTGCCGCACTGCTCACCCGCCAAACGGCTAATGATCTTGATCGCCTGATGAATCCCCGCCGTGGCGCGGAAACTCAGTTGCGGTTGGTGATCACATTCCAATCGCTCGTCGTGATGCACCAGCGATTCGCCGAGCAGTTCGAGGGTCCAGACATAGCTCTGGAGGGTGGCAATGCGTTCGTGCTCAGTCACGGGGCACCTGACTTCGCGCAGGCGTTGGGTTGCCCTGGGTATGGATGGGGTAGAAACGGTGGGGTTCAGGCGCCGGCGAGGTTAGGCGGCGGAGAGCGGATGCGAGGATCCTGAGTGGGCTCAACGTAAGCATGCATGAGACTCCAAGTTAGGTTGGAGCTGCCACGCACCGTCGCCAAACAATGGGTGGCAGCTGTACGCAGGTTGGCGAACCGGGAACTTGGAACCCGGCAGACCCGAGGGTCTCCCACGCACAGCCGCCATAGCACGAGGCCGCAAGCATAAAAAAAGCGCCTGCGGTCGTGTGGGGCGCTGATGCGCCAAGTTTATCCGGGTCGCCAAACCCGGTCGCGGAATTTGCCGCGACTGGGGGCAATTTATCCCTGCGAGTCTGCTAGTGCAAGGTCGAGGCTGCCTGAAAAGGCCGTGATCTGCCGTAGGAAAAGGCTTGATATCGCGTGGCTCGGAGGCATCACCAGATTGAAGCTCCACCTCTCCCCGTACGGAGAGCAACCTATTGCACTTGTATAACAAGGATCAACAGCGTTGGTTGCTGTGCAGCCACTGCTACTGAGAGCAACACGGACAGCATCAAGCCGCTAATGAATCGACTAACGATGGCCACAGTGAGGTCATAAAGAAATTTACGCATGGGGGAAGTCCCGTTTCGTTAAGGGACTCCCATTAAATTGTCACGCCCCACGTGCCAGAACCACCTGGGCGCATTTTTTTCGCCGTTCTGAAGGCCGCCAATGCAGATACCCTCGCGTGCCACCAGCGGGTTGTTCTAGGAGGCTTGTTACCCTTCATGACCAAGCAAGTCAGGGTGGAAGCAATACGCGGGTTGGCCGACCGGGACGAAAGGGGCCCGGCACACCGAAGGTGTCCCGCGTACCACCGCCATGACACGACCTTAGAGGCAGCGAAAGCGTCTGCCGGGTCCTCAGCGAATAAAGGTTTCACTGAAGGACTTATAAGGTACGTAGGCCTGCAGCGGAAAAACAGGCAAAAAAACCCGCACTAGGCGGGTTTCTTTCTTGGCGCCAGATAACAAAAGTTGTCACTGGCCAATCTGTATGGTGCCGGAGACAGGAATCGAATTTGTACCATGCATCTCAGTAAAAGCAGGCAATCCATGGGTTGTATAAATTGAATAGGTACTCAAAAAGGCACTCAACCCAATCGAGTCTGACGATCACTGGGCGGAAACAGTGATCGGAATCGAACCGGCACGTGAGGACATGGTGGTGAGAGAGCAAGCGCACTGATGCCTCATCAACCAGCATGCCTACGGAAACTCCGATCAAGTCAGCACAGGTCAGGCCGCCTGTGCTGACTTGATCGGAGTTTCCCTAAGCGTTTCACATAAGCAAAGATCGACTGAGACGTCCAACAGCGTCTCAGTCGATCACCTGTGAGGTTCAGCGTGAAGATAAGCGATTTTTGCTTATACGGTTTGGAGGGAGCGCTTCAATACGCGGGTCTTGAAATCCTTGACCAGCATCAGGAAGAGCAAACCGAAACCAATATAGCCATTGACCACGTATACCACGTTGATCAGTGCATCGAACGGCACATTCAGACCAACCAGCGTGCCCACGGTGCAAAGCACACACAGCAGCAGTCGATGACGAATGCTGAACTCATCTGGCGCGAAGCGTTTCACTGGGGCCCAGAGCAGCGACGCTGCCGTGGTGTAGATGGCGGCGAGAATCACCACCGTGATCAGGCCGGTCAGCGAAGGGGAAATTTTTTCAACCAGCACCAGGGATGGGATCTGCGCAGTGGCAACATCGCTGAGGTTTGCAGCCAGGCCCAGCATCATGGCCAGCACGGCCAGGGAAAAAAGCAACATCCCCAAAAACGCACCACCCCCTGCCTCTGCCCGGCTCTTGCTGGTACTGCCCAGGTTGGTCATGAAGACCGCCAGCCACATCATGCAGAAACCTACGTAGGAAAGGCAGGCTGTAAACCAGTTGCTCCCGGCCTGCAGAACGGTCTTGCTTTCGGTCAATGGCTTCAATACGGCAGGGAATTCAACCAGCCCCTGGGTGTTCATGACGACACCTGCCACACCTATCATGATCGCTAGAACCGAAAGCAGAGGGCCGATCGAACCCACCACGTTGATCAACCGATTGAAGCCGAAGAACAGCGTGACCAAGGTCAAGCCCCCCATCAACACGCCGCCATACCAGTTAGGCCAGCCAAGTTTCTGATTGAGCGCGGCCCCCGCTCCGGCAATCATCACCCAGAACGACATATACAGGAAAAGCACCGAGAAATAGTCGAAGAAGGCGCCGAGTTTTTTACCGCAGTAATACGTGAATATTTCCTTGGGCGCGCTGAACTTTTGTTCGTAACCCGCCATGACGAAACTGAACGCAACATAGGTAAAGAGTGCAAACATCAGGAGGATACTGATCAGCCCGGCATGACCATAGGCGACAAAGTACTGCATGATTTCCTGGCCCGTCGCAAAACCTGAGCCGATGAGTAGTGCAATGCATGCACCACCAATAATGAACATTCTGGAGACATCCAGGGTTGACTTTGGCATCGTCATGATGAGTAGCGTCCTCTTTTTATTATCATGTGCCCAGGCATGACCGCCTGTAGGCAGTACAAAACGTGACGGCTCCTGCCGTATTCGCCGACGTCCAACGATTAAAACTAACGAGTGGAAAGCTCGCGATAAGGCTGCCTTTTGCTGTACTCGTTACATCAGTAATGTACGTGCCGCTTTTGCATGGCGAACCTTCCCAATGCGCCGCCTTCATGCCAGATTGCGACTCGCCGCGACAATTGTCCTTGAGCCAGGATGGGGCGTTTTGGGAGCTGAATACCGGGGTCTAAAGAGACCGCTGTAGCAGCCCGCGTGAACATCAGCGGGTCAATTGATCGAGCTAGACGCAGCCCATTTCCCTGTGTTGAAGGTGGCTACCGAGCCGTGCCGGTATAGTCTGATTGTAGGCGTTTGGTATCTAGTGATTTTGGATTAATGCTAAAAAATATCTGGAAAAGGATCGGTAAGATGGCCATTAGCGAAGAGAAAGACAGACTGCTATGCGCCGTGCTGGCGCACGAATCGATCTTATGCAGAAAAGCGTATGATGAATTCTTCGATATGGAATTCCAGTTAGCCACCGGTGGCAATAGTGTTGAGCAGATCATTCTCGCACATGGGGCTTTTCAGTCGTTTATCCATCACTTGTATGAGTTCTGCATCGCACTCATTCAGCGAAACCAGAACAGCCTTGATCAAATAATAGCTGTCGATGCCGAAAAACACATAATGGTAGCGATAGAGAAAGCGTGGAAAATTGAGCGTAAAAATCCTAATTCTTATTTCTATAAGATGACCGAGACGAAGTTTTACGGCATCTACGGTTGTTTCCCCAAGCATTTCAGGCAGGCAAGAAACAATTCAGCCCACGCATTGATCAAGAGGGCGAAAAGCGGTCAGTCACTAGCTGAATTTTACTCACTTTATCGCATGATACTTAAGTTGCTTTTTGCTCATTTGATACAATGGTGGAAGAACATAGACATAGAGCAGACTAACTGGCACGACATTGGGAAATTCAACATTCACGAGATCGCGATGCAAGACGTGCACGATCACTTGGTGGCGCTTGGTAAGCCTGGCATACCAGGCTACCCCAAGAAATAGTAATAATGATCGACACCATGAGCACTATCTCTACTGGTCATCATTACCCACTAGATAACTTGATCCGGTGGAGCAGTTAACGCTGATCATTAGTAATCGCATCTAATCTCTATTCACCTCAAAGAACAAGATTTTAAATCTAACTCACAAACCGGATCATAACGCTAGGAAAGCTTTGCCCCCTTTGTACGGTTACAACGCCAGCATAAAGCTTGGAGGTTATCCTCGGTCGTGGTTCCTCCCTTGGAGATGGGAGTTATATGATCAACCTCTATTAATAAATTTGGCTCCTCCTTAACCGAAACCCAGCATCGCTGACATGTATTATTGTCCCTTTGTTTTATTTTTTCACGAAGCTGCGGAGTCATCAACGCTCGCTGGCCTTTAGCGCTATTTTTTAACCGAAGCTTGTCACCAATGTATTTTATAAATTTCTCTAGATTTTCCATATCAAGAATAATGGACACCTCGTAGGAGCTATTCCCACCCGAGGAAACATATTGAAACCTATAAGTCTGAAAATCGATATCAAATAAACGCACAGGTTCAAAGCCGAGTTCTTTCGCTAAACGACTCTTGCTGAGCTTGTAAAATAAGGAAGGCAGCGGGTCAGTGAGGGTCTGCATAAGCCGATCCCTCTCTTGCTCAAGCAGGATTTTCCCCTGGTACGCGGCGAGATAGTTGTTAAGCGCATTCTCAAGGTGAGATAAAGTTTCTTCGCTAACATTTATGTCAAAGTACTTACAGAGATACTTAAATGGTTGGTCATTAGCAGCTTTGCAAACGGAGGCCGAGCAATTGTGAACATTTCCATCTCTTTCGGTTTTTTTCCATTCGTTCCGCTTGAAACGATATCGACTGGTATCGTAACGATCACCAAGACCATAGTCATAAGAGTTAATATAAAGCCGTGTTTTCTTTAGCTCTTCAATGTGCTCATTTAGATTATTGCAATCTATGGTGTGCTCTTCAATACCAAACTTCAACTTAAGAAATTTTTCGTTATTAAAATACCAGTAGGAATATATCTCCCAGACACCCAGCAAGAGGACTACAGAAAAGAGGCCTATTTTACCATTTACAGATAGAAAAACTCCCGGGAAGATTGCATCAAGAATCATAAATAAAACTACAGATGCGAGAAAAATCCTTACCACTCGACTGCTTCCCTATCTAAAAACATTCAAAGTCACGAACGATTGTGACGAATCATAACTACGTTGGTTACATCCGATGCAAATGGCTAGTCAACAGGAATGATCTCCGCGTCTTGTTGCGAAAAACCTCAGAGCCCCCAACCTTGAGTGTAATGCAACTCACTTGGTTTGATACAAGAAGGAAGCGCCTGGGCGCTCCCTTTCACCTCTGACAGGGCGATACTCAGCCGATTAGCGAGCGCCGCTGTCCTTTTTCAAACAAGCACCGGACTCCCCGACCTTGCTTGCAGCTCTCAGAGTCGTTAAAAAATCTCGTTCGATGACCTTCCCGTCTCGCACGCTGGTGAACGTCGCTTTTCTCATCCAGAGATGATCTTTCCTGCTCTCATTAGGCACTACGGTGAGCTCGATTTCCACTGCAGGGCTTCCTGAAAACACTCCGGAGACCTCAGGTTTAGTGAACCGGAAAGTCAGCTCATTATCGTCTGTTGCAGCCACGCTCTGTTCGCTGGTGAGAGGAGCTCCCAGCTTCGCAGCGATTGGGAATCTGGCCGAGTACAAGGCTTTACCGTCGTGGACCTGCTTTGTGATATCCAGAAGATATTGCTCGCGATCCGAGGCGCTAGTAGGGGTCGCGCACTCCTCTCCCTCCGCAGCGAAGTATTTCCCCTCAAAGGCGTAATCGCTCTGCCAGCACCCGACAAGGGAGGCGGATGCCACGGCCAGCATCACCAGTTTCCATTTTTTCACACAGCACACTCCTTGATAACAATTTGCCATTATCACCACTCCCCCTGTCTTGAGCCACCAGACGCGCCTAAGGCGTTGAGTTCCCTCACAAAAAGCTGGGCACGAAACTCATCAAGGCTCAAAAGGGCTGGCATCCAGTAGAGTCGGATGACCGGTCCTTCCGACGCCACAAATACCCGTCGTCTCACCGCCAATCTCCAACTCCAGGAAGGAAACATTGCAGATAGCACAGCAAGATCCTTCATATCGGCATACATCATGGTTTGCCCTCGTCAATCCCTTCCCGGAGCTCAATCCACTCGGCAATGGCCCATAACCCCACGCCCAAAATTGCCAACCCGATTACCAGCCAAGGAGGTACTAAGCGATTCGTTCCCAGCCAATACCCTCCCCCAGCGCATATAACCGTGATCAAAAGAGTCTTCATGCTTATCTCCACTCCCAGTAGAGGGGGAAGCAAAACACCACTTGGCATGGTGTCATTGGGCCCCGGAAAAAAATGCTCACTACCCCAAGTGGGAATCGAGGAGTTCTTGGCGGATCTCAAAGGTAAGCCGGGGTGTATCAACAGTCCCCCAAAGCACGAGAGGGTGCGCCGATAATTCTCAGTGGTTTTTCGGAGATTTTCGCTGGATAGCCACTGGTGTGGCGCAGGCTTGATTGGGTCTGGCGACGCCATGCCAATGGCAGGGCGAAGAACCAGAGAGTCATCTCAGAGGAGCCTTAAAGGTGAGCCACTGGAACGGCAGTTGCGAGCTTGTGCGGCCAACTGCTTCGGCAACGCAAAAGCGGTGCCCCCAATTGAGTTTTTAGGGCGCCGCAAATGCATCTGTTGGCTTCTTTCGGAAATGGAGGGCTTGTACAGATGAGCCCCGCAAATAGCGACGTCATCATCTGTACCAGGGCGGTCAGCGCCGCCCCTCTTGCCCGAACTCTAGCGTCTAGCTTTCGGTGGGTTTAGCGATCTAAAACCAGGGCTACCGGGCCGAAATGTGGGAATCGAGCTAGGCCCAACCGGATTGGCTGACGGTGGCATGGATGGAGGGGTTTCGTTGCCCGACTGAGTTTTAGAGCCACGCCTACGCCCAGTCGAGGCCGCTCCCGCTATGCTAGCAATTCGGGAGCCCATCATGGCAAAACCAACCGCTTTCATACCTAGGCGTCCTACATCGCTGGCAGTTGCCACAGCGCCGGACAGGCTACCAGCCAAACCTCCCAACGATACACCTAGCATACTCGAAGTGATCCAGGTGGAAATGCCCAGTGATACAGCTGCAATAGCTGACATCAACCCACGAAGACCGTCATAGTCCGCCCCGACGCCTGACCACCCACTAGCAGCCCCCGCTTGGGCAACCGCAACAGCAGCCACAGTCTGGGACACCGCAACAGTGATCATCTGTGCGGTCATAACGGAGATGACCGGCAGCATCAGCAGCGACAGCCAATTGGTCAACATCCTACCGCCCCTGAGAGGTGCGAGCATCAAAAAGAACGGCGCGAGGAGTAACACAATCCAAAACAACCAGGCTGACATGATCACATAACCAGGTAACAGCGTTTGCAGATCAAGCCACCCGCTGAAGTTCTTCCACATCTGAGCCGCGGCTAAGAAGCTTCCAGCAACCTCACTATCCCCACGAGAGAGGCCCGCCGTTTTCTGCAATGAACCAGCCATGAATCGCTGCCAAGCTGTCGCTGTACTTACAGCCCCCACCTCAGCGCTTACTCGCTGCCCACTTGCTATAACCGCACCCGAGTCGCGCAACGCCTGATACGCCTGCTCAGCGCCCATCTGGGCAATTTTGTATGCCTCGATGCAGCTGGTGGGTCGAAACATTATTCCTTGATCGTCGCCGACGATAGCCGACTTCTGCCCTGGCACTGTGCTGATCGACAAGTAAGACGGCGTAGCTTGAGATTCCCCTGCAAGTTTGGCGGCCCAATGCGCTTGCGTTGGCAGCGCATAGCGGTCCCCCATGAACGGCCCGGCAGCTTCAAGAGCACGAATACCGGCCTCACGACGCGACTGGATAGCTCTCTGGTCAAGCACCTGACCCAGACTAGTCCGGGCAGCCCCGCCGCCTAACAGATAAGCTCCCCAACCACCATTTTCTTCGGCTGAACCGAAAACATACGTCCACGCGCCGCCAATAGCCGTGCGTGCTTGTGCTATCACGCCGACTTCTTCATCCGGTATCCCCAAGCCACCACCGCCGAGCAGCCCGATAGCCTGCAAAGCTTCCACTTTGGCCGCGTGCTCGGGACCGGCAAGCTCAGCCGGCGCCGGGGCACAACTGGCGTTGTAATCTCTAATCAGCCGGGCCAAATCACTACCGGCAAACACTTCGGCTGATCGACCTACCATGTTGTCAATCGCGGACTGCGCAGGGACGATTGTCCCGGCCACTGTTTGATCACTCAGGACCTGATCAAAAGCCTCTCTGTAGATTTTGTGAATCGTCATCACGAAACTGAGCGGCACCGCCTGAGCTTCGACCAGCCGGACCGTTGCTCCGCTTGGAAGAGTCACGGTCACGGGTCTCATTCCGTACGCCACAACCAGAAAAATCATAAATCCTGACAACACCGTACGCGCAGCTCCTTGCCCCACGCGCAATGCAACGAGCAGCATCCATCCAAATCCAACCGCAACGATAAGCGCGTTGCTAGTTTCGTTGAATGCGACAAATAGCGGCTCGGTGGCAGTCAGGATCGTCAACGCAACGTTTTCCCACAGCCCGAATACCCAATTGAATCCGGCGAAATCCTCAGCCGTGCCAATGCTCATCAGGCCGCCCGCCGACAGATGATCCAACTACGCAGAGCCAAGCCACACCGGACAGCCCAAAGGAACACCCAGAGGACACCGAAGACCGCGCCCAACAGAATGAAATACTGCGCAGTCGGAGCGGCTAGGAGGCTTCCGGTGAGCTGGACCGCATCATATTGGGCGAGTACGAGTTTCCCATATGGTGGAAAAATTGATGCGGCGATCAGATGTAGAACGCAAAGAATGGGCCCTAGGAGCAATCCCAGCCGACCTGCCCACCTGGTAAGGAATGGCATACGCATCTGAACCCAGTCCAAGAAAATCGCGATTTTCATCGTCACATCACTCCAGTGATAAAGGATACGTATCGATCCTATGAATCCACTGGCTGCGGTTCTACCGAACCCTATGTAGTTACTGCTACTGGTTCTGCTCGCGCCCCGTGCCCGCTATGTAACGCTCCTAAACGTCGCGCCACATAGCGGGCACCATCGAACGGTTTGATTTCGCGCAACAAATACAACGCAGCGCAGTTGCGTTGTTTGCCCTCCCCCATTTTCGTAAGCTGATCACGAACCAAACCGCACTGCCCGGCAGTCTCGTTACCCATGTGATTCATGGGTTGGGACAGTGGCAGGGGGCTCGGCCTGCGTCATCGCGGGCATTAGCCCATCGGCCACACCTGCGTCATCGCGTGTGTGTCCGGCCCAACGCCGACTACATATCGGGACCATCAACGACCAATCACTTGAGGAGAGAAGACAACCCAACATGGTCAGCCAGACCCAATGGCAGCCGAACCTGAGCGGACACTCAGGAACACACTCGGAGAATCCGAGTAGGCGTGAACAGTCCCCGCCTGCATCTCATGCTAAGGGGGGCGAACAGGCACACAACGAACCATCTGCGGATGGTGTGTCGCTGAACCGGCAACGGTCAGGAGTTCTTACACCTGATAGAGAGAATCCCATGAGCGAATTCGATGCGCAGAGCATTACTGCACGCCTCAAGGCCGAATCTAGGATTCGGAGAAAACCCCGAACCTATGCCCAACGTCGCTCATTGCTGGATAACTATAAGTACGAGCTGTTGCAGCTTGATTCCGCAGGCTGCAATGGCACTGAACTGCAACGCTGGATAGCGGAAAAGGGTATCAAGATTCAGCGCTCTACAGTGCACCGATGGCTACATCGGAATCGCCTGAGTGGCTAAGTTTGCCAAGCCTACAAAGCAAGCTGCATCCGTGATGAAAAAGCTCCAGGGCACCCACATTCGATCCGTGGGCACTGTCCGTAACTACGAGCAGCGGTTGGTACGCATCACCGCTTACCTACAGGAGCATCGCTTAGGCAGCCTTCGTGAAATGACTCCTGATCGCGCTATTAGCTACCTGCAGCAAAGAGCGACGACCGTGGGCCAGAAAACCCTGGATATGGAGCGTCAGGCTCTCCAGGCCATGATGCAGCACGTCACCCTAAAACTGCCGCTAGGCCAGACTCTAGAAGTAATCAAGAGCAGCGCGACCGCTCGCACGAGCACGAAGGAGCATCCGACTTTGGGTCGCCGTTTGGCCAACCAAACACGAACATATAACCGCGAGCAGATGACGCTGATCGCCTCTCGGCAAGCGCCTCACAACTCGCTTGCGACAGAGATTGCATACGCAGCGGGTCTCCGTGCACATGAATTGCTGAGCCTCCAAAGAACTCATCGCCGTGTAGCGGATGAACGTCCAACGCACGGGATGAAATTTGCGGGAATTCGGGAAACCACGATCAGCTACACCGTTCACGGTAAAGGTGGACTGGTTCGTGAGGTGCGTATCCCGATTCCGCTGGCTCAACGATTAGAGAGGACCCGGCTGGCGGCACCACGGGTCGTAACGGATCGCGGCATCAACTACCAGCAATTCTATGCAATAGGCGGCGGCCAGCCTTGGAGCAAAAGCGTCAGCACTGCCTCGAAGGAGGCTCTCGGCTGGTCAAATGGCGCACATGGTTTACGGCACACGTACGCTCAAGAGCGAATGGCTTCACTACAACGTCATCTCCCACGGAAACAAGCCTTGGAGGTGGTCTCACAGGAACTGGGCCACTTCCGCCCTGAGATTACCGAGGTCTACCTACGTTGAGCACCACCGTCGATCCAACCCTGATTCACAGCTGCCTTCTCTTCGTTTTAGGTGCTTCGCTCATTCTAATTGTCGTGCTCCTCCTACTACTTATCGAGAGCAAAGAAGCTATATCGCAAACTGAAACATTGCTGGATGCCAGCACTCAGCGACAGCTAGCTCTGCACAGAGAACAAGGCGAAGAAATTGAAGCTCTCGAACAGCTGCACCTTGAGCGCTTAGCTGCAACTGCAACGCATCATCGACGTGAGGTAGCTAGCCTTATGCAGATTCTCGGTATCGCAGACCAAGAGCGAGACGCCGCGATTAAGGCCGCCTCTGACGATCAGAGACAGGTCAAGTTGATGCACGACCGCATCGCTTACCTAAACGTGCTGATGGAGACATGGGCTACTGGCGACGATGCGACGGCCGCAGTCGTGAAACAAGCCCTCCAGAGGGATCGTAATCTCTTCACATAGTCAGTTATTAGCACCCAACTGCAAAGCAGCGATTAGATTTGATTAGTAAGTGATTAGCAGCCTCCCGTGGTACGGCCGACACCCTATTCCTACTGGGCTGGAGCGCGATTTTTCAAGTCGTCCAAGGGGTGCTGGAACGGTAATGGCGGGGGTGTCAGAACGGTATTCTAAGGGTGCTAGAACGGTATTCAGGGGCGCTGGAACGGCATCGGCAGGAGTGCTGGAACGGTATCGGCAGGGGTGCTGGAACGGTATCGACAGGAGCGCCGGAACGGCATCGGCAGGAGTGCTGGAACAGTATGACAGGAGCGCTGGAACAGCATCGCCAGGGGCGCTGGAACTTTATAAGTAGAAGGCTGGTACGTTACGAGCAGGAGTGCTGAAACGGTACCAGCGGGACTGGGACGGTATCAACGTTTCTTATCTAGGTGCCGCTTTTGAGAGGCGCTAGGAGTCGTCTTAACTTGGACCAAATGAGCTTCAACAAGATAGCTAAACGGTCTACCAACATTGGCACTTGCTTGCTTTACTGCCTCAAGAGACTTCAGCAAGTCCTTTTTAAAATCAATCAAGGAGCTTGCACGACTTCTGCACAACCTATGCAAAGTTTCGACTTTAAGATCATATGGCCGTGCGTGACTGGAATAGAATCCATGTAGCCACTGTGCAAGCGGCTTACCGCGCAGCGCATACCTTATTGACAAATCTACATCGGTGAATTGATCTTCACGAAAGAACACTCCGAGCTTCGGATTTAATCGTACGACATAAATTCGTTCACTTCGCTCATGATGATCGCGATAAACCTCATGAATCAAGCTGCCTTCATATGCGTACCGACCAACCTTCACCTGCAAAGCCGTAGCTTTCAAGCGACTGATGCTCAGGTCCAAAACACGTCGATTTTTACCCGAATCGGTTTTCCCCAAAACTTTTAAAAGGCGGTAGGCAGTAATTCTGCACTCGACTCCCAAATCTTGCATTCGCGCCAAATGTAGAACTGCTGTCCAAACGTCCAAATCACCTTGATCAAGGAGAGCACCTGTATAGAGGATACTGACACTACCTAGCGCATTGACCTCCATTTGTTCAACATAAGGACGCGCCCCCTTCCTCATGGCCCCAAACAACGCCGATCTAAGAGCCACATTAGGTACACGCCTAACTGAGTCGGACCAGTTTGGTAGTGATTCTCGCTTGGCTTCAACCTCGACCTCAACGTGCTTATCTTTTTCTTTACGCCTAGCAATAGAGCTCTTTCTAAGCTCCTCTATCTTGATATTTACGCGTGGTGGAAGTGGCGGATTTGTAGCCATCGTCAACGAACAGAGGAACTGATTTTATCCGCTACCCAAGCCTGTACCTGCTCGGCAGGCCATGCTACAGAATTCGCTCCGAGAGAGATTCCAGGAGGAAACTCGCCGGCTCGAATCAAACGGTAGATCTGAGACTTGCTTAGCCCTACTAGGGCACAGACTCCCGGCAGGCGAAGCAACAAAGGTGAAACAGATTGGTTAGCCATCTACAGGGCCTCCTGAGGCCGGATTGGATGGCTAGGCATTCAATGGCACCGCAGTAGAGGAGTCATGAGGAACCTCAAATTCTCATAGGGTTCCTCAAGATTTTCGCTAAGGATAAGTCACGCCTTTGTATCGGACTTGGACTGTATACCCATATATTTTCGCATGGTTCCATGATATGAAGGCATGTCAACTCCAGCCTCCTCCGCGAGAGCTATCAAGGTAGAGCACACATCAGAATTCTTACGCGGCGGGTTACTGAGCGTACAGGCATAACGTTTGATATTACTTGAGCTAACCTTATCATCATAATTAGTCGGCGACTCGCGATGAGCCTTATCAACTGCCTTTATTATATCAACCAGACCATTTACAATCTTGATGACAGTACCCAACTCCTGCTCGTTGAGCCCGCCATCGCTCCTACCCTTAGCTTTCTCAGCTAAATTAGTATTTAACAGAAAATCTGGACTTTCAAACCCTGCATTCAAAATCCACTCTACTAAGACGGACCCTGAAAAACAAACTACGCTATCAGGAACATCTATCGACCGCTGTGCCTCCTCACAATAACAGCTCAGTTTATTTTTATCACCCTTGCTCTGCGAGCAAAAAATCTCGTAGAAATACTTGCTCAACTCCTGAAAATAGATCACATGAGTTCCGGGGGATCGGTCATGACTTCCAAAACAACCAACCCAAAAAACATCATTAACCGAATTGGGAAGAAATCGATTTACACCGTACTCAACATATAATCTCTCAATCAGTTCATACAGCGCGTATGCAGCTTCTTGCGGGCTAATTTTGTAGAATCGAGCGTATCTCGGCACCAGATCAGACAGGCGCATAAAATCATCACTCACTGTGCACACTCTCTTCCTTTAATAGAAATCTCGGCAGCCCCACACGACAAAGCATCTAAATGGTTGGCATACCACTGAAGCATTTCACGACGCCCTTCAAGGTACTGAGCGTGATTATAGGTTCCTCGAATACTGTTCTTGTCCACATGCGCCAGTTGGGTTTCCACCCACTCGCTGCGGTACCCCTGCTCATGCAGGGTGGTGGACATTGTGTGACGGAATCCATGCCCTGTGGCTCTGCCGTCGTAACCCGAGCGTTTCAGCAGCTGATTGATGGCGGCCTCGCTCATCGGCTTAGCGGGGTCATTCCGACCAGGAAATGCGAGCGTGTAGCCACCGGTGATGCTTTCTAGCTCACGCAGTGCAGACACAGCTTGTTTCGGCAGAGGAACTAGATGGGCCCGGCGCATTTTCATCCGCTGAGCTGGAATCGTCCAAAGGGCATTTTCGAGGTCAAACTCAGACCACGGCGCCCCTCTGAGCTCAGCAGTCCGTACACCCGTGAGAATTAGCAAACGGGTAGCAATTTTCACCACGTCATGCCCTGGGCACGCCTGGAAGCCTCGAATCAGATCCGGGATTTCTGCGATAGGAAGGAAGGGGTAGTGCCGGGAGGTAGGCGTTTGAAGTGCCCCTCCGATATCTGCAATGGGGTTGTACTCGACCCTGCCGGTGGCAATCGCAAAGCGGTACACCTCTTGGCAGCGCTGTCGAACCTTGCGTAGCTTTTCTAAAGCCCCACGCGACTCTATGCGGCGGAAGACCTGTAACCACTGCATAGGCTTGATCTCAGACAGAGGCAAGCTTCCAACCTGCGGAAAGATGTCCAGCTCAAAAGCCTCGATGACGTCAGTCGCATACCCTTCTGACCAGCGTGCAGACTTATGCTGATGCCACTCCAGTGCGAGACTTTTGAAGGTATTGGCACGAGAAATTGCCGCCTGGGCCCGAGCGACCTTTCTCTCAAGGCCTGGATGCCGCCCCTGTGAAACCAGCTGGCGTGCATCAAACGCAAGCTGGCGAGCCTGCGCCAACGTCACGTTGTCGATAGTGCCCAAAGAAATGTGTGACTGCTTACCGTCCAGCCTGAATCGGAAGCGCCAAGACTTGCCGCCGGCGGCTCGAACCCAGAGGAATAAGCCACCTCCGTCAGCGAGGCCAAAGTCCTTTTCACGGGGTGCAGCGTTCTTCACTTGCAGCGCTGTCAAAGGCATGCGAGTACCCATAGATTATTGAACAGCGCAAAGGTACTCGCAGGGGTACTCAGATAGCAAGGGCTGGGATGGGACGGGATGGCACTGCATGAAACCAAAAGCCCGCACTAGGCGGGCTTCTGAGGGGTTTCATGCGACTGCTTGGCACTGCATGAACCTATTGACTGGTGCCGGAGACAGGAATCGAACCTGCGACCTTCGCGTTACGAGTGCGCTGCTCTACCGACTGAGCTACACCGGCGTGAGCGCAACGCTACCACTGCCGCGGGCGTTACGCAAACCCCTGTTTCCCCTCGCTTATTCCTCCTCCCCTGGCGCCAGCCTCAGGCGCCCTTGCAGCCGTTCGGCGCGAGGTCTTCTTCCACCGTGGTGGTGCAGCGCCAGCCGGTGGTGGTGCGGGTCAAGGTCAGGGTCTTGCCGAGTACGTTGGCCGGTGCATCGGCGAGGGTACAGGTGATTGCCGCGGTGCCGTCGGCTGCGGTACCACGGGCGGTGATGGCGCAGTGGGCGGTGGTGGGCTGGCCGCCGAGGACGGTGACGTCGGCGACGTCCTTGCCTTCGTTCAGGCGCAGTTCCATGGCGGTCTTGAGTGCGGAGATTTCCGCAAGGCCGGCGCTGGCTTTGGCGCGGGCTTGCTGGTTGGTGTACATGGGAATGGCGATGGTCGCCACGATGCCGATGATCGCCACGACGATCATCAGCTCGATCAGGGTGATGCCCCGTTGCCCTTTCATGAACGCTTTTCCTTGTTGATACGGCTATGCCTTGGATCCAATCTCGGACACCTAGGACAGACAGGCGCGCAGTAGAGCCGAACCGACACCTTTTGTCACCCCTGCCCGCCTGGATGCCGGGCTCGCTGGACTACTCTAGAGACCAACAGGGAAACCCGCCCGGCCATGGGCACGGCAAGCTGTTACGGGGCTTGTCGGCATTGCAACAAAGGACTTTTGCATGAGCCATTCGACACGCGTGTACGCCTGGGAAGGCACCACTATCAACGGCAACAGAATCAACGGCCGCACCGAGGGGCGCAGCCTGGCATACGTGCGGGCCGACCTGCAGCGCCAGGGTATCCGCGTGGGGCGGGTGCGGCCTGCGAGCCGCGTGCAATGGCGCTGGCCAGCAGGGCGTGGCAAGGCGGATGCGGCGGGGTTCAGTCGGCAGCTGGCGACTTTGCTCAAGGCGGGCGTGCCGCTGCTGCAGGCATTCGAGGTGATGGGGCGCAGCGGGGGCGATGAGCACCTGGGTCGGTTGCTGGCGCAATTGCAACAGGATGTTGGCGCGGGGCTGGGCCTGGCCGAGGCGCTGCAACGCCACCCGCTGTGGTTCGACCGGCTGTACTGCAATCTGGTGCGGATGGGTGAGCAGTCCGGCACGCTGGATGAGCAGCTCGAGCAACTGGCGGGCATGCTGGAGCAGCGCCAGGCGCTACAGCGCCGGGTACGCAAGGCGATGCTCTATCCGTTGCTGCTGTTGCTGACCGGGCTGGGGGTGTCGGCGCTGTTGCTGCTGGAGGTGGTGCCGCGGTTCCAGGGGTTGTTCGCCAGCTTCGATTCGGCGCTGCCGGCGTTCACGCAGTGGGTGATCGACTTGTCCACAGGGCTTGGTCGTTATGCGCCTTGGTTGGTGGCGGTGGTTGTGTTGTTGATGGTGGGCGTGCGCGAGCTTCACCGGCGTCATGCGCCGGCTCGCCAGTGGATAACACGCCAGGCGTTGCGGGTGCCGGTGCTCGGCAAGCTGCTCGGGCAGGCGGCGTTGGCACGCTTTGCACGGGGCCTGGCCACGGCCTATGGGGCTGGGGTGCCATTGCTCGATGCGCTGGGTACGGTGGCGACGGTGTGTGGTGGGCAGGTGCATGAGCGGGCGGTCTTGCGCCTGCGCCAGGCCATGGGCAACGGCCAGGGGTTGCACCAGGCGATGGGGGGGGACCCGCTGTTTCCGCCCTTGCTGGTGCAACTGGCGGCGATCGGCGAATCCAGCGGCACGCTCGACCAGATGCTGAAAAAAGCCGCCACGCACTACGAAGAACAGGTCAGCCAGGCTCTCGACCAGTTGACCAGCCTGCTGGAGCCCGCCATCGTGCTGGTGCTCGGCGTGGTGGTGGGTGGCCTGGTGGTCGCCATGTACTTGCCGATCTTCCAGTTGGGTAACTTGGTCTGACATGAATCTCTGGACTTTTCTCGCCGGCCAGCCGGCACTGTTTTTGACTTTTGCAGGCCTGCTGGGCCTGCTGGTCGGGAGCTTCATCAATGTGGTGGCGTATCGGCTGCCGATCATGCTCGAACGCCAATGGCAGCGGGAGGCGCAGGAGGTGCTTGGCCTGCCCGTGCAGGAGCACGAGCGCTTCGACCTGTGCCTGCCGGCATCGCGTTGTTCCCATTGCGAGCATCGTATTCGCGCCTGGGAGAATATCCCGGTGCTCAGTTACCTGGCCCTGCGTGGGCGGTGCTCGGCGTGCAAGGCCTCCATCGGCATCCGCTACCCGCTGGTGGAGCTGGGGTGCGCTGTGCTTTCGGTGGTTGTGGCTTGGCAATTCGGGCCGACGCTGCAGACACTGCTTGGTCTGGCGCTGACCTGGAGCCTGCTGAGCCTGAGCCTGATCGACAGCGATCACCAGCTGCTGCCCGATGCGCTGGTCAAGCCGGTGCTTTGGCTGGGGCTGGCCTGCAACACCTTCGGCGTGTTCGTGCCGCTGCCTGAAGCCGTGTGGGGGGCGATCATCGGTTACCTGAGCCTCTGGGTGGTGTACTGGCTGTTCAAGCTGGTCACCGGCAAGGAAGGGCTGGGCTACGGCGATTTCAAACTGCTGGCACTGATCGGCGCCTGGGGCGGCTGGCACGCGTTGCCGCTGACGCTGCTGTTGTCATCGGTGGTGGGGGCGGTGATCGGCGTGTGCCTGTTGCGCCTGCGCAAGGCATCGATGGGCTCGACCATGCCTTTTGGGCCGTACCTGGCCATTGCGGGCTGGATCGCGATGCTCTGGGGTGATGAAATATACGTCTCTTACATGCAACTGCTTGGAAACTGATGACCACTGCGGCATTTACCCCTTGGATTCTCGGGCTCACCGGCGGCATCGGCAGCGGCAAGAGCGCCGCGGCAGCGCGTTTTGTGGAGCTGGGTGTGCACCTGGTCGATGCCGACCAGGCGGCGCGTTGGGTCGTGGAGCCTGGCCGGCCGGCATTGGCGAGCATCGTCGAGCGCTTCGGGCCTGGCGTGCTGCAGGGCGACGGGCAGCTTGACCGCGCGGCCCTGCGCCAGCTGATCTTTGCCGACCCCACCCAACGCCGCTGGCTGGAAGAACTGCTGCACCCGTTGATCGGGCAGGAGATCTTCAGCTACCTGGCCAAGGCCGAGTCGCCCTATGCGATCTATGTCTCGCCGCTGTTGGTGGAGTCTGGCCAGATCGAGAAGACCCAGCGGGTGCTGGTGATCGATGCACCGCAGGCGCTACAGATCCAGCGCACCCTGGCGCGGGACAACACCAGCCCCGAGCAGGTGCAGGCGATCCTCAAGGCCCAGGCGGCCCGCGAGGAACGGTTGCGCCATGCCGATGACGTGGTGGTCAATGACCGTGACCTTGGCTGGTTGCATGAGCAGATCGACCGTCTGCACCACTTTTACCTGACGTTACGAGGAGGCCAGCCATGAGCCAGCCGATGACTGTGGACTGCCCGACATGCGGTGCACCTGTGGAATGGAGCGAGAAGAGCCCGTTTCGGCCGTTTTGTTCTGACCGTTGCAAACTGATCGACCTGGGGGCCTGGGCGGCTGAGGAACATAAGATTCCGGGGGCGGATGAGTCGGAGGATGAGCTTTATTCTGGGGATCTTGAGCCTCGGCATTGAGGCACCCTCCAGTCACTTGTGTAATTGGGGCCGCTACGCGGCCCATCACCGGCTGTACGAGCGCTTCCCGAAAGCTCGGTTTTTGAAGTTTCCGCGATCTTAGCGGCCAGTAGTCGTAGCCCGCCGAGTATTTTATAAAAAATTTAAATTATCGCCGTTATCCACAAGCGCAGCTAAGCACTAACCGCGAGCTTCCACACGTTAAAATGCTCCACAGCATTTATTTACAAAAAACTCAGCCCACCAAACAAAAGAAACATAACATTCCAAAATCCCCATAGTGTGACTAATAACCATCTCGTACGTACAGGAAACGCCTCAACCTCCTTGATATTGATTAACCCCCTACGAGCGAAAAATTTTGGGAAAGCCAAAACCAGAGCAATCACCCCGACCCTATGCACCTTACCAATCAGCCCCATCTCCAAAAAATTTTTCTTATTTGCCAGCATAAAGCCACTGGTCGGCAATAGCGACTCTAAATAGTCGACACAACGTGACGAGACATAACAAAATACTAAAAAACCGCTAATCATGAGTGCATATACAATAAAAGCTAGCAGTCCAAGATGAATACTCATTCTTCTACAGTCTTATATAGGTATTCGCCAAAACACTCTCCTTGACTACCACCTGATATCCCTCCGATCATTCCTCCAGCAGCACCTGCAAACGGGGCCGCTTCGCGCCCCATCGCGGGGCAAGCCCGCTCCCATACAAGTGGGCTGCTCCAAGAAATTTGGGCACCAACCCAACCCTTGGGGGAATCTATGGGTAAATACACCGAGCAATTCAAGCTCACAGCGATCGCGGCTACCTGGAAGGCAGCAATGGCTTCCGAAAGATTTGTACGACCGCTACCCAAGGACTCGGATTTGAAGTTTTCAAGATCTTAGAGTTTATCCCGACAAGCCGTCGCAAACATTAATTTTGCACAGTAACGCCAGTGCATCATCTAAACCTCGGCAATAAAAGCCACAAACACCAATATAAAATATAGCGCCACCCACCCATTCCACAGGAAAATTAGACACCATTTCATTCTCCAAGGAAAAGCATCGATCTCTTTCATATTCACTACCCCTTTACGCACAAACAACTTTGGGGCGGTTAAAACCACAGATATTGCACCAGCCCGGAGGACTTTGCCGACAAGCCCCATCTCCGAAAAACGTTTTTTATTCCCCCTCATGTAATGACTAGTAGGCAGATATGACTCCATACAATCCGCATAACGGGCGGCCACATAACAAAATACCAAAAAACCACTAAACGCCAAAAAAAACAAAATCATCATCAACAATGCCGGGTTAATACTCATCAATCACCCATACACTCATGTTGGTACTTTTCAGAACTACCCTGGCTACGCCCCAACATCTCTTCAGCCATGCCTCACCATCTGCCCCGCACACTCCTAAAGTAACGACCTCATGCCAAACGCATCTAACAAGCCCCCTTCAAATCACAGAAAGCTAGCGCCCCAACTATAAAAAAGCAAAAATAGAAAACAAACACCAACCACAATCGCGCAGGTAAAGGGAAACGCTCAAAATCATTTAAGTCAAGCAGCCCTCGCCATATAAAAAATCTTGGAAACGCCAACATCAATGCGATTGAGTAAAGACGTGACATTCTGCCTAGCACCCCCGCACTACCTGGTCCAGTTCGATTACTCATGACAAAAGCACTATTTGATAATAGTGATTCCACGTAGTCCAAGTATCTACCTGACAGATAAGCCAAAGAACAAGCAGTCAAGACCATAGTTATAAATACAACTATCCCAATCAAGTTGACGCCACCCTATCAATTCAAAAAATCATCATATAACCGCAGACCAATTTTTCCACCAAAGTCATTTCCAATCTCACCCGCGAGAACTGCTCCTCCCGCTGCACCAATAATGCTACAAGCCAATGCCCCTGTGCCAAGGGACGAAACTCCAATGGCTAAGCAAGCCGCTTTGCCAGCTGTGCTGCCCATCATCCCACCGATCGACGCCCCGCTCATGCCACCTATTAACGCCCCGCCTTCCACATAAGTAGCCTTACTGCATTCACCCTCACGACCAAGCGTGCAGGCTTTATTAATCGATAAAGCTGTGGACATCACATCAAAAGACATTCCGACATAAAAACCTTTTTTAAGAAACTTTGTTGCCTTTGCAACTCCATCGACCTTCTCAGCGTACCCCTTTATTTCTCCCGCATGGAGATATCGCTTGGTGGAAATATTTAATAACCTTTTCACCGAGGCATCACGTCGCAATCCAGAACCGTATGCAGCTATATTCTTTAATTGTTTTCTAAGCGTAGAGAACAAATCGGCACGTTTCATATAGAATCTATTGCGAGCCTCGGGAGCCTTATCATGCAAATACTCCTGATAGGCATTCTCTATATGCACAAGTGTATCTTTTATTTCTTTCATATGTTTACTCCAAGCATCACTAACCACCCCCACTCCCAATGATGCATAGCCAAGCAAACTTTTTAGGAAATCGAAATTTTCGAGAAAGAACCCATCCGAGCCAACATCATTTAGCACCAACGCAGTATGAATGTTACTGGCTTCAGCCATCAAAAAAGCCTCATGACTGGTGCAGGACGGCGTGGAAAAGTCTCCCACAATGACCAACTCACCTTCCGAGACAACACTGTTAAAGATATGCGCATTCAGAATATCAAACTTAGCCGCCGAATAACCTGAAAGCGACAAGTTACTCTTTAGCGTTTCATAAGTCTGGGTTTTGGGGTTAATGAACGACCGGGCTTCAGACATATGAATACCTCACGCGTACTTCTTGTTACCAATTCGATCCCAACCGCCCGTTACATTGCCGCCACCCGTGCCATCTTCGCGTTTCTGCTGAACATAGGTTGTTTTGATACGCCCGTAATTGAGTTGTACAATTTCTGTCGGCACACCGGCATTCACCTGCTGCGCATAATCAGCAATGATTACCTCTTCGAGAATGACCTCGTAATATTTGAGCTTTTCGCCGCCTGCTCGGCAAAGTGCCAGCTTGACTTCTTTCAGGTGCAGGCCGGAACAGCTAGCCTCCATCAATTTGCAACTGGCACTATCTAGGTACTTGGTGAACGTAAAATTGGTCAAGCTGGTACGCCCCGATGTTGCACCACCTGCCGAGCTTGCAGTCGCAGAAGTACTCTGGGCAACGCCGAATTGATAACCAGTGATTTCAATCCATTTACTATACTTCTCATCCAGCGCTTCGCCTGGAATCCCATCGATTTGAATGAATGCGTCGAACGACATACGTACCTTCTCCTTGGTCATTATTAAAAGAAACAGACCTCGCAATGGGTCGTGCAGAGCGAGGCTAGGCGCTGGAGAACGACGCTGCAATGGAGAGAAGGCGGTAAAATGGCAAATCGGAAATGGACTACGAACAATAAGGAAAAACTGATTTATATAGTTAGGAAATTGTTTCTGGGAATGCCAAAGGAGCGCGGCCCATCGCGGGGCAAGCCCGCTCCTACAGGGAGGGGTTCGGAGTTTTGAAGTTAGCCTGGCTCGGTGGGTGCGGCGGCCCGACTGGCCCTGCGATTAGACCGGCCCAGCCCTCCGCGGCGGCATAGCAAGGGCTTCGCCCTCGATCGCGGGACAAGCCCGCACACAGGGCTGCGCAGCAGCCGCGCCTTATTGGCTGCGACACGGCCTCAGCGATCTTCGTCGTTCCAAGGTGCCTGCAGGTATCGGGTGCGGTTGAACGTTTCCAGCCATTCTGGGCAGAACACCACCAGCGCGCTGATCACCGTGCCGTTGATGAAGGCCTCGGGGAAAATGATCAGCCATAGGTAACCGATGAAGTCCGACAGCCATTCTGGCATGGCGAAACGCCCATCGAGCCATAGCAGGCCCAGCGCAGCGAGCAGGCAGAGCAGCGCCGACAATGCCGCAGCGAAGAACCCCGAGAAGATATAGACGAACAGGTTACGCGGCTGGGCGCGTTCGACCAGGATGGCGCACACCTCCGTCACCAGCACTGGCAGGCCGATGATCAACAGGCCGTTGACGCCCAGCGCGGCCAGCTCCAGGCGCCCGAGGGCGAGCAGGCCGAGTTGGGCCAGGGCACCACCGACAATCGCCAATGGCCAGTCGAGCAGAAGGGTCACGGCGGTCATGCCGATGAAGTGGTAGGACACGCCCGTGTCGAAGTCGCGTCGCACCAACCACAGGATGAACAGGCCGAACACGGTGCCGAACAGCAGGTGCTGGCGGCGGCTGTCGCTGAACAGCTCCACCCAGCGTGTGCGGCCCAGGGCCCAGATGAGCAGGGGCACGTAGCCGAGCCAACCCAAGGTGAGGCTGGTGGTGGACAGGACCTGCGCGCTGATCACCGGTTCGCTCCTTCTGCCGTGCCGAATAGGCCGAGTCTACACCCTATCGTTGCCAGCGCCGGCCGGGCCGGGTTGGGCGAAGGGCGATTCTTGCGCACAAACAGCATCTTACCGTCATCGATAGCGACTAAGCTTGTTCCCATGGATGACTCAGACTACCTGCGCCTGCTCACCATACAGGCCGAACAAGCGAATGCGTTTCTGTCCAATGCCCGCAAATGGGAACGCGAGCGTTGGGTGTGTCAACGCCTGCTGCAAGGGCTGAATATTCCCTACCGCAGCGAGGATTTCACCCCGGCCGGCCAGGAGCCGCCAGACGTATTGTTTCGCGATGCGGCGTTCGAGGTGTTCTTCGTGCTCGATGAAGGGCGCCGGCTCAATGACGAGTGGCGCGAGGAGTTGCAGCGCCGACGCAGCGCGTTTTCCCTGAGCCAGCTGGTGCGCCGCGAGGCCAGGCCACGGCGGATCAGTGCCCAGGAACTGCTCGGGCGCCTGGCGCCGACCCTGCGCAAGAAGGCGCACAACTACCAGGAACGCGGGCTGGACCTGGGCGAGCTGGACATCATCGCCTTCGCCAGCCTCAAGCGCGAAGTACTGGACCTCAACAGCCATTTCCCGCCGCCCACCGAGTACCTGCGCCAGGGTTGGCGGTCACTGTCGCTGGTGGGGCCGACATTTGCCCGAGTGCTGTTCGCCCACCCCGACGCGCCGGATTTCCTACGCGGCAACCTGGGGCGCAGCATTGTCTTCGACGTGGGCATCAGTCTTTGATCCAGTGCCGAGAGTCTTTGCGATGGCGTACACTCGGCGCCAGCGATAGAACGCATTATCATTTGTTTCAAGCGCTTGCGTGAACGCTGTGGCGTGCACGCAGTCACAAACGTCTATCTGACGAGGCCCACCATGACCAGCCGCCTGAATCCTGAAGATCAGCGTCGCGTCGATGAGTATCTGCGTGCCCCCCAGCATCGAGTCGAGCGCAGGCCCTTCCGGCCGTTGCTGCTCCTTGTGCTGGTGGTCGCGGTGACCATCGGTCTGGGCCTGTTGAGCCGCCTGCTGAGTGGACTGGTGCTATGAGCTGCCTCGCGCTCGCCCTCCCCTCCTGCAAGCCGCGGCCGGCCGACATGGCCACGAATTCCGTAAAACTTGTGAGATATCCCAATGACTCATCGCATCGTGATTGTCGGCGGCGGCGCCGGCGGCCTGGAACTGGCGACCCGCCTGGGTAAAAGCCTGGGCAAGCGCAAGCAGGCCGAGATCACCCTGGTCGACGCCAACCTGACGCACATCTGGAAACCTTTGCTGCACGAAGTGGCCGCAGGCTCGCTGAACTCCTCGGAAGACGAACTGAACTACGTGGCCCAGGCCAAGTGGAACCACTTCAATTTCCAGCTGGGACGCATGAGCGGGCTGGACCGGGAAACCAAGCAGATCCAACTGGCCGCGACCCTCGATGAAGAGGGCCGCGAGCTGTTGCCTGCGCGCACCTTGGGCTACGACACGCTGGTGATCGCCGTCGGCAGCAACACCAACGACTTCGGCACCCTGGGTGCGGCGCAACACTGCCTGTTCCTGGACACCCGCAAGCAGGCCGAGCGCTTCCATCAGCAGCTGCTCAACCATTACCTGCGCGCCCATGCCGGTGATGTGGCCAGCGAGAAGATCAGCGTGGCCATCGTCGGCGCCGGCGCAACAGGCGTGGAACTGGCGGCCGAGCTGCACCATGCGGCCCATGAACTGGCGGCCTATGGCCTGGACCGCATCCAGCCCAAGGACATGCACATCACCCTGATCGAGGCCGGCCCGCGCGTGCTGCCTGCCTTGCCCGAGCGCATCAGCGTGCCGGTGCACAAAACCCTGGAAAAGCTCGGGGTGACGGTGATGACCAATGCGGCGGTCAGTGAGGTGACCGAGGATGGGTTGAAGACGGCTTCCGGCGAAGTGATCCAGGCCAGCTTGAAGGTGTGGGCGGCCGGTATCCGCGCGCCGGGCTTCCTCAAGGACATCGACGGGCTGGAGACCAACCGTATCAACCAGTTGGTGGTGCGCCCTACCCTGCAGACCACCCGCGACGATGACATCTTCGCCTTCGGCGACTGCGCCGCCTGCCCGCAACCGGGCAGCGACCGCAATGTGCCGCCACGGGCACAGGCGGCACACCAGCAGGCTTCGATGCTGGCCAAGAGCCTCAAGGCGCGCCTGGAGAACAAGCCGCTGCCAAGCTACGAATACAAGGACTATGGCTCGCTGGTGTCGCTGTCGCGCTTCTCGGCGGTGGGCAACCTGATGGGTAACCTGATGGGCAGCGTGAAGCTGGAGGGCTGGCTAGCGCGGATGTTCTATGTATCTCTGTACCGGATGCACCAGATGGCGCTGTACGGGTTCTTCCGCACGGCGATGATGATGCTCGGGAGCAAGATTGGACGGGGTACCGAGCCGCGGTTGAAGTTGCACTGACGATCGCTGGGGGCGCTTGGCGCCCCTTTCGCGGCGCAAGGCCGCTCCTACACAGGATCGCGTTTTCCTGTAGGAGCGGCCTTGTGCCGCGAAGGCCTGCAAGGCAGGCCCAAAATCGCAGGCGTATCAAATTCGAGGCAAAGAAAAAGGGCATCTCATTCGAGATGCCCTTTTTACATGGTGGGTCGTGTAGGATTCGAACCTACGACCAATTGGTTAAAAGCCAACTGCTCTACCAACTGAGCTAACGACCCGGAAAATGGTCGGGGTGAGGGGATTCGAACTCCTGACATCCTGCTCCCAAAGCAGGCGCGCTACCGGACTGCGCTACACCCCGAAATTGGCTCCGCGACCTGGACTCGAACCAGGGACCCAATGATTAACAGTCATTTGCTCTACCGACTGAGCTATCGCGGAACTGAACTTCGTACAACTTCGAAGTCTGTGTTAGCTTCGAACTCTTCAGCGTTGTCGCTGCTGAGGCCGGCTATTCTACATTCTTCGTTTTGCTTGTCAACCCCCAATTTGCTTTCAAGTTACTGATTTGCAAATTGTTTTCAGATCCCTTGTACCGCCGGTGATCTGTGTAGTGCCTGACAGCGGGGCGTATATTAGGGGCACTCGATTTTCTGTGCAAGTATTTTTTTCAAAATTTTCAGCAAGTTAGATCGGGTCCAGAAAAATCAGGGGGTTGCGTTGTCCCGCAACTGCGTCGGCAGGCCCAACACCAGGAAGCCGATACGAAAGAGCCCCGCCAATGCGGGGCTCTTTCTTTACTGCCGGGCTCAAGCGAAGACGATTTCGTCGCCTTCGACCTTGGCGGTGATCGCCGCGCCTGGCAGGAACTGCCCGCTGAGGATCAACTGCGCCAGCGGGTTTTCGATCCAACGCTGGATCGCACGCTTGAGCGGACGTGCGCCATACACCGGGTCGTAGCCGACGGCGATCAGCTTGTCCAAGGCCTCCGGGCTCAGGCTCAGCGACAGCTCGCGCTCGGCCAGGCGGCTGCGCAGGCGGCCGAGCTGGATCTCGGTGATGCCGGCGATCTGGTCGCGGCCCAAGGGCTCGAACACCACCACTTCGTCGATCCGGTTGATGAACTCCGGACGGAAGTGCGAGCTCACTGCATCCATCACCGCCGCCCGCTGGGCCTCGCGATCACCGGCTAGTTCCTGGATCTGCGCCGAGCCCAGGTTGGAGGTCATCACGATCACCGTGTTGCGGAAGTCCACCGTACGGCCATGGCTGTCGGTCAGGCGGCCATCCTCGAGCACCTGCAGCAACACGTTGAATACATCCGGGTGCGCCTTCTCCACTTCGTCGAGCAGCACCACCGAGTAGGGTTTGCGCCGCACAGCCTCGGTCAGGTAGCCGCCCTCCTCGTAGCCCACGTACCCGGGCGGGGCACCGATCAACCGAGCCACGGAGTGTTTCTCCATGAATTCGGACATGTCGATACGCACCATGGCCTCTTCGGTGTCGAACAGGAATTCGGCCAACGCCTTGCACAGCTCGGTCTTGCCCACGCCGGTAGGGCCAAGGAACAGGAACGAGCCACTCGGCCGGTTCGGGTCGGCCAGGCCAGCCCGGGAGCGGCGCACGGCGTTGGCCACGGCGGTAACGGCTTCGTTCTGGCCGATGACGCGCTGGTGCAGCAGCTCTTCCATCTTCAGCAGCTTCTCACGCTCGCCTTCGAGCATCTTGGCCACTGGGATGCCGGTCCACTTGGACACCACTTCGGCGATCTCTTCCTCGGTCACCTTGTTGCGCAGCAGCTGGTTCTCGCTCTTGCCATGCTGATCGACCATCTGCAGGCTGCGCTCCAGGTCCGGGATCACCCCGTACTGCAGCTCGGCCATGCGGCTCAGGTCGCCCTTGCGGCGGGCGGCCTCGAGTTCCTGACGCGCCTGCTCGATCTTTTGCTGGATCTGTGCCGACCCCTGCACCTCGGCTTTTTCCGACGCCCAGATTTCCTCGAGGTCGGAATATTCGCGCTCAAGGCGCTGGATTTCCTCAGTGAGTTTCTCCAGGCGCTTCTTGGCCGCTTCGTCCTCTTCCTTCTTCAGGGCCTGGGATTCCACCTTCAGCTGGATCAGGCGACGGTCGAGACGGTCGAGCACTTCCGGCTTGGAGTCGATCTCCATACGAATGCGGCTGGCCGCTTCGTCGATCAGGTCGATGGCCTTATCCGGCAGTTGGCGGTCGGTGATGTAGCGGTGGCTGAGCTTGGCCGCTGCGATGATCGCACCGTCGGTGATGGCCACCTTGTGGTGTACCTCATAGCGCTCTTTCAGGCCGCGCAGGATGGCAATGGTGTCTTCCTCGCTCGGCTCGTCGACCAGCACCTTCTGGAACCGGCGCTCGAGGGCGGCGTCCTTCTCGATGAACTGGCGGTACTCGTTCAGCGTGGTGGCACCGACGCAGTGCAGCTCACCACGGGCCAGGGCCGGCTTGAGCATATTGCCGGCGTCCATGGCGCCCTCGCCTTTACCAGCGCCGACCATGGTGTGCAGTTCGTCGATGAACAGGATGATCTGCCCTTCCTGCTTGGACAGCTCGTTGAGCAGGGCCTTCAGGCGCTCCTCGAACTCGCCGCGGTATTTGGCGCCGGCGATCAGTGCGCCCATGTCCAGCGCCAGCAGGCGCTTGCCCTTGAGGCCGTCGGGTACTTCACCGTTGATGATGCGCTGGGCCAAGCCTTCGGCGATGGCGGTCTTGCCGACGCCAGGCTCGCCGATCAGCACGGGGTTGTTCTTGGTACGGCGCTGCAGCACCTGCACGGTACGACGGATCTCGTCGTCACGGCCGATGACCGGGTCGAGCTTGCCTTCCTCGGCACGCTTGGTCAGGTCGACGGTGTACTTGTCCAGGGCCTGGCGCGACTCCTCGGCGTTGGGGTCGTTGACCGCCGCGCCGCCGCGCAGGTTGTTGATGGCGTTCTCCAGGGCTTTCTTGCTCACGCCCTGGCTGAGCAGCAGCTTGCCAAGCTTGCTGTTCTCGTCCATGGCAGCCAGCAGCACCAGCTCGCTGGAAATGAACTGGTCGCCCTTCTGCTGGGCCAGGCGGTCAGCCTGGTTGAGCAGGCGCGCCAGGTCCTGGGACATGTTCACATCGCCGGTAGGGTTCTGGATCTTCGGCAGATGGTCCATCTCCTTCGCCAAGGCCTGGCGCAGGCCATTGACATCGAAGCCGACCTGCATCAGCAGGGGTTTGATGGAGCCGCCCTGCTGGTCGATAAGCGCCTGCATCAGGTGCACGGGCTCGATGGCCGGGTGGTCCATGCCCACGGCCAGGGATTGGGAATCGGATAACGCCAGTTGCAGCTTACTGGTCAAACGGTCTATTCGCATGGGGGATACCTTCCTATAAGGGCAGGCGGAGCGATGGATAGCACCTGTAATGAAGAAACCTGCCTGAGATGACCAATAGATAAGGGTGATTCTGAAAGATTCAAGCGTAGCGGGGTTGACACGGGTCAGCAGGTTGAGTTGTGACTGGGCTGCTTTGCAGCCCAATCGCCGGCAAGCCGGCTCCCACAAGGATCGGGCCAGTGCTCAGAAACTTTGCAGGGCAGTTGCTCCCACCGTTCCTACAAGGAAGTGTGGCTCAGGCTTGCAGCCATACCAGGGAGGCGAAGCGCCCGCCTTGCGGCGTGCGGCGATAGGAGAAGAAGCGCGGGTCGTTGACCGTGCACAGGCCGCCGCCATACACGGCGGTGACGCCACGGGCCGCCAGGCGAATGCGGGCGAGCTGGTAGATATCGGCCATCAGCTTGCCCGGGCGCTGCCCCGGCACGAAGGCTTGGGCCGCTTCAGGATGTTCGGCGGTGAAGGCATCGCGCACTTCCATGCCGACTTCGAAGGCCTGGGGGCCAATGGCCGGGCCAAGCCATACCAGCACATCCTCGGCAGGCACGCCAAGGCGGTCGAGGGTGGCCTCGAGCACACCGCCCGCCAGCCCGCGCCAGCCGGCATGGGCCGCTGCCACGCGGGTGCCGGCGCGGTCGCAGAACAGCGCGGGCAGACAGTCGGCGGTCATCACGGTGCAGGCGATGTTGGGCTGGTCGGTGAAGCTGGCGTCGGCCTCGGCCACACATGCCGGGTCGGCGTCGGCCACGACCACGCCATGGACCTGCTTGAGCCAGGCCGGGCGAATGCCGAATGCGTCGCTCAGGCGGCGACGGTTCTCGGCGACCGCGGCCGGGTCGTCGCCGACGTGGTCACCGAGGTTGAAGGTGTCGTAGGGCGGCAGGCTGACGCCGCCCTGGCGAGTGGTGACGCAGGCGCGAACCGAGGCCGGGGCCGGCCAGTCGGGGAACAGCAGCGACTGCGTCAGGCCGCTCATCCGATGAAGCTCTCGCGGTCCTGGTTGAGCAGCGACAGCAGCCAGACGAAATCATCCGGCAGCGGCGAGGCCCATTCCATGCGCTCGCCGGTGGTCGGGTGGTCCAGTGCCAGGAAGCGCGCATGCAGGGCCTGGCGCGGGAAGTTCTTGACCGCCTCGACCATGGCCACGCTGGCTGCCGGCGGGATGCGGAAACGGCCGCCGTACGTCTGGTCGCCGACCAGCGGGAAGCCCACATGCGCCATGTGCACGCGAATCTGGTGGGTACGGCCGGTTTCCAGCTTGACCCGCACATGGGTGTGCGAGCGGAAGCGCTTGAGGACACGGTAATGGCTGACCGCAGGCTTGCCGCCGTCGGTCACCGCCATGCGCTGGCGCATGCCACCATGGCGACCGATGGGCGCGTCGATCTTGCCACCGGCGGTGACCACGCCAACCACGATGCATTCATAGATGCGGCTGACCGAACGTTTTTGCAGTTGGTCGACCAGATTGGTCTGGGCCTGCAGGGTCTTGGCGACCACCATCAGGCCGGTGGTGTCTTTGTCCAGGCGGTGCACGATACCGGCGCGCGGTACGTTGACGATGTCCGGCACGTGGTGCAGCAGGGCATTGAGCAAGGTGCCGTCGGCATGGCCCGCCGCCGGGTGCACAACCAGCCCGGCGGGCTTGTTGATCACCAGGATCTGGTCGTCTTCGTAGACGATGTCCAGCTCGATGTCCTGGGCCACCCATTCGCCCTGGGCCTCCTGCTCGGCCTCCAGGGCCAGGATGGAGCCACTGTGGACGGTGTCGCGCGGGCGCAGCACCGCGCCGTCGACCGTCAGGCGACCGTCCTTGATCCACGAGGCCAGGCGCGAGCGCGAGTACTCGGAGAAGAGTTGGGCGGCGACCTGGTCGAGGCGTTGACCGCCCAGTTCGGACGGGACCTCTGCGCTAAGTTGAATGATCTCGGACATGCTCGATTCGGCGGGCGCACAGCCTTTGGTTTCGGCTGCACGCTTGTGGTTAAATACGACTTCTTTTGCCCCGGGTTCGGCCGGGGGCGCTCATCATAACAGGACGGCACCGCCCAAGACAGCGGCCGTCAAAGGGACGCAAGCCGCCATGCAAGTGAAACACCTGCTGCTGATCGCCATCCTCGGGCTCACCGCTGCCTGTTCCTCCAACAAGGAAGTCGTCGACGAGAACCTCAGCGAGGCCGAGCTGTACCAGCAGGCGCAGGCCGACCTGGACAACCACAGCTATACCAGCGCCGTGAGCAAGCTCAAGGCCCTGGAGTCGCGCTACCCGTTCGGCCGCTACGCCGACCAGGCCCAGTTGGAGCTGATCTACGCCAACTACAAGAACGCCGAGCCGGAAGCCGCCAAGTCCGCCGCCGAGCGCTTCATCCGCCTGCACCCGCAGCACCCGAACGTCGACTACGCCTACTACCTCAAGGGCCTGACCTCGTTCGACCAGGACCGTGGCCTGGTGGCGCGCTTCCTGCCGCTGGACATGACCAAGCGTGACCCGGGCGCCGCCCGCGACTCCTACAACGAGTTCGCCCAGCTCACCAGCCGCTTCCCCAACAGCCGCTACGCGCCGGACGCCAAGCAGCGCATGATCTACCTGCGCAACCTGCTGGCGGCCTACGAGATCCACGTGGCCGACTACTACCTGAGCCGCCAGGCCTACGTGGCCGCGGCCAACCGTGGCCGCTACGTGGTCGAGAACTTCCAGGAAACCCCATCGGTTGGCGACGGCCTGGCCGTGATGGTCGAGGCCTACCAGCGCCTGCACCTGGACGAACTGGCAGCCACCAGCCTGGAAACGCTCAAGCTCAACTACCCAGACCACCCAAGCCTGGTCGATGGCCAGTTCGAGCCCAAGCAGGACGAAGCCGACAACCGCTCGTGGCTGTCCAAGGCGACCCTGGGCCTGATCGAAACCGACACCCCGCTGCCGCCGGGCGAGACCCGCGCCAACCAGGACGTGGTCAAGCAGTTCCAGGATGCTCGTGCAGAAATGCCTGAAGAACTGCTGCCCAAGGACGAAGACGGTGATGCGATCCGCCCTGAAGGCCCGAAGGAAGCCGAGAAGGACCGTTCGTGGTTCAGCTACATGACCTTCGGTCTGTTCGACTGATCGACCGCTGCATGAGAAAGGGAGGCCCGAGGCCTCCCTTTTTTATTGGCGCCGCCCTAGACTGTCGCTCTTCATTCTCGACAAGCTGGACACCATGGTTCGTCTACTTTTCTGGATCGCCCTGATCGCCGCTGCGTTCTGGCTGTGGCGCAAGTTCAAGGCCAGCCAACACACTCCTGCCGAGCCCAAGCTCGACGACCCGCTGAAGATGGTGCGCTGCGCCCACTGCGGCGTGCACCTGCCCAATGACCGCGCCCTGCGGCTGGGCAACGACTGGTATTGCAGCCAGGCGCACCTGGAGCAAGGGCCCGGCTCGCAGCGTTGATGTTTCGGGGGTGGCCCGCTCCCAGAGGTTATTGTGTGGGCGCGGGTTTACCCGCTCTTACATCACGCGACCAGACGCGGACCTGGCGCATAAGGCGCCGGGTCGATGATCGGCTCGCGGCCGCTCAGCAGGTCAGTGAACAGCTGGCATGATGCCGGCGCCAGCACCAGCCCGTTGCGGTAATGCCCGCAGTTCAACCACAGCCCATCGTGCCCCGGCACGCGCCCGATATAGGGGATGCCCTCGGGCGACCCTGGGCGAAGGCCTGCCCAGTGCGCCACCACCGTGGCATCGGCCAAGGCGGGCAGAAGCTCCACCGCGGATGCCTTGAGGCTCTCCAGTGCCTCGCCGGTGGGCGTCTTGTCGTAGCCGGCATGCTCCAGGGTGCTGCCGACCAGGATATGCCCGTCGCGACGCGGAATGGCGTAGCGCCCCTTGGCCAATACCATGCTCGGCAGGAAGTCTTCGGCGCATTTGAACAGGATCATCTGCCCCTTGACCGGCTCGACCGGCAACGCCAGCCCCAGGGTCTTGAGCAGGTCGCCGCTCCAGGCGCCAGCGCTGAGCACCACGTCATCGGCTTCCAGCACACCTTGGGCAGTCTGCACACCGGTTACACGCCCCTGCTCCTGCCGGAACCCGGTGACCGCGCAGTGCTCGCGCAGGGTCACGTTGGGCAGGGCCTGCAAGGCAGCCTTGAGCGATTTGACCAGCCGCGGATTGCGCACATTGGCCACGCCTGCCATGTAGATGGCGCGCTTGAAGCCGGGGCCGAGAACCGGCACGGCATCGTAGGCCGCCGAGATGTCCACGGCGCTCAGCGGCCGCTGCTCGCGCTCAGCCCATGCCAGGGCTTGGGCTTCGTCGTCCAGGTCCAGCCAGTACAGGCCCGTGGTGTGTACTTCAGGATCGATCCCGGTCGTGGCGAACAGCCGCTCGCCCAACTGCGGGTAGAAGTCCTGGGACCAGTGCGCCAGCGCGGTCACCGCCGGGCTGTAGCGCCAAGGGTAGAGCGGCGAGACGATACCTCCGCCGGCCCAGGACGACTCGCGCCCTACTTCGCCCTGGTCGCAGACCACCACCCGGTCGAGCTTCGGCGCGAGGTTGAACGCAGTCAACAGGCCGATCACGCCGCCGCCGACAATCACTACTTGCTTGCTCATCTGTCGTTCCACTACCTGAAATATGAACCGGGCCTTCAATAACCCCAGCAACCTTCGGCCGTCGCACCTGCGCCTGGGTTGTCACGCGCGCCGGCATGGTCAAGCTGATAGTCGCCGCAGTGGTCGTCGGCCATCAGCCCATCGGGCTGGCGCCTGGCGAGCAGGCGGAAGCTGTCGTCATCGCGTTGCACCTGTACGCTGTAGTAGCGGGTGCCGGCAGGCAATGGCGGTAACTGAGGGTCGGAACCTGCGTATTGGCCCGTGCGCGCACGGTGGCGCTCCAGGCGCAGGGCTGCGTCCTGCAGCAGGCCAACCACTTCACTTCGCGCGGCACGCCTGAGCTGGTCGCTGTAACTGGGGTAGGCAATGGCTGCCAGAATGCCGCTGACGGCCACGACAATCAACAATTCGATCAGGCTCAGGCCTCGCTGCATGTCATGGCTCCCTCAAGCGTTGGCGCCACAGGATGCGCCGAAGTGGGGCGTTCGGCCCCGGCTGCAGGGCATAGACCGCCTCCAGCACGTGCCGCGCCTGCTGCTGGCGGCTGACGGCGGTCACCCGATACAGGCGCGCCCGGGCGCCGTCGGGCAGGTGCGCGACCAGGGTGCTTTCGCCCAGGTTCTGCAACAGGAAGAACCCTTGCTCAGCGGATTGCCAGCCAGGTTCCCCGCCCTGCACGTCATGGGCATCGGCAGGTGGCCGACAGCGCTGGCACGGCCCTGGTGGTGCCAGCAACAACCGCGCCCTGCCCTCCAGCAACACAGCTTCGGCCTGCTCCAGGGCCTGGGCACTGGCCCGTAACTGCCCGGCCATATAGGCCTGCACCAAGGCGTCGCGCAGGGCCGAGGCGGCCAGCAACCCGGCCAACAGGCTGAGCACCAGCCCCGTCAAAAGAGCGATGCCACGTTGACGCTTCATACGTCGGGCTCCCCGTTACGCAGGGCAACGCTCACCTCGTGCCGCAGCTCGACCTGGTGTTGCGGATCGAACAGCGTGAGCTGCAGATCGACCCGGCCACCTTGGTGGGTTGGCACCAGGACCACGCGCAGGTCACGCACCCGGTCGATCAAGGCTTGTGCCTGGCCCGCGCGCCCAAGCCTCAAGGTATCGCCATGCAATTGGTAGGTGACGCGCTGGATAGGAACCACCAGTGCCGCCCCGCTGCCCGGTAGGGGTCGATGCCTGACCTCTGCCCAGCTCAGGCAGTCCGTAAGCAACACCCAGTCAGGCTGCCGCCCGGTACCAGGCAACTGCTCACCGACCAACCCCAGGCTCTCGAGGCGTCCATTCCCGGACAGGGTGATCTGCAATGGCTGGGCGAACGCCTCGGCAGCGGCCTGGCTTTCAAAAACGATGGCATCCTGGCGCAGGCAGCCGAACATGCCGGCCATACGGATGTCCTGGGCCATCCGTTGCAGTGCTAGGCGGGCATCGTCCTGCAAGCGTACGGCGACAGACTGCACTTGCCAGGCGTGGTAGGCCGAGACGAACAGCTGACTCGCCGCCCCCAGCAACATCAACCCGATCGCCAGCGCCAGCAGGGCTTCGAGCAAACCGAAGCCGGCCTGGCAGCGGTTCATGGCCATGCCCTGGCCTGCAGGCTGGTTAATAACTGGCCTGCTTGATGGACCTCAACCACCAAGGCGTGGCCGGCCTCCGTTACGCGCCCTTGCGCCGAAGCCCCCAGGAGCTGGTCGAGCCGACCTTGCCAGGCGGCCCTCTCGCCAGGCGCCAAGGTGCCCGCGGCCCTACTCCGCTCCAACAACCCTTGCGCCAGGAACACTGCCTGGGTCTCGCGCCGCGCGTCATCAAGCGCCTGCAAACCACGCATTTGCTGGGCCGCCGCGGCAAACAAGCCAAGCGCCAGTACCACGATCGTCAACACCACTTCCAGCAGCGTCATGCCGCGCTCCTTCGCGTCCATTCATCCCTCCGGGAAATTTCCTGCCTCTTCACTTCGACCTGGCCGACTGGACGCTCCGCCCACCGGCCTTGAAGCTACAGCGAAGCACTTCCAGGGAGGAATGCACGGTGAAGCAACGTGGCGTAACACTGATACAAATGATGTGCGCGCTGGCATTGGCCAGCCTTCTGGCAAACGTAGGGCTACCGGCCTACAACCAGCTCAGTGACGACCTACACCGCGCCTCTGCAGCCCGGGACCTGGCACAGGCCCTGCGCAGCGCACGCAGCCACGCTTTGCTGCAGCAACAAACGGTGTTGGTTGAACCCTTGGAGGGTGATTGGGGCAAGGGATGGCGAACACGCTTGGCGCATAACAACCAATCGCTGCGCGAGCAACGCCTGGCGCGCAAGTTGAGTATCGCCAGCAACCTGGGCAAGGAAGTGAAGTTCAGTGGATTGGGCGTACCGCTGCGAGGCAACGGTGGGTTCCTGGGCGGAACACTGGAGATTTGCCGCCGCACGGCGCAGGCAAGTCGTTACTGGATAGTGCTGGCCCCCAGCGGCAGGGTCGACCTGCGCACCATGTCGAACGAGCCGTCACGGTGCGCAGGTGCCTGATCAGATCAGCGAGCGAACCCGCAGTTCCTTGGGCATGGAGAACGTGATGTTCTCTTCGCGGCCATCGAGCTCTTCGGCACCGGTGGCGCCCCAGGCGCGCAGCTGTTCGATGACACCACGCACCAGCACCTCGGGGGCCGAAGCGCCAGCGGTGATGCCGATGCGAGCGACGCCGTCGAACCAGCCTTGCTGCATGTCCTCGGCGCCGTCGATCAGGTAGGCCGGGGTGCCCATGCGCTCGGCCAGCTCACGCAGGCGGTTGGAGTTGGAGCTGTTGGGGCTGCCGACCACCAGAACCACGTCGCACTCACCGGCCAGTTGCTTGACCGCATCCTGGCGGTTCTGGGTGGCGTAGCAGATGTCATCCTTGCGCGGGCCGCCGATGTTCGGGAAGCGCTCGCGCAGGGCATCGATGACGCGGCTGGTATCGTCCATCGACAGCGTGGTCTGGGTGACGAAGGCCAGGTTCTGCGGGTCGCGGACCTCAAGCTTGGCGACGTCTTCCTCGTCTTCCACCAGGTAAATGGCGCCGCCATTGCTGGCGTCGTACTGGCCCATGGTGCCTTCGACTTCCGGGTGCCCGGCATGGCCGATGAGGATGCACTCCTTGCCGTCGCGGCTGTACTTGGCCACTTCGATGTGCACCTTGGTCACCAGCGGGCAGGTGGCGTCGAATACTTTCAGACCACGGCCTGCAGCTTCCTGGCGCACGGCCTGGGAAACGCCATGGGCGCTGAAGATGACGATGACGTCGTCCGGCACCTGGTCGAGCTCTTCGACGAAGATGGCGCCACGATTGCGCAGGTCCTCGACCACGAACTTGTTGTGCACCACTTCGTGGCGCACATAGATCGGCGGGCCGAAGACTTCCAGGGCGCGGTTGACGATCTCGATCGCCCGGTCCACCCCGGCGCAAAAGCCGCGAGGGTTGGCGAGTTTGATTTGCATGCTCGGCTCCAGGCTCACAGGGCCTTGACCTTGAGGATTTCCACCTCGAAGGTCAGGGTCTTGCCGGCCAGTGGGTGATTGAAGTCGATGGTCACCTGGGCGTCGTCGAATGCCTTGACCACACCGGGCAACTCGGCGTTGGCGGCGTCATTGAAGATCACCAGCAGGCCTTCGGACAATTCCATGTCGGTGAATTGCGAACGTGGCATGACCTGCACGTTCTGCGGGTTCGGCTGGCCGAAGGCGTTCTCCGGGGCGATGGTCAGGGTGCGCTTGTCACCAGCCTTGAAGCCGAACAGCGCATTCTCGAAACCTGGCAACAGGTTGCCGTCGCCGACCTTGAAGGTGGCCGGCGACTTGTCGAAGGTGCTGTCGACGGTGTCGCCGTTTTCCAGATGCAACGCGAAGTGCAGGGTAACTTCGGTGTTCTGGCCGATACGGGTCTCAGTCATGGACAGGTTCTCCGGACTTCTTGCTCTTGAACATATCCAGCGCCAGCATCACCGCACCGACGGTGATTGCGCTGTCGGCCAGGTTGAAGGCCGGGAAATACCAACGGTTCTGCCAGTGCACCAGGATGAAGTCGACCACGTGGCCCAGCACGATACGGTCGTACAAGTTGCCCAGCGCACCGCCAAGCACCAGCGCCAGGGCAACGGCCAACCAGGTCTCACCGCGCCCCAGGCGCTTGAGCCAGACCACCAGCACGGCGCTGACCACCAGAGCGATCAGGGCGAACAGCCAGCGCTGCCAGCCGGAGCTGTCGGCGAGGAAGCTGAACGCAGCGCCGGTGTTGTAGGCCAGGGTCCAGCTGAAGTAGTCGGGGATAACCACGATCTGCTGGTACAGGCTCAAGGCCCCTTCGAAGTAGACCTTGGTGGCCTGGTCCAGGACCAGTACCACCAGGCTCAGCCAGAGCCAGGCAAGGCGCCCGAAGCGCCCCGCTGCAAGGTTAGGCATAGTGGCGCACCTCACCGGTACCGCTGAGGTTGTCTACGCAGCGGCTGCAGATTTCCGGGTGCTCCGGATGGCTGCCGACGTCGGCACGGAAGTGCCAGCAACGGCCGCACTTGGCATGGCCGGATTTGACGACCTTCAGCTTGAGGCCTTCGACTTCGGTTGTCACGGCATCGGCCGGCGCCTGGACGAACGGCACCACACTGGCCGCCGAGGTGATCAGCACGAAGCGCAGCTCGTCACCCAGCTTGGCCAGGTCGGCGCTCAGGCCCTCTTCGGCGAACAGGGTGACTTCGGCCTGCAGGTTGCCACCGATGGCCTTGGCGGCGCGCTGGTTCTCCAGTTCCTTGTTGACCGCGGCCTTGACGGCCATGACGCGGTCCCAGTAGGCGCGATCCAGCTCGAAGCCCTCAGGCAGCTCGGACAGGCCCTGGTACCAGGTGTTGAGCATGACCGACTCGTTACGCTCGCCCGGCAGGTACTGCCAGATTTCGTCGGCGGTGAACGCCAGGATCGGCGCGATCCAGCGCACCAGCGCTTCACTGATGTGGTACAGCGCGGTCTGGCAGGAACGACGGGCGACGCTGTTGGCGCCGGTGGTGTACTGGCGGTCCTTGATGATGTCGAGGTAGAAGCCACCCAGCTCCTGGACACAGAAGTTGTGCACTTTGGAGTAGACGTTCCAGAAACGGTACTCGCTGTAGTGCTCCTCCAGCTCGCGCTGCAGCAGCAGGGTGCGATCGACGGCCCAGCGGTCCAGGGCCAGCATATCGTCGGCCGGCAGCAGGTCGCGGGCCGGGTCGAAGCCGGACAGGTTCGACAGCAGGAAGCGCGCGGTATTGCGGATACGACGGTAGGCGTCGGCGCTGCGCTGCAGGATCTGCTCGGAAACGGCCATTTCGCCGGAATAGTCGGTGGCCGAAACCCACAGACGCAGGATGTCGGCACCCAGGGTATCGTTGACCTTCTGCGGCTCGATGGTATTGCCCAGCGACTTGGACATCTTGCGGCCGCTCTCGTCCACGGTGAAGCCGTGGGTCAGCAGCTCGCGGTACGGCGCGTGATTGTCGATGGCACAACCGGTCAACAGGGAGGAGTGGAACCAGCCGCGATGCTGGTCAGAACCTTCCAGGTACAGGTCGGCGCGCGGGCCAGTGGCGTGGCCGATGTCGTGGGAGCCACGCAGCACGTGCCAGTGGGTGGTGCCGGAGTCGAACCACACGTCCAGAGTGTCGCTGATCTTGTCGTACTGGCCGGCTTCTTCACCGAGCAGTTCGGCGGCGTCGAGCTTGAACCAGGCCTCGATGCCTTCCTTCTCGACACGCTTGGCGACTTCTTCCATCAGCTCGACGGTGCGCGGGTGCAGCTCGCCGGTCTGCTTGTCGAGGAAGAACGGAATCGGCACACCCCAGTTACGCTGGCGCGAGATGCACCAGTCGGGGCGGTTGGCGATCATCGCGTGCAGGCGCGCCTGGCCCCAGGACGGGACGAACTTGGTCTGTTCGATGGCCTTGAGGGCACGCTCGCGCAGCGGCTCGCCGGTGTTGGGCTGCTTGTCCATGCCGACGAACCACTGGGCTGTGGCGCGGTAGATCAGCGGGGTCTTGTGGCGCCAGCAGTGCATGTAGCTGTGGCTGATGGTCTCGGTGTGCATCAGCGCACCGACTTCGCTGAGCTTGTCGACGATGGCCGGGTTGGCCTTCCAGATGAACTGGCCGCCGAAGAACGGCAGCGAATCGACATACACGCCGTTGCTCTGCACCGGGGTGAGGATGTCGTCGTTGACCATGCCGTAGCGCTTGCAGGTGACGAAGTCGTCTTCACCATAGGCGGGCGAGGAATGGACAACGCCGGTACCGGCGCCCAGCTCGACGTAGTCGGCCAGGTAGATGGGCGACAGGCGGTCGTAGAACGGGTGGCGGAAGTTGATCAGCTCCAGCGCGGAGCCCGGGGCGGTGGCCAGCACCGAGCCTTCCAGGTTGTAGCGCTTGAGGCACGACTCGACCAGCTCTTCAGCCAGTACCAGCAGGCGCTCGCCGGTGTCGACCAGTGCATAGCTGAACTCCGGGTGGATGTTCAGCGCCTGGTTGGCCGGGATGGTCCAAGGGGTGGTGGTCCAGATCACGATGGCGGCGGGCTTGGCCAGCGAGGCCAGGCCGAAGGCCGCGGCCAGCTTGGCCTCGTCGGCGACCGGGAAAGCCACGTCGATGGTCTGGGACTTCTTGTCGGCGTACTCGACCTCGGCCTCGGCCAGGGCCGAACCGCAATCGAAGCACCAGTTCACGGGCTTGAGGCCCTTGAACACGAAGCCTTGCTTGACCATTTCGGCCAGGGCGCGGATTTCACCGGCCTCGTTGGCGAAGTCCATGGTCTTGTAGGGATTGTTCCAATCACCCAACACGCCCAGGCGGATGAACTCGGTCTTCTGCCCTTCGATCTGCTCGGCGGCATATTCGCGGCACAGCTCGCGGGTGCGGTCGGCAGTCAGGTGCTTGCCGTGGGTGACCTCGACCTTGTGCTCGATCGGCAGGCCGTGGCAGTCCCAGCCCGGTACATAGGGCGCGTCGAAGCCCGACAGGGTCTTGGAGCGGACGATCATGTCCTTGAGGATCTTGTTCAGCGCATGACCGATGTGGATCTTGCCGTTGGCGTAGGGCGGGCCGTCGTGCAGGACGAACTTCGGACGATCCTTGCCAATTTCGCGCAGCTTCTGGTACAGGCCAATGCTGTCCCAGCGCTGCAGGATCTGCGGTTCGCGCTGAGGCAGGCCGGCCTTCATCGGGAAGGCGGTGTCCGGAAGGTTTAGCGTGGCTTTGTAGTCGGTCATTTCAGGCTCTTCGTTAGCGGTTGAGCGTGCCAGTGGGCACGTGCGGCGGCGATGTCCGCGTCGATCGCCGACTTCAGCGCCTCCAGGGAGGCGAAACGCTGCTCCTCGCGCAGCTTGTGGTGGAATTCCACCGTCAGGCGCCGGCCATAGAGATCGCCGGCATAGTCCAGTAGATGAATCTCGAGGTGCGGCCGGCCGTCGCCAGCGACGGTGGGGCGCACCCCGATGTTGCCGACACCCGGCCAGGCCTTGCCGTCGATCTCGATGCTGGCCAGGTAGACCCCGGACAGCGGCACGCGGCGGCGCTTGAGCTGGATGTTGGCAGTCGGCGTGCCGAGCTGGCGGGCCAGCTTCTGCCCGTGCAGCACACGCCCGGTAATACGGTATGGGCGGCCCAGCAGGTGCTCGGCCAGCTCGAAGTCGCCATCGGCCAGCGCCTTGCGCACTTCGGTGCTGCTGACGCGCAGGCCGTCCTGAATCACAGTGTTGGCGGCCTCGACGGAGAAACCGTAGTGCTTGCCGGCCTCGACCAGGAAGGCAAAGTCGCCCGCGCGGTCACAGCCGAAACGGAAGTCATCCCCTACCTCGAGGTGGCGCACGCCCAGGCCATCGACCAGGATCGCCTTGACGAACTCGTCGGCACTGAGCGTGCTCAGGCGCTGGTTGAAGGCCAGGCACAGGACCCGGTCGATGCCTTCGGCGGCCAGCAGCTCGACCTTGTCGCGCAGGCGCGCCAGGCGTGCCGGTGCAGTGTCGGGGGCGAAGTATTCGCGCGGCTGCGGCTCGAAGATCACCACGCAAGTCGGCAGGCCAAGTGCCTGCCCACGCTCACGCAGGCGCGCCAGGATTGCCTGGTGGCCACGGTGAACCCCGTCGAAGTTGCCAATAGTGGCGACACAGCCCCGGTGCTCGGGGCGCAGGTTGTGAAGACCTCGAACCAGCTGCATAACGCGCTTCTTGCTCATAAAGTGGCCGATTATAACCACACCCGGGCGCCGGTGACAGGCAGCAGCGCCACAGGGCGGCGTTGAATACGAAAAACCGACGCCTGACCCGCCATCGGCCTCAATGCAAGGCCTTGCGAGCGAAATGCCGGGGCCGGAAACCGCACAGGTACAGGCAACCGAAGTAGGTCACCACACCCGCCAGGATCAACGCCCCCAGGCGCAAGAACCGCTCAGGCATGCCCCCCTGCTCCCAGGCCGGCAGGTAATGCATGCCGGCCAACAGCACGCCGGACATCAAGGCAACCGCCAGCAGCAGCTTGAGCAGGAACATCGTCCAGCCCGGCTGCGGCTGGAACAGCTGCTGGCTGCGCAGCTTCCAGTACAACAGGCCGGCATTGAGGCAGGCGCCGAGGCTGATGGCCAAGGCAAGCCCGGCATGCTGCAGCGGCCCGATGAGCGCCAGGTTGAGCAACTGCGTGCAGACCAGGGTGAAGATCGCGATCTTCACGGGCGTGCGGATATTCTGCTGCGCATAGAAGCCCGGTGCCAGTACCTTGACCAGGATGATCGCCAGCAGGCCGACGGAATAGGCGATCAGCGCTCGCTGGGTCATGGCCGCATCGAACGCAGTGAACTTGCCGTACTGGAACAACGCCACGGTCAGCGGTTCGGCGAGGATCGCCAGGGCCAGGGTGCAAGGCAATACGAGCAGGAAGCACAGGCGCAGGCCCCAGTCGAGGATCCGCGAATACTCGTGGCGATCACGGTTGGCGTAAGTCTTGGCCAGGGTTGGCAGCAGGATGGTGCCCAGGGCCACGCCCAGCACGCCCGAGGGCAGCTCCATGAGACGGTCGGCGTAGTACATCCACGAGACCGAACCTGCTACCAGGAACGACGCGAAGATGGTGTTGATGATCAGCGAGATCTGGCTGACGGACACACCGAGGATCGCCGGCAGCATCTGTTTGAGCACCCGCCAGACGCCGGTGTCGCGCAGGCTCACGCGCGGCAGCACGAGCATGCCTATCTTCTTCAGCGCCGGCAGTTGGTACAGCAGCTGCGCCAGGCCCCCGGCCAGCACGCCCCAGGCCAGGGCCATGATCGGCGGGTCGAAGTAAGGTGTGAGCAGCACGGCAAAGGCGATCATCGCCACGTTCAGCAGGGTCGGTGTGAACGCGGGGACGGAAAAGCGGTTCCAGGTATTGAGGATCGCGCCTACCAGCGAAGACAACGAAATCAGCAATATATAAGGAAAGGTCACCCGCAGCAGGGCCGTGGTCAGCTCGTAGCGCTCGGCACTGTCGACGAAACCGGGGGCCGTCACCCAGACGATCCAGGGCGCGGCGAGGATGCCCAAGGCCGTGACCACGGCCAGGACCAGGGTCAGCAGGCCGCTGATGTAGGCGATGAAGGTTCGGGTGGCCTCCTCGCCCTGCTGGGTCTTGTACTCAGCCAGGATCGGTACGAACGCCTGGGAGAAGGCCCCTTCGGCGAAGATGCGCCGCAGCAGGTTGGGCAGCTTGAAGGCGATGAAGAAGGCATCGGTGGCGATGCCGGCGCCGAATACACGGGCCAGGATGGTATCGCGTATGAACCCGAGCACCCGGGAAATCATGGTGATGGAGCTGACGGCGGCCAGGGATTTGAGCAGGTTCATGGAAAAAATTCGCGCCTGAGACGGAGGGCGCTGCCAGAAAGCGCCCGAATATGCGATACTTCCGCGCCTTTTGACGGGGAAGCCAAAACTCCCGAGTTTACAGGTCGCTGCGCAGAAAGAAATCCTTCCTTCTCGCTTGCGCACCGCTCGGCGGATCCCTCAAGGTGGCCTTGACAACCGTTCGACTGATCGGCATGATTCGCGGCCTATTTTGTTTGCTATTTACCTAAAGTCTTTCGAGGAGCTCGACGGTGGCCAACACACCTTCCGCCAAGAAACGTGCAAAACAGGCTGAGAAGCGTCGCAGCCACAACGCCAGCCTGCGTTCCATGGTCCGCACCTACATCAAGAATGTAGTCAAGGCCATCGACGCAAAAGACGCCGAAAAAGCGCAAGCCGCCTACATCCTGGCTGTGCCTGTAATCGACCGTATGGCCGACAAGGGCATCATCCACAAGAACAAGGCTGCTCGCCACAAAGGCCGTCTGAATGGCCACATCAAGGCACTGAAAGAAGCTGCAGCTGCCTAAGCGACGCGCTTGTCGAAAAACCGACCCTAGGGTCGGTTTTTTATTGCCTGCGATTTGGGGCGCATTCACGCCCGCTCCTACACAGGAAAAGCCGTCCAGTAAAAAGGGCCGCATAGCGGCCCTCTACGCTTACTTGCCGACCTGGATCTTCGGCGCCCATTTCAGCCACTCATCCTCGGGCTTGTCGAACAAGGCGAAGGTCTGCTGCGGCCGGGCCGGGTTGCCCATCTGCTCGCCTTCCGGCGTGGCGAAGGCGATACCGCCATCGATCAACGTCTCCAGCGACTCGGTACGCACCGTGGCACCCTTGAACAGGCCCCAGTCGAAGCCGAAGCCACTGCTGTTCCAGAAACGGCTGCCGCCGCGCACCAGGGCCGCATAACGAGGCTCAATGAGGATGTGGATCAGCACACGGTCTGCCGTTTGCCCCAACTCGAAGCCAGTGACCTTGCCGACTGTGACCTCGCGATAGGTCACCGGTACGCCTGGCTTGATCGAACCACGCCGGGGCGCACTGAGGGTCAGCGGCAGCCCGACCACCGGGCCGGCCACCTCGGGGGCTTCGGGCAAGGCGATGAAGTCATGCTGGGGCCCCTTGTCCTTGATGGCTGGCAAGACTTCCAGATATTGCCCTCCCACCAGGGTGTCGAGGTTTTCGGTACGTACCAGGCCGAAGGCAGGCTTGACCACCCAGAACTGGGTGCCGGCACGGGCGATGCGCGCCTGCGCCTGGGTGATGCGCGCCCGCAGCAGCACGGCCTGCAGGTCAGCGGTCAGGTCGACACTCTCGACGCTGCCCACATCCAGGCCGCGGAAGCGAATCGCCGTACCCGGCTTGAGGCCATCGGCGCGATCGACGCGAATGGTGATCAGGGTACCGGCACGGTCGGCGGCTTCCTGGTTCTCGTGAAGGCGGAAACGTGGAATGTGGCGCTTGAGGGGCACATCCGGCTTCGGCGTGTCGAAGGCAATACCACCGGCCATAAGCGTCTGCAACGACTCACTCTTGACCTTGATCCCTGACAGGTCACCAGAGAGGGTGATGCCGCTGGCGTTCCAGAACCGTGACGAGCCGTTGACCAGATTGGCGTATTCCTTCTCGATATGCACGCCGATCAGGATCCGCTTGCTGTTGCGGGCGAACTGGTAGCTCTGCACGCTACCGACCTTGACCTGGCGATACATCACCGGGCTGCCGACTTCGAGCGAGCCGAGGTTTTCGGCGAACAACACCATGTGCAGGCCCGGCGCCTTGAGGTCCAGCGGCGGTGCCTTGGCACGCGCCTCGAACTCACGCAGGGGCTTGGCGCCCTTCTCGCCCGGGCGGATGGCAATGTAGTTACCTTTGACCAGGGCTTCCAGGCCAGTGATACCCGCCAGCGAAATGGACGGTTTGACCACCCAGAACTGCGTGCCTTCGACGAGGTAGTCTTCGGCCAGCGGGTCCAGGGTCAACTCGGCCGTGGCGCTGCTCAGATCATCGGCGATCTTCATGGTCTTGAGCGAGCCGACCTGAATACCTTTGTACATGACCGGCGTACGACCGGCCTGCAGCCCCTCGTAGTCCGCCAGCTTGACCTTGATCCGAATGCCGGCCTGGGCCGCGTCGAAGTCTTCGTACAGGCGGAACGGCAGGGTCGGATCGGTCGGCGGGCTGTCCTGGCGGTGCTCGGGGGTCGCGAAGGCGATGCCACCGGCCACGATGCTGGCCAGGGACTCGCTGCGCAGCTTCACGCCCGACAGGTCGGCATCGATGCTGATGCCGCTGGCATTCCAGAAACGCGTGTGCTTGCGCACCAGGTTGGCGTAGGCAGGTTCGATGAAGATTTTGATCTCAACGGTATCCTGGTCTTCGGAGAGGCGGTAGCTCTTCACCCGGCCGACTTTGATCTGCTTGTAGAAGACAGGACTGTCGCGGTTGAGCGACCCCAGGCGATCCGCCTTGAGGGTCAGGTGCAGGCCCGGCTCGGTGTCAGACAGCGGTGGCGCCTCCGACAAGGCCGTGAAGCGCTTGGTCTTCTCACCCTCACCAGGGCTGACGGCGATGTAGTTGCCGGATACCAGGGTTTCCAGACCGGAGATGCCCGCCAGGCTGACGCTGGGCTTGACCAGCCAGAAGCGCGTACCAGTGGTCAGGTGCGGCTCGGCGGCCTTGTTCATTTCGATGGTGGCGATGACACCGGTGTTACTGCCCTCCGCATCGAGCACCAAGGTCTTCACCTTGCCGACCGACATGCCTTTGTAGATGACTTCGGTCTTGTTGGCGACGATGCCTTCACCGGACAGGAAACGCACCTGGATATCCACCCCCGAATCACGATAGGCCTGCCAGGCCAGCCAACCGCCGATCATCAATGCGATCAGCGGCAGGATCCAGATGGCCGACCAGTTCGAGGCTGGTCGGGTTTTAGCCGTAGGCATGTCACTCATGGTCGTCATCCGACTCCGTGTTATCCCAGATCAGTCGGGGATCGAAAGTTAAAGCAGCGAGCATCGTCAAGATCACCACAGAGGCGAAAGCGACGGCGCCCAGGTTGGCTTCGACGCTGGCGATGCGGCCGAAATTCACCACTGCCACCAGGATGGCAATGACGAAAATATCCAGCATGGACCAGCGCCCGATGAATTCGATGAAGCGGTACATCAATATCCTCTGCCGGGCCGACAGGGGCTGGTGCCGCTGCACCGAATAAAGCAGCAGCCCGATACCGACCAACTTGAACGTCGGCACCAGGATACTGGCGATGAACACTACGGCAGCAATGGGCAGCATGCCGTGCTTGAGCAGGGTGATGACGCCGGACATGATTGTGTCCGGGCTGCCCTGCCCCAACGCACTCACCGTCATGATCGGCAAGACGTTGGCAGGGATGTAGAGAATGGTCGCCGTAATGAGCAACGCCCACGTACGCACGATGCTGTTAGGCCGACGCGCATGCACGATCGCCCCGCAGCGGGTGCAGGTCTGCGAATCACTACCAGGTTCCTGGCGGTTGAGTTCATGGCATTCATTGCAGACCAGGATGCCTGCATCAAGCGCTCGCATGCTCATCCTCCCCCGACAGTGCACTCCAGATCTGGTGTGGCGACATCACGACTTCCAGCCACACCTGAACCAGCAACAGGCTGATGAAACAGAACAGGCCAAGCCCTATGGTTAGTTCAGCCAGGTCGACCAGTTTGACGATCGCAACCAGAACCCCCATGAAATACACCTCGAGCATGCCCCAATCACGCAGGTGGTGATAGACACGATAGAAGAGCAGGCCATGGCTGCGCCCGATATCCAGGCGGATGCTCAGCAATACCAGCAACTGGCAGAGCAGCTTGAGCAACGGAATCGCCATGCTGCACAGGAACACCACCACGGAAACACCACGCATTTGCGAGTTGTACAGGCCCAGCACACCGCTCCAGACAGTGTCGTCGGAGGTCTGGCCAAGCAGGTGCAGCTGCATGATGGGCAGGAAGTTGGCGGGCACATAAAGCAACAGTGCAGTGATCACCAGGGCCAGGCTGCGGTTGACCACGTTATGGCGGTGAGCATAGAGCTCGTAACCGCACCGGGGGCAATGCGCCTTTTCGTCATTCTGCAACGTTGGCTTGCGCATCAGCAGGTCGCACTCATGGCAGGCAACGAGCTTTTCCAGCGGCAACTGAGCCAGCGCTTCGGAGTCGGGGGGGTTGGGCATATCAGACGTCTGAATGGAGGAATGGGCTCTATTCTAGTGTTCTGACTCGAATTGTGGGAGATAGCCATAACGGTAACCCACCTTATGTAGGCGCAGCCCTTATACCGCTCCCACAGCTCCGGTGACCGGAAAGACAAAACCCCTACCTGCTCGCGCAGATAGGGGTTTTGCGAAATGAATCTTGACGATGACCTACTCTCACATGGGGAAGCCCCACACTACCATCGGCGATGCATCGT